>NZ_JAMJPH010000010.1:0-207172 GCF_023554635.1 Nocardioides bruguierae
GGGGGGGGGCCGGGGGGGGGGGGGGGGGGGGGCGGGCGCGGCGCCCGCCCCCCCCCCCCCCCCCCCGACCGGGGGGGGCGTTCGGGGGTCGTGGTGCGAGGCCGTCCACGGCCGAGCCACGAGACCCCCGCACCTGACCGCCGGCCTCCACCGTTCTCCACAGGCACCGGCTGCTGGCGTGTGCGGGGTCGAGGACGGGCAAGGCTCCGCCCATGGCCTGGACCTACATCCTCCGCTGCGCCGACGGCTCCTACTACGTCGGCAGCACCATCGACCTCGACCGTCGTCTCTGGGAGCACGACCAGGGTCTCGCCAGTGCGTACACCCGCAGGCGTGGCCGTCGTCCTGTCCAGCTCGCCTGGGCAGCGGAGTTCGCCCGCGTGGACGAGGCATTCGCCTTCGAGAAGCGGCTGCAGGGGTGGGGCCGAGCCAAGCGTGAGGCACTGATCGCCGGCCGCACGGACCTGCTGCCCGGTCTTGCCCGCAGGCGCGGCGGAGCGGGGCGGTGATCGGTGCGGGCGTCTCGTGGCTCGTCGCTGGGGCTCCTCGCACCTCGACGACCGGGGGGGGGCGTTCGGTGGTCGAGGTGAGAGGCCGTCCACGGCCGAGCCACGAGACCCGTGCACGTGGTGGTGGCGCTCGCCATGGTCGGGTGCGGGCGTCTCGTGGCTCGTCGCCGGGGCTCCTCGCACCTCGACGACCGGTGGTCGTCGGGGCTCCTCGCACCTCGACGACCGGGGGGGGCGTTCGGTGGTCGAGGTGAGAGGCCGTCCACGGCCGAGCCACGAGACCCGTGCACGTGGTGGTGGCGCTCGCCATGGTCGGGTGCGGGCGTCTCGTGGCTCGTCGCTGGCGCTCCTCGCACCTCGACGACCGGTGGTCGCCGGGGCTCCTCGCGCCTCGACGACGGGGGCGGGCGTCAGAAGCCGGTGGGGAGGCGGGGGGTGTAGGAGGCCTCGAGCAGGGCGACCTCGTCGTCGGAGAGGTCGATGTCGAGGGCGGCGACCGCGTCGGTGAGGTGGTGGGGCTTGGTGGCCCCCACGATCGGTGCGTCCACGACGGGGTTGCGCAGCACCCACGCGAGCGCGACCTGCGCCATCGGCACGCCCCGCTCGGCGGCCACCTTCTCGACGGCGTTGACGGTGCCCTCGTCGGAGGCCGGGTCGACGACGCCCTCGAACAGGTCCGAGGAGGAGCGGGCGGTCTGCTGGCCCCAGGGCCGGGTGACGCGTCCGCGGGCCAGGGGCGACCAGGGGAGCGAGCCCATGCCGGTGTCGGCGAGGTAGCCGAACATCTCCCGTTCCTCCTCGCGCATGAGCAGGGAGTACTGGTCCTGCATGGTCACGAACGGGGTCCAGCCGCCGAGCAGGGCGGCGGTCTGGAGCTTGGCCAGCTGCCAGGTCCACATGGAGGAGGCGCCGAGGTAGCGGACCTTGCCGGCCTTCACGACGTCGTGGAGGGCCTCCATCGTCTCCTCGACCGGGGTCAGGGGGTCGAAGCGGTGGATCTGGTAGAGGTCGACGTAGTCGGTGCCGAGCCGGGTGAGCGAGGCGTCCACCTGCTCCATCACGGCCCGCCGCGACAGGCCGGACCCGCCCGGGCCGTCGCCCACGGGCAGGCACAGCTTGGTCGCCAGGACGACGTCCTCGCGCCGCGTGTACCGGCGCACCGCGCGGCCGACGATCTCCTCCGAGGAGCCGAGGTTGTAGCTGTTGGCGGTGTCCCAGAACGTCATGCCGAGCTCGAGCGCCTGGGTGAACAGCGGCGCCGCCGCGTCCTCGTCGAGCACCCACGGGTGCCCGCCGCGGGAGGAGTCGCCGACGCTCATGCAGCCGAGGGCGAGGCGGGGGATGCGGAGGCCGGTCGAGCCGAGCCGGGTGTGGTCCACGAGGGCGCCTTCCAGGAAGGGAGAGGGGGAGGGAGCAACGGGAGGGGGAGAGGCGGAGGAACGGCGGACGCGGGGGGGGGGGGGGGGGGGGCCCCGGGGGGGGGGGGGCGGGGGCGCCCCCCCCCCGGGGGGGCGGCCCCCCCCCCGGGGGGGGGCCCCCCCCCGCGCCGGTGACGGGCGAGCCGTCAGAACTGCAGCAGGTTGTCCCGCAGGGAGCCGCCGGTGTACTCCTCGCGGATCAGGCCGCGGCGGCGCAGGGCCGGGCCGAGGCCGTCGGCCACCTTCGCGATGTTGTGGCGGGTGGTCGGCAGGTACATGAGGAAGCCGTCGCCACCGACGCCGTCCATGAACTCGCCCATCTTGGCGGCCACGGTGTCGGGGGAGCCGACGAAGCCGAGGTCGTTGATCTGGAACGAGTCGGCGACGACCTCGCGCAGGGTGCGGCCCTCCTGGTTCTCGAAGAGCTTCTCGATGGAGGTGTACTCACCGTTCTGCTTCGAGAGGTCGATGTCCTCGACCTTGGTGTCCGGGTCGATCGCGCCGAAGTCGATGCGGCCGCCGGAGGTGTAGGACATGTTCCACAGGTTGTACTCGACGCCCTTGTCGGAGGCCATGTACGCCTTGTACTTCGCCGCCGCCTCGAGGGCGTGCTCGTCGGTGTCCTCGATGGTGGGGGAGACGATGAAGAAGATCTTGAAGTCGTCGGGGTTGCGGCCGTTGGCGGCGACGCGGGCCCGCATGTCCTCACGCAGGGCCTTGGCGGACTCCGGCGTCTTGGCCAGGGCGATCATCGTGTCGTCGTACATGGCGGCCAGGGTGCGGCCGGCCTCGGAGGAGCCGGCCGAGCAGATCGGCACCTTGCCCTGCGGGCCGGGGATCGTGTTCAGCGGGCCGCGGCTGCGGAAGAACTTGCCCACGTGGTCGATCGGCTTGACCTTGGTGTGGTCGGCGTACACGCCGCCGTCGGCGTCGGCCACGACGGCACCGGGCAGCCAGGAGCCCTGGAGCTGCTGGACGACGTCCACCCACTCCATCGCCATCTCGTAGCGCTCGTCGTGGGCGAGGTGCTCCTCGTAGCCGTAGTTCTGGGCCACGCGGTCGGTCACCGAGGTCACGACGTTCATGCCGACCCGACCCTCGGTGAGGTGGTCGAGCGTGACGCCGAGGCGGGCGGCCAGGTACGGCGGGTACTGGATGGTCGAGAACGTCGGGATGATGCCGATGTTCTTGGACGCCGCGGTCATCAGCGGCACCAGCGGCATCGGGTCGTTCTTCGGCGCCATGAAGCCGCGGCGCAGGGAGGTGTCGGCGGAGCCCTGGTAGGAGTCCTCCACCATCGCGGTGTCCTCGATGAGGATGTAGTCGAAGCCGGCGCGGTCCAGGCCCCGGGCGAGGTCCTGGTAGAGGTCGGGCTTCGTCCAGTCGGTGATGTTGGTGCCGGTCCAGGGGCCGTCGCCGTTGGTCTGCGACCAGGCCTGGATGCCGAAGCCGTTGCCGAGGAACCATCCGAGGTGGAACATGATGCTGCGTTTCCTTTCGTGGGGTGAAGCTCAGGGGAGTGGCTGGTGGGCGGCGGGTGCCGCCGTGAGGGGATGAGCGGGAAGGACTCAGACCGCGTCGGCGTCGGAGAACGCGTAGGCGGCGACGAGGCTGCGGGTGTAGGGGTCCTGGGGGTGCTCGAGCACCTGGTCCGTGGGGCCGGTCTCGGCGACCACGCCGTGGTAGAGCACGACGAGCCGCTCGGTGATGAACGCCGTGGCGGGCAGGCCGTGGGAGATGAAGACGAGGCCGGCGCCGTGCTCGCGGCAGTACCGCTTGAGCAGGTTCAGCACCGTGCCCTGCACGGAGACGTCGAGCGCGGAGACGACCTCGTCGGCCACGACCAGCTCGGGCCGCACGACGAGCGCCCGGGCGATCGCCATGCGCTGGCGCTGGCCGCCGGAGAGCTGGTCCGGGCGGCGGTCGAGGAGCGCGAGGGGGATCTCGAGCTCGGTCGCGACCTGCTCCATCGCGGCGCGGGCGCCGGCGGTGTCGTGCCCACCGAGCAGGCGGGCCGGCACCATGATCGAGTCGCCCACCGAGTGCCGCGGGTCGAACGTGGAGCTGGTGTCCTGCGCGACGAGCTGCACGCGGCGGCGGTAGCCGAGCCGGCCGGAGCGGGTGGAGAGCACGGAGCGCAGCTCGCGGCCGTCGACGAGGACGCTGCCCTCCTCCGGGTGCTCCAGGCCGAGCAGGAGCCGGCCGAGGGTGGACTTGCCGGAGCCGGACTCGCCGACCAGCCCGAGCCGGTCGCCGGGGTGGACGGTGAGGTCGACGCCGGCCAGGGCGGTGGCGCGTCCGTAGCGCTTGACCGCGCCCTCGACCGCGAGGTGCACGCCGCTCATGCCGCGTCCCCCTCGGTGCCCATGACCGAGGCCAGGGTGGGCAGCTCCTCCAGCTTCGCCGAGGCGAGCGTGGGCACGCAGGCGACGAGCCCGCGGGTGTAGGGGTGCTGGGCCCGGTCGAGGTCGCTCGCGGCGATCGTCTCGACGATCTCGCCGTGGTACATCACGACGACGACGTCGGCGAAGTGCCGGCACAGCTCGATGTCGTGGGTGATCACGAGGACGGCGGCGTCCTCCCGCTCGGCCATGGAGACGATGAGCCGCATCGCGGTCACCGCCAGGCTGGCGTCGAGGGCGGAGGTCGGCTCGTCGGCGATCAGCAGGGACGGCTTGGAGGCCAGCGCGATCGCCATCATCACGCGCTGGCGCATGCCGCCGGAGAGCTGGTGGGGGTAGACGTCCATGACGCGCTCGGGGTCGGTGATGCCGACCTCGTCGAGCCAGCCGAGGGCGGCCCGGTGGGCCTCCTTGCGGCTGCGCCCGGGCTTGAGGACGGCGAGCAGCTGGCTGCCGACCGTCCAGACGGGGTCCAGGGAGCGCATGGCGTCCTGGAAGATCATCGACAGCCCCGGCGTCCGGGTGGGGATGGGCTGCGCGGACGAGCGGTCCAGGGCGGTGCCCTGGAGCTCGAGCCGGTCGGCGGTGATCGTGGCGGCGGCGGGCTGGAAGCCGGCGACGGCGTTGCCCAGGCTGGTCTTGCCGGAGCCGGACTCGCCGACGATGGCGACGCGCTGGCCGGGGTGGATGTCGAGGTCGGCGCCGGTGACGGCGGCGACGTCGCCGTAGCGGACGTCGAGGTTGCGCACCGACAGCACGGGCTGGGTGCCCTGCGCGGGGTGCGAGGTGGTGGTGCTCGGCATGGGTGTCCTCCCGCCGGGGGTGGGGCCCGCGGGGCCGGTGGTGGACCGGCCCCGCGGGCTGTGATCAGACGCCTGGATCAGGCGGCGTGCGTCAGCCGACCGACAGGTTCGAGTAGTCGATGACGTTGTCGGAGCGGAACGCGTAGCCGTCGACGTCCGTGGCGAAGGCGTTGAGCGGCTGGACGTAGTTCATCCAGATGGTCGGCACCTGGTCGCGCATGATCTGCTCGGCCTCGTTCCAGTACTCGCCGGACGCGTCGGAGAGCGGGTCGCCGCCGTTGTTGCCGGCGTCGAGGGCGTCGTAGAAGTCCTGGTCCTCCCAGTTCGGCCAGTTGATCGGCGAGCCGGCGGTGTAGAAGAGGCCGAGGACGTACGGCGGGGACTGGACGATCGCGTAGTCGCGACCCATGGAGGCCTGGAAGGTCTTGGCCGACAGGCCCTCCTGGAAGGTGGCGTAGTTGACCTCGTCGATGGTGACGTCGAAGCCGGCGTCGGCGGCCGCGGTCTGGATCTGGGTCGCGACCTCCTCCAGGTCGGGGTAGGAGTTGTTGACCGTCAGCGTGAACTCGACCGGGTCGGTGTAGCCGGCGTCCTCGAGCATCGACTTCGCGAGCTCGGGGTCGTAGGTGTAGGGCGAGAGGCCCTCGTCGGAGTAGCCCGGGGCGCTGGAGCCGAGGATGCCGGAGAGCTCCGAGGCGCGACCGCGGTAGACGTCGTTGATGATGTCGTCGTAGGGGATCGCGTGGGTGAGCGCCTGACGCACGGTGACGTCGTCGAAGGGCTCCATGGTGGTGGTCAGCGGCATGTACACGAACGCGTTGGAGTCGACCGTGTAGATGTTGGCCTCGTCGCTGTCGGCGAGGTCGACCTGGTCGGCCGGGCGCAGCTGGGTGGCGATGTCGACGTCGCCGGAGGCGAGCAGGTTGGCGCGCTGGCCGGCGTCGGAGACGACCCGCTGCACGATGCGCTTCACGCTCGGGGCGCCCAGGACGAAGTCCTCGTTGGCCTCGTAGACGATCTGCTCACCGGGGGTGTAGTCGGCGACGCTGTAGGCGCCGAAGCCGAAGTTGGGGTGGGTGTTGGACCACTCGACGGCGTACGGGTCGTCGTCGGTGACGTGCTTCTTCAGCTCGGTGCTGTCGTAGATCGTGTAGGGGATGTTCGCCAGCAGCGAGAGCAGCGTGAAGCCGTAGGACTTCTTCTCCACGGTGAACGCGACGGTCTCGTCGTCGATGGCCTTCACCTGGGTGTCGGGGTCGGTGAACATCGGCGCGGAGATGAAGGCGTTGATGCTGGTGTCGGTCTTGAACCGGCGCTGCATCGTGAAGACGACGTCCTCCGAGGTGAGGGTGTTGCCGTTCACGCTGACCGCGTCGGGGTCGAGGTGGAACGTGTAGGTGAGCCCGTCCTTGCTGACGTCGTAGCTCTCCGCGAGCATCGGCTCGAAGTTGTAGTAGTCCTGCTGCTGGGCGGTGCCGTCCTCGTTGTCCACGTACGGGTTGCGGATGAGGGTGGCGCCGGTGTTCTCGAAGAACTCGGCGGTCTCGTAGCCGGTCGGGGAGATCTCGTAGGCAAAACCGGCGGGCTGCGACGCCGTCGCGATGACGAGGGTGTCGGAGTCGGAGGCGGCGCTGTCCGACCCCGAGCTGCCGCCGGAGCAGGCGGCCAGGGCCAGGAGCGACCCGGCGGCGAGGAGGACTCCGAGGCGAGTCCTGGTGCGGTTCTTCATGAGCAGGGGAGCTCCGTTCGTTTCCGTGGCACGCGGAGGGTGCGTGTGGGCGGTTTCCGAGAGAGAGGACGGCGCCGTTGCCGGTGGTGCGGGTGGTGGTGCTGGTGGGTGGTGCTGGTGGGTGGTGCGCCCGAGCGCAGGGCGCACCGGCCCGGCCGACGTCCCTGGTGGGAGCCGGGAGCTGGGTGGTGAGACGGGGCGGAGAGAGGCGGCCGGGGCGTCAGCCCTTGTCGCGGTCGAAGGCGGAGATGAGCGTGGAGGCCGACCAGACGGCGTAGCCGAGGGCGAGCGAGGGGAAGAGGACGCCCCACCAGCGGCCGACGGCGGCGTCGGGGGCGCCGGTGGCGAGCATCGAGCCCCACTCGGCGGTGGGCACCGGCACGCCGACGCCGAGGAAGCCGAGGGCGGCGCAGAAGATGATCGCCATGCCGAAGATCGCCGAGGTGTTCTCGATGACCGGCAGCAGCGAGTTCGGCAGCACCCGGCGCACCAGGATGCGCAGCTCGGACTCGCCGGAGAGACGCCCGGCGTCGAGGTAGCCGGCGTGCTTGACCACGCCGACCTCGGTGCGCATGAGGCGGGCCGAGAACGGCACCAGGACGACGGCCAGGGCCAGCGAGATCACCAGCGAGTTGCGGCCGAAGAACGAGACCACGACCAGCCCGGCGATCATCACCGGGATCGCCTGCACCAGGTCGATGAGCCGGCCGAGCAGGCGGGCCGCCCAGCCGAGCGGCCCCCGGTGGGAGTCGTACATGCCGGCCACGAGGCCGATAGCGATCGCCAGGACGGTGGTCAGGGCGGTGACCGCGATGGCGATGGTGACGTCGAGCCGGAACGCGGCCAGCACGCGGGAGAGCACGTCCATGCCGTTGGCGTCGGTGCCGAACCAGAACTCCCCGTCGGGGGCGCTGGAGCTGGGGCCGACGACCCGCTCGGGGTCCATCGGCGCGAGCCACGGGCCGAGCACGGCGAGCACGACCAGGATCGCGAAGGGCAGCAGCCGCAGCCAGAAGCCCACCCGCCGGTGGCGGGGCTTCGTGGCCGAGGCGCGGGGCGCCTTGCGGGCGCCGGCGGGGGAGCCGGTGCCGAGGGCGGCCTCGGGGGCGGTGGCGGCGCTGTCGGGCGTGGGTGCGGTGGCGGTCATCTCAGGCGGCCTTTCCGGTGCGGCGGCGCGGGTCGAGCAGGGCGATGACGATCTCGACGACCAGGTAGATCGCCAGGCACAGGGCGGCGGCGACCAGCAGGAACGAGCGCAGCGCGAAGATGTCGGAGTTGTTCACCGCGTCCACGGCGTACTGGCCGAGGCCGCCGAGGCCGAAGAGCGCCTCGAGGACGACGGCGCCGCCCAGGAAGAGGCCGAACATCATGCCGAGCATCGCCACGGCCTGGGGCAGCGCCCGGCGGTAGATGCTGAGCAGGACGACGCGGCGGGGTGCGCCGGCGGCGATGCGGAACCGCGTCGAGGGGTCGTCGATCGCGCCCTGGAGGCCGAGCACCAGCGACTTCATCAGGATCGGCGTGTGGGCGACCACCATGACGATCACCGGCAGCACCAGGTGGGAGACGTAGGACGAGGCGGCGGCGGTGTCGCCGGCGATCAGGGCGTCCAGCACCGGGAAGCCGGTGACGTCGTCGGGGGCGATGAGCAGCGGGTCCAGCCGGCCCGAGGGCGCGGGGGCCCAGCCGAGCACCGCGTAGAAGACGAAGAGGAAGGCGATGCCGAGCACGTACTCGGGCAGCGCGCCGGCGGAGCGGGCGTAGGCGCTCAGCACGCGGCTGACGGGGTTGCCCGGGTGGGTCACCACGAAGTGGGAGAGCAGCACGGTGACGATGCAGGCGAAGAAGAGGCCGGTGGTGATGAGCTCGAGCGTGGCGGGGATGCGGGTGGCGAAGTCCTCGATCACCGGCCGGCCGCTGGCGATGGACTCGCCGAGGTCGAGGTGGGCGAGCTGGCCCAGGTAGGTGAGGAACTGGTCCCACACCGAGCCGTCGAGCCCGTAGGAGGCGCGGGCGGCCTCCAGCGCGTCGCCCTGGAGGCGGCCGCCGGTGGCGGTGACCACCGGGTCGCCGGGGATCAGCTGCACGAGCAGGAAGGAGATGACGACGAACGCCAGCATGTTGCCCACGGCGGTGGCCACGGGCCGGACGAGCCAGCGCAGCGACGGCGCCGAGCGCCGCCGGGGTGCGGTGCTCTCGGCGTCGGTGCCGGCGTCGGTGCCGGCGTCGGTGGCCCCGGCGTCGGGGTCCGCCGGGGCGGCCTCCACGACGTGGTCGGTGGTGCTCACGGCGTCCTCCTGGTGAGTGGTGGGGAGCGAGCGGGGGATGGAGCGGGGAGCGGTGCGGCGGCCGTCCCGACGCTGGAGCGGCGACCGAGACGCAACTGTGCGCAGCCCAGATTTCGCCGCGGGTACCGCAGCGGTTAAACGGCCTTTGCGCATCTACCCGCCATCAAGATCGACGCATCCGTGCAGGTCAGGGGGGGTGCCTCACGGATCACGCCGATTCGGGGCTGCGGCGTTGTCCTCGCTGTCACATACTTTTCGTGCCCGTCCACGTCAGTGTCGCCGTGCCGGTGTGTCCCTCGTCTCCGCCCTGAGAGGAACCTCCCCCCGTGCCCGGACACCCTCGTGCCACCGGCGGCTCCGCCCGCGGTCGCCAGCCCTCCGCCCGCCGCGTGCTCGACCTGCTCAACGCCTCGATCCGCGACGGCGTCATCTCGCCCGACCGCCCGCTCGCGGAGGAGGACCTGATGCGCGTCTTCGGCTCCTCGCGCGCCGCCGTGCGCTCCGCCCTCGGCCAGCTCGCCGCCTCCGGCATGGTCGAGCGCCGTCCGCGGGTCGGCACCTGGCTCAACCGCGGCTGGACCGAGCTGGCGCTCACCGACTTCCAGGACGACGCCGGCGAGATCGAGCTCCAGATCACCGAGCAGGGTCGGGTCGCGACGTCGCCGCTGCTGCGCGAGCGGCTCCAGACCGACGACGAGGTGGTCCGCATGGTCGAGAACACCTGGTCGGCCGACGGCGACCTCCTCGGCATGCGCACCGCCTACTTCCGCACCTCCTACTCGATCGACCCCGCCGTGTGGGTGACCGAGCCGGTGCGGATGGTCGACGTGCTCTCCGGCTTCTTCCACGTCACCGTGGGCCGGGGCATCGTGAGCATCGGTGCGGACGTGGCCGACGACCGCACCGCCCGGCTGCTGAGGGTGCAGCCCGGCACGGCGCTGATCAACCGCGACATCACCTACTACGACGCCGAGGACCAGCCGGTGCAGACGGTCTTCGACCGCTTCCGCGCCGACCGGGTCCGCCTCGTCCACGAGCTCGAGCGGACGTGCGTCGACGACGACCGGGGCCTCGAGGCGCAGGAGAGCCTCGGCGCCTGAGCCCCGCCCGCCCCGGTGGGGTGATCGACGGTGGTTGGATCGACCCGTGCCCACCCTGTCCCGCCGTCTCGCCGAGGCGCTGCCGGACGCGGTGCGGCGCTTCCTGCTGGAGGCCCGCGACCGCGCCCGGGTGAGCGACCCGGGCGCGGGCCGGCTGCGGCAGGGGCTCTCGGCCGCCGTCTGCGTGGGTGGGTCGATCCCGCTCCAGATGGGCGTCTCCGGCCTGCTCGGCCACGACGCGGCCACCGGCCTGGCCACGGTCATGCTGGGCGCGATCACCGCGATGCTCGGCTCCAACGCCCTGTTCGGGAGCAGCCGCGGGTACGCCTGGCGGACGGCGGCGTGGTTCCCGGTCGCGGCCGGCCTCGGCGTCGGCCTGGCCAGCGTGCTGGGCGACCGGCTCACCCAGGGCCTCGGCTTCGCCGTCGTCCTGTTCCTCGCCGTGTGGGTGCGCCGCTTCGGCGGACCCTGGTTCTTCTACGGCTTCCTCGGCTGGATGGGCTTCTTCGCGGGCACCTTCCTCCAGGTCTCCCCGCCCCAGCTGCCGGCGCTGCTGCTGGCCGCCGTCGTCAGCGCCGCGTGGGTGGCCACGGTGACCTCGACGCTGCTGCACGCCGACCCGCGGCGGGTGCTGCACGCGACGCTCGGCGCCTTCTTCGCGGGCGGACGCGCCGTGGCCCGCGAGGCCGCGGACCTGCTCGAGGTGCCGCCCGACAGCCCCGGCCGAGCGACCCGCGCCGAACGAGCCCTCGGCGCCCGGGTCGCGGCACTGGGGGAGTCCGCCCTGCTCGTGGAGGCGTGGTCGCAGGAGCCGCGGGCCGTGCCCGAGGGCTGGTCGGCCGCCGCGCTGCGCCGGCGCACGCTGGAAGCCCAGCAGGCCGCCGAGCGCTGCGCGTCCGCCGCCGAGGAGCTGGCCCGGCTGCGGGCCGAGGGCGTGCGCGGGCAGGAGCGGCTGCGGGTCGACGTCGCGCTGGTCGACGAGGCCCGCCGCGCGCTGGACCACCTCGCCGCCCGCCGGGACCGGGCGGCCGAGGTGGCCGCGGACCGGCTGGTGCGCCGCGCCGCCGAGATCGACGGGTCGCCCGGCCTGACCGGCGGCTGGCAGGCCCGGCACCTGGCCCACGGCCTGCGCGAGCTGCTGCGCTTCGACCACGCGGCCGACGAGCCGCCCGAGGTCGACCCCGGCGAGGTCGAGTTCGAGGCCGCCACCAGCCTCGTCTTCGGCGGCCTGCCCGGCAGCCCTGCCGTCGCCCGCGACGTGCAGGTGCGGGGCAGCCGGCTCAACCCGCTGACCCGGGTCTCCATGACCACCCGGCAGGCGGTGCAGATGGTGCTGGCCGGGGTGCTGGCGCTGCTGCTGGGCTCCCTGCTCTCGCCGACGCGGTACTACTGGGCCGTCGTCGCCACGTTCATCACGGTCACCGGCACCGGCAGCCGCACCGAGACCTTCGTCAAGGGCCTGGGCCGCGTCGTCGGCACGCTGCTCGGCATCGCCGTCGCCATCGTGCTCGCCCACGCCACCGCCGGCAGCACGCCGCTGGTGCTCACCGTGATCCTGGTGAGCATCTTCCTGGCGATGTACTTCGTGAAGGTCTCTCAGGCCGCTACCGCGTTCTTCATCACCCTCGTGCTCGGCGAGCTCTACACGGTGCTCGGCTCCTTCAGCGACGACCTGCTCGCGCTGCGCCTGGGCGAGACCCTCGTGGGGGCGCTGACCGGCGCCGTCGTCGCGCTCGTCATCGCGCCCCTCTCCACCCGCGACACGGTGCGTGCCGCCCGCGACGAGCTGTACGAGGCCATGGCCACCCTGCTCGACGGCGTCGCCACCTACACGCGCGCCCTCGAGCCGGAGCGCCCGCGCCGACGGGAGCGGCCGTCGTCGGGCACGAGCACGGGCGCCGGTGGGGGCTCCGGCGCGGACGGCGGGGGGCGGGTCGACCTCGACGCGCTGGCCCGCGCGGTCGACGACAAGGCGCGCCGGGTGGCGCTCGTGGCCCGGCCCCTGGTGCGCACCCTGCCGATCGGCGCCAGCAGCCGCGGCACCCGCCGCCGCCTCGGTCTGTACGCCGCCGCCACCAGCCAGTGCCGGGCGCTGGCCCTCAGCCTCCAGGCGCGGCCCCCGGCCCACCCCTCCGCCACCGCGGCCGCCGCCGAGGCGATCGCGCAGGGCCTGCGCGCCCTCACGGCTGCCGGCGTGGGGCAGCGGGCGCCGCAGGCCGAGGAGCCGCTGAGCCGCGGCGGGCTGGTGCTGTTCGCCGGCCCGCACGCCGACCGCGACGACGACCCCGTCGTGCGGCACCTGCACCACCTCACCGCCACGCTGGGCGAGCTCGCCGGCGTCGGGCGCACCTCCGGCTGGCGCCGGTCCTGGAACTAGCGCGAGACCAGCGCCGGAACCAGCGCTCCCCGGTGCGCCGGTGCCGAGGAGCGGCTAGGCCCGCCCGCCCCGCAGGCGCCGCAGCCGCGGCAGCTCGGGCAGCCGGCGCCGCAGCACGTCCCCGTCCGCGCCGTGGACGACGGGGACGCCGACCGCCCGCGCCGCGGCCGTCGCCCGACGCCGGGCGTGCACGTGGCCCGGGAGGGAGCGGGTCGCGGCCTCCGTGGCCGGCAGGTCGCGCAGCAGCACGCCCGCGACCCGGTCGGGGTGCTCGACGGCGAGGTCGGCGTAGGTCTCCGGGTCGTGCTGGCCGTCGTCGCCGACCAGCAGCCAGGTGAGGTGGGGCAGGTCGCTCAGCAGGCGTCGCAGCTCGCCGCGCTTGTGGGCCACCCCGCTGCGGAACCAGCGCCCGGCCGTCGGCCCCCAGTCGGTGAGCAGCATCGGGCCCGCGGGGTAGCCGTGCCGCCGCAGGAACCGCTCGATCGCCGGCGCCACGTTCCAGGCGCCGGTGGAGAGGTAGACGCAGAACGCCTCGCCGGTGCCGGTCTCCTCGCCGAGCACCTCCTCGTAGAGCCGGGACATCCCCGGCACGGGCCGGCGGGAGTCCTCGCGGGAGAGGAACGCGTTGCGCAGCGCCTGGAGCCGGCGGGGGAGCACCGTGACGATCACCGTGTCGTCGAGGTCGGAGACGAGGCCGAGACGGGCGTCGGCGGCGACCACGTGCAGCGTGGCCGAGACCGGGGGCCGGCCGGGCACCGAGAAGGAGACCTCGGTGGGCCCGGGCGGCAGCGGCACGTCGAGGCGCGCGTCCACGTAGCCCTCGCGGTTCGTGCGCAGCAGCACGGTGCGCCCGCCGACGTCCACCGTGACCTCGGTGTCGGAGACGGACTGCACGGTGAAGCGGCGCCAGCCCCGGGGCGCGGGCTCCTCGGCGGAGCGGGCGGGCTCGCGGTCGCCCTCCTCCGGCGGGGGCGCGAGCAGCACTCGGGCGAACACCCGTACCCACGCGCCCTCCAGGCCGTAGCCCGGCGCGGGCAGCACCCGCTCGGTCCAGCCGCGCCCGCGCAGCGCCCTGCCGAGCACCGCGTCGACGGCGTCCTCGGCACGGGCGGGCCACCCCAGCGGGGTCGGCCGGTCGTCGGCGGCGGGCCCGGGGCCGGGCTCCTCGGAGGGGGTCGGAGCAGGGGGTGTCACGCCCGCATCGTCGCAGCCGTGGCGGGTCGCGACCACCCGCCCCTCCGGGCGGGGTCCGGGTCGCGTCGCCTGCCCCTGTGCGGAGCATCGGGAGCCGTCGTGCGGGCCTGAACCGACGGCCCGACGGAGCCGTGGCGGGCCCTGCAGGGGCCTCGCGGTCGTCCTCGGGGTGGTGCGAGACGTCCGGGACGGCGGCCTAGACTGAGAGGAGCACCACCGAAATCCAGGCCGATTCTCATGTTTACCCGATTCCGGGGACGGAACGAGAAGCGTCCTTCGTCACGTAACGGTCCGGGTCCCGCGTCGATCCTCCGCGTGGAACGGCCGGGACGGGCCTCACCCGGGCGGTCCGGAGCCGTGCGTCACAGCGATCCGCGCTTGCACAGCCCCCTCGTGGCTCGACACGGTGAGGACGCCAGCGCAGCCCGGGCCCGCCGCCGAAGGACGACGGAGCAGCACCGCCCGCACGACCTCGCCACCTCGAACGCAGTTCCCTGACACGACCGGGTCCCCCCGGTCCCGCAGCCCCCTCCCGGGTATCGGAGGGCGCTGCGACGCACACCACGAGGCAGCCCGAGCCCTTCCACCCGTGACGTCGACGACGACGCCGGGTGGCGCCGGCGTTCCCACCCGAACGCGACGTCGCGTGCCCCACCACCCGGTCGGGCGCGGTCGTCGTGACGTAGAGGAGCACCAGGAGCATCCCGTGTCGATCGAGATCGTCATCCCCGCGCACAACGAGCAGCACCGCATCGGACAGACGCTGCACGCGTACACCGAGCTGTCCGACCCCGACCTCGTCATCACCGTCGCCCTCGACGACTGCACCGACGGGACCCGCGACATCGTCGCCGCGGCGGCGGTCCACGACCCCCGCATCCGCTTCACCGAGTACCCGCGGCTCGGCAAGGGCGGCGTGCTCGCCGAGGCCATGCGCGCCAGCACGGCCGACCAGGTGGCCTTCGTCGACGCCGACTGCTCCACCCCGCCCGAGGAGATCGCGCTGCTCGCCCGGACCCTGGACGAGACCGCGGCCGACATCGCCATCGCCTCCCGCTTCCACCCCGCGTCCGTGCTGCCGCGGCCGCGCTCGCTCAAGCGCAAGGTGACCAGCGTCGGGTTCCAGGCCGCGGTGCGTCGCCTGTTCGGGCTGCCGTTCTTCGACACCCAGTGCGGGGCCAAGGTGCTCACCCGCACCGCCGCCGAGCGGATCATGCCGCTGGTCTCCAGCCGCGACTTCGTCTTCGACGTCGACCTCCTGGTCACCGCCCGGGCGCTCGACCTCACCGTGGCCGAGATGCCGACGGTGTGGATCGACCGCGACGGCTCCCGCGTCGACGCCCTGTCGGACTCGGTGCGCATGGCGGCCTCCCTGGGCCGCCTCTGGCTGCACCACCGCGTCGTCCCCGTGCGGATGCCTGCCAAGGCCCTCGTGGAGTCGCTGCCCGCCGGCGCCGGCTCGCCCGCGACCGGCGAGATGCCCGTGATCGACGCGGGGCTCGGCACGGACGGGGCCGGGGGCGTGCGGTTCCCCGAGCCGCTGCCGCACCCGACCGCCGGCACGCGCGCGGCCTACGCGCCCGACACCTACGCCCACGACCCGCGCACCCCCGATCCCCTCGCCCAGGAGGCCTCCCGTGCCTGAGCACCCCGCGTCCCCCCGCACCACCGGCACCGGCACCGCCGGCACCACGCCCGACGTGGCGATCGTCAGCCTCTACCCGCGGCTCGGCTCGCGGCACGACGGCGACTCCGGTGTCGCCTCCTACACCGCCAACCTCGCCCACGCCCTCGCGGACGCCGGCCTGGCGGTGTGCGTGGTCGCGCCCGTGCTCGAGGGCGAGCCCGCGGTGGGCCACGACGGCCCCGTGGAGGTGCGCCGGGCCTTCACCAGCGGCCGGCCCGCCGCCGTCCGCGACGCCCTGGCCGCGGCCCGCGCCACGGGTGCCGCGCAGGTGCACCTCCAGTTCGAGCTGTTCCTCTACCACGGCGCCTCCGGGCTGCCCGTGACCGTCGCGGCGCTCGCGCACCACCGCCGGGCCGGGGCCCCGCTGACCCTGACGATGCACCAGGTCGTCGACCCCGCGAAGGTCACCGCCGAGTACACCCGGATGCACCGGATCGGCGTGCCGCCCGTGGCCGCGCGGGCCGCGATCGCCGGCGTCCAGCGGGCGCTGCCGCGCCTGGCCAGCACCACGATCGTGCACGAGCCGGCGTTCGAGCGGCTGGTGCCGGGCGCGGTCGTGGTGCCGCACGGGATCGAGGTGCCGGAGCCCGGCTCCCGCGAGGGCGCCCGCGAGCGCCTCGGCGTCACCGGTGACGCCCTCGTGGCGATGAGCTTCGGCTTCGTGGCCCCGTACAAGGGCCTCGAGACGGTGCTCACCGCGGCCACCATGACGCAGGAGGACGTGCAGGTCGTCGTCGCCGGCGGCACCCACCCGCGGCTGGCCGCGCAGGGCGACGACTACGAGGAGCGGCTGATCGCCACCTACGGCCACCGCGCCCGCTTCACCGGGTTCGTCCCCGACACCGACGTGGCCGACTGGTTCCGTGCCGCCGACGTCCTCTGCCTGAACTACCCCGAGCCGCACGCCTCCTCCGGGCCGCTGGCCCTGGCGCTGGCGCACCGCACCCCGATGGTGCTCTCGCCGCGCCTGGCCGAGGTGATCGGGGTGCCGGCGCTCTCCGTCGGCGGGCGCGGGGAGGCCGCCGACTGGGCGGCCCGCCTCGACGCCCTCGCCGCGGACGGCGGCGCGCTGGCCGCCCTGCGCGGGCGCACCGACGCCCTCGCCGCCGACCGCACCTGGCCGGCCGTCGCGCGTCGGCACGCCGCCCTGTACGAGGCCGTCGACGACGCGGCCCTGCCCGCCCCCACCGCCACCCACAGCCAGGAGGTGACCGATGAGCGCAGCACTGATCCTGCAGACCACGCCGTGGCGTGAGAACGCCGACGACGCCGCCCTGGCCGTCGTCGCCCGCGAGGTCGGTGGCATCGACGGCATCGACGTGGCCGCCGCCACCGCCGACCCGCAGCGCACCGCCCGCGTCACCGGCGTCCCGACCGTGCCGGCGGACCTGCCGCACCTGCTGCGCTCGGCCGGGCACACCGACACCCTCGTCGTGCTCGGCGGCCGCCCGCTGGCCGGCCGTCGGGAGTCCCTGCTCTCGCTGCGCTCGCTGGCCGCGCTGAGCCAGGCCTACCGGGCCGCCGGCCGCCGCGTCGCGTTCGTCGACCTCGGCGTCGGCAAGCTGTCCCCGCGCCGCGAGGGCACGGCCCGCCGGCTCCTGGCCGGCTCCTCGCTCACGGTGCTCGACTCCGCCGAGTCCGCCGCGCGGCTCGCCGCCGCCGGGCTGCCCACGCCCATCCGGGTCGGGGCGCACCTGGGCTGGCACGACCTCCAGGACCTGCCGGTCCGCACCGAGGGCCCGGCCACGTTCGGCGCCCTGGTCGTGGTGGACGACGCCACCCTCGTGGGCGGGGGAGGCCCGGCGGTCCTCGCCGACCGGATCGCCCTCGACCTGCACCGCGCCGCCGCCGGTGGGCTGCTGCCCGAGCGGCTGGCCGTGCAGGCCCGCCGCCCCGGCAGCGCGGCCGGGGTGGACCTCGACGCCGCCCAGTCGCTGGCGCTCGGCCTGCGGGCGAAGGGGCTCTCGGCCGCCGTCCTGCCGCCCTCGCCGTCGCTGCGCGCCCAGCGCGACCTGCTCGCGGCCTCGGCGCGGGTCTTCGCCGCCGACGCCGAGACGCTGCTGGCCGCCGCGGCCGCCCGCACGCCTGTCACCCCGTGGCCCACCGGCCAGCGCGCCGGCGGGCTGCTGGCCCACCTCGGCGACCGCGGACTCTCCGCCGTCCGCGAGCAGGTGGCCGCGGCCGGCGAGGTGCTCGACCTGCTCGTGCTGCTGCTCTCCGAGGGTGCCGGCACCAGCGGGCACCCCAGCCACAACTCCGCGCTCCAGGCCTCGCGCCTGCGCCCCACGGGGGTGACCCGATGACGCTGACCTCCTCACGCACCCCCGAGGGCACGCGCGCGCAGGACCGCGCCGCCGCCACCACGGCCGGACGCCGGCAGGTCGCCGTGCTCGCCGGCCAGCTGGTCGCGGGCCTGGGCAACCTGGTCGTCTCCGTGCTGCTGGCGCGGCTGCTGCTGCCGGGCGACTACGCGGCCTACACCGCGTTCCTCGGCGCCTACGTCATGCTCCACACCATCGCCTCCTCGGTGACCGCCGCGATCGCGATGGACCCGGCCCTGCACGGCCGGCTGCTGCGTCGCGCGCTCCTCGGCTCGCTCGCCCTCGCCGCGCTCGGCGTGGCCGTCGCGCCCGCGCTGGCCGGGCCGGTCGGGCTGCCGACGCTGCTCGTGGCGCTGCTCGGGCTCTCCGCCCCGTCCGCGGTGCTGCTGGCGCTGGCCCGGGGCCGGCTCTACGGCACCCACCGCAGCGTGGGCGCCGCGCTCACCCTGGCCACGGAGCCGTTCGGCCGCGCCGCGGTCGGGCTGGCGCTGGTGCCGGTGCTCGGCGCCGGCGGTGCCGCGGCGGGCACGGTCGCGGCCGGGTACCTCGCGCTCACCGTGGCGCTGCTGGCCGGACGGGGCGCCCACGTCGACGCCGACGCGGCCGCGGCCCGCCGGGGTCACTGGGGCACCGTGCTCACCTTCCTGCTGGTCGCCGTGGTGGCCGCGCAGGACGTGATCATCGCCAACAAGGTGCTGCCCGGCGCCGAGGCCGGCGTCATCGCGGCCGTCGCCACGATCGGCGGCGCCGCCTACTTCGCCACCGCCACCATCCCGCTGGTGCTCATGCCCAGCAGCGGCGCCGAGCAGAAGGGCTCGCTCGCGGTCGCCCTGGCCGCCGCCGCCGGCATCTCGCTGGCCGCCCTGCTCGTGGTCGCCGCCATCCCGGCGTCCGGCTACGCCCTCGTCGTCGGCGAGGCCTACCGCGACGCCGCGACCTACGCCCCCGCCTACGTGGGCGCCATGGCCGCGCTCGGCGTCGCCAAGGTGCTCGTGGCCCGCCTGTGCATGAACGGCCGGGCCTGGGCCGGGGCCGTGCTCGTCGCCCTCGCCGTCGGCCT
This sequence comes from Nocardioides bruguierae, assembly GCF_023554635.1. NCBI lineage: Bacteria > Bacillati > Actinomycetota > Actinomycetes > Propionibacteriales > Nocardioidaceae > Nocardioides > Nocardioides bruguierae. The sequence continues at coordinate 18,889 of NZ_JAMJPH010000010.1, forward strand.
CCAGCTCGCGCTGCTGCTGCGGGCCGAGGACGCGACCGGGATCGTCACCGCGACCCTCGTCGCGTGCCTGTTCCTGCTGCTCGGCGCGGCCGCGCTCAGCCCCTTCGCAGCTCCGCCCGCGTCGACGGTGGGGGCCGTCGACGCGGGCGGCACCACCGACCGGAAGGCCCCCGAGACGATGACGGACACCCACGCCCGCCCGACCGTCGAGGACGCTGCTCCCGCACCTGCTGCCGTCGCCGCACCGGCCGTCCCGTCGGACGTGGCCGCGCCGCGCTCCGGCGCCCGCGCCTGGCTGGCCGAGCACTGGCTCCTGGTCGTGGCCCTCGTCGTGGGGCTGGGCCTGCGGCTCGCCGTCACCCGCTCGATCTGGATCGACGAGGCGATCAGCATCCGCCAGGCCCAGCTGGGCTACGGGGCGATGATCTCCGACCTGGCCGAGAACGACGTGCACCCGCCCGGTTTCCACACGCTGCTGTGGGCGCTGGTGCACGCGACCGGCTCGACCGCCGAGTACGTCGTCCGGCTGCCCAGCCTCGTGGCCGGCATGGCGCTGCTCGTGGTGGCCTACGCGTTCGCCCGCGACCTGTGGGACCGCCGCACCGCGAACATCACCGCGATCGTCTTCTCGGTGGCCCCCGTCGCCGTCTGGTACGCCCAGGAGGCGCGGATGTACGCGCTCTGGATGCTCTTCGCGACGCTGGCCGCGTGGGCCCAGCTCCGGGTGCTGCGGGACGTGGGCCGCGACGGCGGCCGCGGCCGCTGGGCCGACTGGGCGGTGTTCGCCGTCTCCTCGGCGCTGGCCGTCTACATGCAGTGGTTCGCCGCGCTGCCGGTGCTCGTCGCGCAGGCGCTCATGCTCGGCTTCGTGCTGCGGCCGACGTTCCGCCGGATGTGGTGGCGCTGGGTGGTCTCCGGGCTCGGCGCGCTCCTCCTCGTCCTGCCGCTCGTGCCGTTCGCGCTCGAGCAGCTGGGCTCGGTGGTCGCCGCCGGCGGCGGTGCCTCCACCACGCCGGGCCAGGTCGGCACCGACGCCACCGCGATCGCCTCGGACGCCCCCGACGTCTACGCGATCGTCGCGAACACCATCTGGGCGATCTGGGGCTACCACGCCGACTCGGTGATGGTGCTGGTCTCGGCGCTCTGGCCGGTCGTGCTGATCGGGGCCCTCATGGGCCTGGGCCGCGGCCGCTCCCGCGAGGTGTGGGCGCTGGCGCTGCTGACCCTGGTGCCCGTCGCGATCCTGTTCGCGATCGGCTTCGAGCGGCGCCAGCTGTTCGAGCTGCGCTACTTCACCGCGGCCGTGCCGATGACCCTGCTGCTGCTCAGCCGGCTCACCGCCACCTGGGCGCGCGGGCCGGTCGTGCGGGTGCTGATGCCCGCGGCGCTGGTCGCCACCCTCGTGCTCGGCCTGGCCGACCAGCAGGTCAACCAGTCGAACCCGCGCACCTACGACTTCGCCTCGGCGGTGGACTGGGTGCAGGGCGAGAGCGGCAGCAGCGACGACCTGCTGGTCTACGCGCCGGTCTACCTCAAGGACGAGATGCTCTACTACGACTCCGGCCTGCCCGCCGTCTCCAGCGGCAAGGTGGACGGCGACAAGCGCCAGCTGGGGCTGCGCGCGGCCATCGGCGGGGCCACCTCGCGGGCCGTGCCCGACGTGGAGATGCCCCAGCGCGTCTTCGTGTTCGGCTCGTTCCTCTCCGACGCCAGCGTCTCCGGCAACGTCGGCTACGTGCTCGCCGCGCTCGAGCAGGGCGGCTACGCCCTGGACGACCAGTACCGGACGGCCAACGTCCGGGTCTGGGAGCTGGTGGCCACCGACGACGTGGTCGGTGCCGTCGCCGGCTCCGGCCCGGTCGCCGAGGGTGGGAGCCCTGGCAAAACCAGGTCGCGCGGCGCAGACTCGACGCAGGCCTCGACGGGTACAGCGACGTCAGGTGGCTCCGGTTCCGACACCCCCCGGTCAGGTCCCGAGGCCGCCGAGGCCGGCTCGTCCGCCGGCACCACCACGGCCTGGACGGGCGTGGACGCAGGGTCCTCCGGCGGCGCCACGACGGGCGGCACCGCCGGGGGCCCCGGCGCGCTCGCGCTCGCCGCCGTCCCCGTCCTCGCGGTGTCCCGCCGCCGACGTGCCCCCCGATCCCTGGCGTACCGCCACGCCGTCACCGAGGAGGTCAGCCGATGATCCGCTCGCGCTCCACGAACCCCCGCGACCCCGGCAGCCCCAGCAGCCCCGGCGGTCCCGCGACCGCGCTCGAGACCGGGCCCACGCCCGGGCTCTCCAGCCAGGTGCTGGGCGAGCAGCGCCCCTGGCTGGTGCGGCTGCTCGTCGCCCTGGCCGCCACCGCCTCGCTCTGGTACTTCGGGTGGCTGCTCGTGCCCGGCCGGGTCGGCAACCCCTGGCTCTACGGGCTGCTGGTCGCGGCCGAGATGTTCAACCTCGTGCAGGCCGTCGGGTTCTGGTGGACGCTGCTGCACGACCGCACGGTGCGCCGCAGCGTCCCCATCGCCCACTACATGACCGTCGACGTGCTGGTGCCCCGCTACAACGAGCCGGTCTCGGTGGTGGAGCCGGTGCTCAGCGCCGCCCTGCGGCTGCGTGGCGCCGACGTCACCGTCCACCTGCTCGACGACGGCGACGACCCCGAGATGGCGGCGCTCGCCGCCCGCGTCGGGGCCCGGTACGTCACCCGCGAGGTCCACGACGGCGCGAAGGCCGGCAACATCAACCACGCCCTCGGCCTCGTGGACGGCGAGGCGGTGCTGGTGCTCGACTGCGACCACGTGCCGCACCCCGAGCTGCTGCGTCGCACGCTGGGGCACCTCTCCGACGAGAAGGTCGCCTTCGTCCAGACCCCGCAGTACTACGCCAACGCCGACCGCAACCCGGTCGCGGCCGCGGCCTGGGCGCAGCAGGCGCTGTTCTTCGGCTGCATCGCCCGCGGCAAGGACGACATGGACGCGATGTTCTGTTGCGGCACGAACGTGGTCTTCCGCCGCGCGGCGCTCGACGACGTCGGCGGCTTCCCGCAGCACAGCGTCACCGAGGACTTCGAGCTCTCCCTCGGGATGGTGCAGCGGGGCTGGCGCACGGCCTACGTGCCGGAGGTGCTCGTCCAGGGGCTCGGCCCCGACGACATGGCCTCCTACGCCGGCCAGCAGCTGCGCTGGGCGCGTGGCTGCCTCTCCGCCCTGGGGCGGGCGCTCACCGCCCGCGTGCCGCTGCGGATCAAGGCGCAGTACGCGCTGTCGTCCCTCTACTTCCTCTCGGGCTGGACGGTCTTCGTCTACCTCTCGCTGCCGATCATCCGCATCCTCACCGGCGAGCAGGCGGTGGCCGCGGCCTCCGCGGACGCCTTCCTGCTGCACTTCGCGCCCTACTTCCTCATGGCGCTGACGCTCGTGGCGGTCGGTGGTGGCGGCACCTACTCGTTCCAGGCGTTCGCGCTGCAGGCCGCCTCGGCGTGGATCCACGTGGTCGCCACGTTCCAGGTGCTGCTGCGCAAGGGCGGGAAGTTCGTGGTCACGCCCAAGGAGGGCGGCGGCTCCTGGCAGCCGCTGGCCGTGTGGCCGGGGCTGGTGCTGTGCACGGCCCTGGTGGCGGTCTCCGCCTACGGCCTGGCCGTCGACCGCAGCGCCGGCATGCTCAACAACGTCGCGTTCTGCGCCCTGCACCTCGCGGTGATCGGCACCGGGATCTCCTGGGCGCTGCGCCCGGGCCGGCTCGCCGCCGCCGCGACCCGCGGGCTGCCCGTCGGGGAGGCCCGCTGGGGCACCGCGGACGGGCAGCCGCCCGCCGACGACGTGCTCGTCGAGCTGGGGGCCACGCGATGACCGGGCCCGCCCGTGCCACCCGCCGGATCTCCGTGCGGGACCGCACCTGGGCGCCGTTCCGCACCGTGTACGCGTTCGGCCGGCTGCGGCTGCCGAGCCCGGACGACGTGCGGGACCTGCTGCTCCGGCTGGCCGAGGTCGAGCCGCAGCACCCGCTGCTGTGCGTGCTCGAGCCGACCAGCGCCGGTCCGCGGCTGCGCTCGCAGGCCGTCTCCGGCGCGGCCGTGCTCGCCGCGCACCTGGACCGGGTGCTGGCGGTCACCGACGAGACCGACCCCGCGGCGCTGTGCGACCGGCTGCAGGCCGACCCGGTGCACGACCTCGCCGTGGCGCTGGTGCTGGGCCTCGACCCGGCGTCCGACCCGGCGTCCGACCCCGCGTCCGACCCGGCGTCCGACCCGGCGTCCGATCCTGCGGAGAGGGAGGGCTGCCTGGCCGGCTCGATCGCGCACGCGGTGGGCGACGGCGCCACGAAGAACCGGTGGCTGCTGGGGATCGCCCAGCTCGACCTCGACCTGCTGCGCACCCCGGAGCAGCCGCGGCTGCCGCTCGTGCAGGCCGCGTGGCGCACGTGGGGGCGGCGCCCGCAGCACGCCGTGGCCGCGGTGCGCGCCGCGCTGCCCCTGGGGCCCGGCACGGAGCCGACGTCCGAGCCGCGCGTGCCCGGGCCCGTGGGGGCGCCGGTGACCCGCAGCGTCCTGCTGCCCCAGGCGGTGGTGGACGCGGTGCGCGCCGAGCGCGACCGCACCGGCACGAGCGCCTCGGTCGCCGCGCTGCTCATGGCCCGCACCGCGGCGGCGCTGGCGGCCGAGGGCATCTCCTCGGCCGGGTGCAAGGTGATGGCCGACTGCCGCGGCAGCCTCGGCGGCGCCCCGGTGTCGGGCAACTTCGCGACCGGGCCGTGGCTCGACGTCGACCCCACCGACGCGGCCGCGCTGGGCGCGGCGCTCAAGCGCGTCACCGCCGCCGGCGTCCCGCTGGTGCTGCTGGGTGCGGTCACGGTGCGCACCGGCCTGCGCGCGGCGCTCGGCCGGGTCGGCGTCGTCGACGTGGTCGGGCTGCCGGGGGAGGGGCGGGCGGCCCGCGTCGACGGACCGGTGCCCCAGCGGCTCACGCTCAGCTACCAGGGCCGCACCGGCTTCGAGCGGCTGCCCTGGACGGAGCCCACCGAGGCCCGCGCCGTCATCGCCGCGGAGCCCGACGGGCCCGGGGGCGTCACGGTCGCGTTCGCCGCGGGGCCCGCCGGGCTCGAGGTGGACGCGTCCTTCTACCCGACCGTCACCGACCCGGGGGCCGTCGAGCGTGCGCTCGCCGCCGTCGCGGCGTCCGGCGCCCCCGCCGAGGGGATCGCGGTCTGACGCCGGGCGCCCTCTAGGCTCGGCTCCCGTGCAGTGCGACTACTTCGACGCGGGCGCGTGCCGCTCGTGCGCGTTCATGGGGGAGTCGCACGCCGACCAGCTGACCCGCAAGGACCGGGCGGCCCGGGCGCTCGTCGCCGAGGTGCGGCCGGGCGCCGGGGTCGCGTGGGAGGCGCCGTTCGCGCCGCCCGAGGCGGGGTTCCGCAACAAGGCCAAGATGGTCGCGGGCGGCACCGTCGAGGCCCCCACCCTCGGCATCCTGGACGGCGACGGGCACGGCGTCGACCTGCGCGGCTGCGGCCTGCACGAGCCGGCGATCGTGGCCGCGCTGCCGGTGCTGGCGTCCTTCGTGACGACGGCGCGGCTCGTGCCCTACGACGTGCCCACGCGGCGCGGCGAGCTCAAGCACGTGCTGGTGACCTGCTCCCCAGACGGCGAGCTCATGGTCCGCTGGGTGTTGCGCTCGACCGAGGCGCTCTCGCGGCTGCGCAAGCACCTGCCGGCGCTGGCGGCGGCGCTCGCGGAGGCGGGCGCCCCGCTGCGGGTGGCGTCGGTCAACCTCCAGCCCGAGCACAAGGCCGTGCTCGAGGGCCCGGAGGAGGTCGTGCTCACCGAGGACGAGACGCTGCCGATGAGGCTGTCCGGCTCGGCCGCCGGTGCGGTCACCCTGCACCTGCGTCCGCAGGCGTTCTTCCAGACCTCCACGGTCGTCGCGCAGGCGCTCTACGCGACCGCCGCCGCGTGGGTGCGCGACGCGGCGCCCGCCTCCGTGGTCGACCTGTACTGCGGCGTCGGCGGGTTCGCGCTGCACCTGGCCGCGGCGGCACCCGGCACGCGCGTGCACGGTGTGGAGATCTCGGCCGAGGCGGTGGCGGCCGCCCGGCGCTCGGCCGCCGAGGCCGGCCTGCCGGCCACCTTCACCGCCGGCGACGCCACGGCCTGGGCCGCCGACGGCACGCCCGACCTGGTCGTGGTGAACCCGCCCCGGCGCGGGCTCGGCGCCGACCTCTGCGCCTCGATCGAGGACGCGGCGCCGCCGCTGGTCCTCTACTCCTCCTGCCACGCCACGACCCTCGCGCGGGACCTGGGCGACCTGCCGTCCTACGACCCGGTGCGCGCCCAGGTGCTCGACATGTTCCCGCAGACCGCGCACCACGAGACCCTCGTGCTGCTGCGTCGGCGCGAGTCCTGAGGCCGTCCCGCCCTGGTCCCGCCCTGGTCACGCCCTGGTCACGCCCACGTGACGCCCGTGACCCTCCCGCCGCCTCGTCTTCGCACGGGGTCGGCGGGTACGGTGCGGATGTGAGTTCCGAGGCTTTCTGCGACCTCTGCGACCTCCCCATGTCGACGTGCGTGCACGGCATGGCTGCGCCGCCGCCGTCGCCCCACGCCCGGGCTCCCCAGCCGCCGCCCAAGGCGTCGCCGGTGACCCGCAAGCGTGTCTCGTCGACCTCGGGCAGCACGTCGAGCACCACCCGCCGCACGTCCTCGACCCGGGTGCCGGGCGCGCCGGCCAAGCCGCCGGTCGTCCACCGGCGTACCCCGACCGTCGAGTTCAAGCCGTTCATCCTGCTCCTGCTCCAGGAGGCGGGCGGCGAGCGCGAGGCCGACCTGCTCTACGACGAGCTGCCGGAGCGGATGAGCGAGCAGATGCGTCCGGGCGACCACGAGACGGGCCCCACCGGTGAGCTGCGCTGGCGCACCGCCGCCCGCAAGGCCCGCAAGGAGCTGGCGGACGAGGGGTTCGTGCAGGCCCCGCAGCCCGGCGTCCTCGAGCTCACCGACCGCGGCCGCGCCCTGCCGCCGGTCTTCGACGTCTGACTCACCCTGACCCACCGCTGACCCACCGCTGGGCGGGTCAGGGGCGGACGGAGATCTCCTCCCCGAGGGCGGCGCCGCCGAGCAGGTCGAGGTCGTCGCCGGACCAGAACCGGCCGGGGTCGTAGTAGTTCGTGGGTCGCTTCTCGTCGAGCAGGCCCATCGCCGTGTAGGTCGCCGCGACGACCTCGGCGCAGTACGTCAGCTCCGCGGGCGCCGCGCGCCGCACCCGGCCGCGCAGCCACCGGCCGGCCAGCGAGGCGGTCGAGGGGAACGGGGTGCCGTCGAGCCGCGAGATCGTCCGCAGCACCGCGTCCTCCATCACCGGCGTCACCTCGGCGTCGAGCTGCCGCAACCACGCGTCCTGCTCGTAGCGGCCGGTCCACTGGACGACCGCCTCGCGCAGGTCGTGCAGCTGCACGCCGCGCTGGTGGCTGTCGGTCCACACGTCGCGCAGACCCTTGCCCAGCTCGGCGTGCCACATCAGCGGCGGCAGGTCGTCGAGGACGACCGCCATGCCGACGTGGTTCACCGGCGCGTTGGTCAGCGCCCGGATAGCGTGGTCGGCGGCGGAGTGGCCGCGGAAGAGCCACAGGTCGCCGGTGCGGGTCAGCTCGACGGCCTCGTCGAGACCGATCTGCGTCGGGTGCGTGCTCACGAGGAGGAGTCTGGTCCATGAAGGCCGCGACGGTGTGGAAGCTGCTGGGACTGGCGGGTGCCGCCGGCGTCGCCGCGGGCGGGGTGGTGGTCGCCCGCGACCAGCGCCGCCGGGCCTCCCTGACCCCCGAGCAGGTGCGCGACCGCCTGCACGAGCGCCTGGCGCGGGCCGAGGATCCACAGGCGGGCGACGAGGAGTCCGGTCCTGTCGGCGGCTCGGCCTAGCCTGCGGGTGTGGATCTCGCGGACGCCCTCGGCCTGGCGCGTGACCTGGTGGCCGAGCACGGGCTGACCGGGTGGCGCGTCACGCTCGACCGCGCCAAGCGCCGGGCCGGGGTCACCCGCTTCGACAGCCGCGTCATCGGTCTCTCCGCCCCGCTCACCGCCCTGGCGAGCGAGGACGAGGTGCGCGACACGATCCTGCACGAGATCGCCCACGCGCTGGTGGGGCCGCGGCACGGGCACGACGCGACCTGGCGCCGCACCGCGCTCTCGATCGGCTGCTCCGGCGAACGGTGCGTGCCGGCCGACGCACCCCGACCCGTCGAGCCGTGGCAGGGCACCTGCCCCGCCGGGCACACCGCGGGCCGGCACCGACGCCCCGAACGGGTCGTCACCTGCGCCCGGTGCGCACCGGGCCGCTTCGACCTCGCCCACCTGCTGACGTGGAGCCACCACGGCCGCCCGGCCACGGCCGAGATGCTGCACCCCAACTACCTCGCCGAGCTCGAGCGGCTGGCCGCCGGGCAGCGGATGCGGGTCCTCGGCCCCGGTCAGCGCGCCCGGATCATCGTCGGCGGGCGGTACGCCGGCTCGGTCGGCACCGTCGTCAAGCGCGGCCGCACCCGCTACCACCTCAAGGTGGGCCGGCAGGTGCTCACCGTCCCGTTCGCGGGGGTCGAGCCGGTCTGACGTGACGCCGGTCGTGGGTGCGGCGGTCTCGAGGCTGGTCGCTCCTCGCACCTCGACCACCGAGGTCAGAGGGAGGTCATCGCCCCGACGGTCTCGGGGGTGAAGCCGGGGAAGACGGTGGCCACCGAGGCCGAGGTGCGGGTCGCGACGACCTCGGCCAGCACCGAGCGGTAGTCGGTGGTGACGGTCAGGTCGGCGTCGTAGGTGTTCTCCAGGCCCGGCCAGGTGCCGTAGTAGCGGCCGCCCCGCACCCCGGCGCCGAGCAGCAGCATCACGTTGCCCCAGCCGTGGTCGAGGCCGTAGTTGTCGTTCTCGACGACGCGCCGGCCGAACTCGGAGAGCACCACGACCGTCACCCGGGAGGCGACGTCGCCGAGGTCGGTGAAGAACGCCGCCAGCGCCTTGGCCAGACGGCGGGCGTTGGTGTTCATGTTGCCCCACGACAGGGTGCCGAGGTCGGTGTGCATGTCCCAGTCGCCCTGGTCGACGGTGATGACGCGGGCCCCGACGTCGCCCTTGAGCGTGCGGGCCACCGAGGACAGGGCCTTGCCCAGGTCGGTCGTGGGGTAGTCGCCCGCGGCCACGGCCTTGGCCGGGGCGAGGTCCGCGACCGCGTCCACGGCGCTGCGCAGGCTGCCGGCCAGCGGGTGCCCGGAGCGGCCCCACATGCGGTGAAGCGAGCGGAGCCGGTCGTCGGTCGGGTCCCACTGGTCGTCGCCGGCGACCACGGCGTCGTCGAGCGCGCTGAACGACATCCGCGCGGCCGGCCCGAACATCGCGGTCGACTCGGTGCCGACGCTGATGCCCTGGAGCGGTCCGTCACCGGGGAGGTCGCCGACGAGCCGGTTCAGCCAGCCGACCCGCTCGGTGCTGCCGGGGTTGGCGTCCTCGACCTCCTCCATGGCGGCGAAGTGCGAGCGGTTCGGGGCGGGCAGCCCGGTGGCGTGGACGGCGGCCATCGACCCCGCCTGCCACAACGGCAGCAGCGGCGCCAGCTCGGGGTGGAGCCCGAAGAACCCGTCCGAGGCGAGCACGGCGGAGGCCGGCACGGCGATGCGGGGGCGGGCCGCGGCGTAGACCGGGTCGCCGTGCGGCACCACCAGCGACATGCCGTCGGCGGCGCCGCGCAGCGAGAGCACCACGACCGAGCCGGTGCCGGAGCCGGCCTCGGCGGCCGCGACGGGGGAGGACTGCACGACGGCCGAGCCAATGGTCCACGCGGCGCCGGCCACGCCGAGGCCGCGCAGCACGCCGCGGCGGGTCAGGGCGGTGGCGCGGGCGAAGTCCTCGCAGCAGCCTGGCAGAGGGGCGGGGGTCTGGGTCATCGGTCGCGTCTCACCGGGAGTAGTGACGGGGGTGGTCGAGGAGGACGGCGAGGAGCCGGTTGAACTTCCAGGTGAGCACCGCGCTGGAGGCGGTGACCGTGCTGTCCGGGTCGACCGAGCAGGCCTCGCAGGCCGCGCGCAGGACGTTGCGGTTGGACGGGCGGCCGTGCAGCAGCCGCGCCAGGTGGTCGACCAGCTGCGCGAAGGTGACCGGCAGGGGCGTGGGCGCCCACTCGCTGGGCTGGAGGAACTCCACGCCCTCCGAGGGCCACCAGCCGCCCGCCATCACCCAGTGGATCTCCATCGAGGCCATCGCCCGGGACGCGGTGGCCCAGGCGCTGTTGTCGATCGGCTGGCCGTCGGGCCGCGGCCAGGCCATCGGCACGAGCCCGACCTTCTGGGCCTGCCAGATCATCGCGTTGGCCGCGTCGTCGTCGGAGGTCGGCTGCTGCACCCGGGCCTGGAGCACCCGGTAGGTGGCCACGACGTCCTCGGCCGGGTCGCGCAGCTTGGCGTCCTGGGAGAGCCGGAAGGCCCGCGAGCGCAGCAGCACCCGCAGCACCGGCACGATCGCGGTGTCGTTGTCCAGGTAGGTCTGGGCCAGCCGTCGCACCAGGCCCTCGCCGACGTCGTCGCCGATGAACTTCACCGCCAGCCGGCGGGCGATGCGCAGCGCGGTCTCGGGGCGGTGCGCCAGGTGACGCAGGAACCGGTCGGTCAGCGCCCGGCCGTCGGGGTCGGTGTTGGCGTCGGTGAAGTCGCCGACGCTCACCGCCCCGGTCCAGTGCTGGTCGGTGTCGTAGTAGGGCGCGAAGGTCGTCCACATCCGCACGCGCCAGCCGGTGAGGATGCGGGCGGCGTTCTTGACGTCGTCCTCGGTGTAGGCCCCGACGCCGACCGTGTGCAGCTCGAGGAGCTCGCGGGCGAGGTTCTCGTTCGGGTGGCTCTTGGTCGAGGTCGCCTGGTCGAGGTACAGCAGCATCGCCGGGTGCGTGATCGCGGCGGCCAGCATGTCGTCGAAGCGGCCCAGCGCGTGGGAGCGGATCAGCTCGCCGTAGGGCGCCCGGTGGGTGGCCTGGGCGTCGCCGTCGGCGGTGACGTGCAGGTGACCCTCGAAGAGCTCGGTCATCACCTCCAGCACCTGGAGGTCGGAGTGGATCCGCCGGGTCATCAGCCGGCGGCCGTAGTCCCACATCACCTCCCACACGCCGCGGACGTCGTCGACCTGGCGCTGCCACAGGGTCGCGGCGTCCTTGTTCAGGTCGGGCCACCAGTCGAAGAGGACGTCGGCGTCCTGGCTGCGGGTGGCGGCGGCGCTGACCTGCTGCTCGAACCACCGCAGCCCTCCGCCGGCGGCCTGCACCTCGGCGACGAGGGCGGGGTTCGTGCCGTAGCTGAACCGCGACGCGACGAGGCGCGAGCGGCGTGCCAGCACGGGGGTGCTGGTCCAGCGGGCAGGGGTGTAGTCAGGCACCGTGGCTCCGGGTCGTTCAGGGGGAGCTCGGAGCAGGGTGGGGGTGCCCGAGCAGAACTCATGGTGAGCACCTCTGATCGGCGGCGAGGTGCGTTCCCTGAGATGTAGGTAGGGGTACCTACTCGTGACCCTGGGGTGGTGGTCCGTACGACCGGTACGGCCTGGCCCGAAGTGACTATGCGGGTGGGGGTATCGCTCCACCCGGGAGGATCAGGACGAGGCCGCCAGCACCTCGCGGTAGACGTCGAGCGTGCGCTGCGCGACCGCGGTCCAGGAGAAGTGCTCCACCGCCCGCTCGCGCCCGGCGCGCCCCATGCGCGCTGCCCGCTCGCGGTCACCCAGCAGCGAGGTGAGTGCCCCCGCCAGGTCGGAGACGTAGCGGTCGGGGTCCAGGGGCGTGCCGGTGCCGTCGTCCGCCTGGTCGATGGGCACCAGCAGGCCGGTCTCGCCGGGCACGACGACCTCGGGGATGCCGCCGGTGGCCGTGGCCACCACGGCCGTCTCGCAGGCCATCGCCTCGAGGTTCACGATGCCCAGCGGCTCGTAGATCGAGGGGCAGGCGAAGACGTCGGCGCTGGTCAGCAGGGCCGTCACGTCGGCACGGGGGAGCATCTCCGCGATCCACACGACGCCGTCGCGGCTCTCGCGCAGGTCGGCGACGAGGCCCTCGACCTCGGCCATGATCTCGGGGGTGTCCGGGGCGCCGGCGCACAGCACCAGCTGCACCTCGGGCGGCAGCGCGGCGCACGCCCGCAGGAAGAGCGGCAGGCCCTTCTGCCGGGTGATCCGGCCGACGAAGATGACGGTCGGACGGTCCGGGTCGACGCCCAGCGCGCGCACCCGCTCGGGGTCGTGGTGGGGCGCCCAGTCGGCGGTGTCGATGCCGTTGTGGACCACGTGCACGCGGGCCGGGTCGATGCTCGGGTAGGAGCGCAGCACGTCGTCGCGCATCGCGGCCGAGACGGCGATGACGCCGGCGGCGGCCTCGTAGGCCGTCTTCTCGGCCCACGACGAGACGCGGTAGCCGCCGCCCAGCTGCTCGGCCTTCCACGGCCGCAGCGGCTCCAGGCTGTGGGCGCTGACCACGTGCGGGGCGCCGTGCAGCAGCGAGGAGAGGTGGCCCGCCATGTTGGCGTACCAGGTGTGGGAGTGCACCAGGTCGGCGCCGCCCGTGGCGGCCGCGATCTCCAGGTCCACCCCGAGGGTGCGCAGCGCCGCGTTGGCGCCGGCCAGGCCGGCCGGCTCGGCGTAGGACGCCGTGCCCGCCTCGTCCCGGGGGGCGCCGAAGGCGTGGACGCGGGCCTCCACCCCGTCCACCGCGCGCAGCGCACGCACCAGCTCGGCCACGTGGACGCCGGCACCGCCGTAGACCTCGGGCGGGTACTCCTTGGACAGCACGTCGACTCGCACGAGGCGGAACCTACTCGCCCGGTGCGGGATGCGTCAGCAGGCTGTCCGGGACGGACCTGACGCCGCACGGGGTATTTCTGCCCCGAGGCACTGCCCAGGAGACCCTGCAGGGCGTTAACCTCCCCGACATGCGCAAGCGGGGGAAGAAGGTCCTGGCCATCGTCCTGGCCGGCGGTGAGGGCAAGCGCCTCATGCCGCTGACGGCGGACCGCGCGAAGCCTGCGGTGCCCTACGCGGGCATCTACCGCCTCATCGACTTCGCACTCTCGAACGTCGTGAACTCCGGCTACCTCAAGGTCGTCGTGCTCACGCAGTACAAGTCCCACAGCCTCGACCGCCACATCACCTCGACGTGGCGCATGTCGACCCTGCTGGGCAACTACGTCACCCCCGTGCCGGCGCAGCAGCGGCTCGGCCCGCACTGGTACCTGGGCTCGGCCGACGCCATCTACCAGTCGCTGAACCTCATCCGCGACGAGCAGCCCGACATCGTCGTGGTCGTCGGCGCCGACCACGTGTACCGGATGGACTTCTCCCAGATGGTCAAGCAGCACGTGCGCTCCGGCGCCGCGTGCACCGTCGCGGCGATCCGCCAGCCGATCGGCCTGGCCAACCAGTTCGGCGTCATCGACGTCGTGCCCGAGGAGCCCACGCGCATCCGCGAGTTCCTCGAGAAGCCGTCGGACCCGGTGGGTCTGCCCGACGCCCCGCACGAGGTGCTGGCCTCCATGGGCAACTACGTCTTCGACGCGCAGGCGCTGGTCGAGGCCGTCACCCGGGACGCGGCCACCGAGGGCTCCAAGCACGACATGGGCGGCGACATCGTGCCCGCGTTCGTGGCGCAGGGCGCGGCCGGCGTCTACGACTACCAGGACAACGAGGTGCCCGGCTCCACCGAGCGCGACCAGGGCTACTGGCGCGACGTCGGCACGCTGCGCTCCTACTACGAGTCCCACATGGACCTCGTCAGCCCGCTGCCGGTCTTCAACCTCTACAACCAGGACTGGCCGATCTACACCGCCTACGGCCCGCAGCCGCCGGCGAAGGTGGTGCAGGGCGCGGACGGCAGCCCCGCCAGCGCGGACGAGGCGGTGCTCTCGCCCGGGGTCGTGCTGACCGGCGGGCACGTGCGGCGCTCCGTGCTCAGCCCCGCGGTGCGGGTCGAGGACGGCGCCGAGGTGACCGGCTCGGTGCTGCTCGACGCGGTGCGCGTGGGCGCCGGTGCGGTGGTGCGCAACGCGATCCTGGACAAGAACGTGGTGATCCCGCCCGGCGTGCAGGTGGGCGTCGACCCGGCCGCCGACCAGGCCCGCGGGTTCGTCGTGCAGGAGGGTCTCACCGTCATCGGCAAGGGGCAGACGTTCCCCGTCTGAGCCCCCTGTCCGAGCCCCTGTCCGAGCCCCGGTCCGAGCGCCCGTCCGAGGTCCCTCCAGGCAGCTCAGAGCAGCCCGGCCGCCCGGCCGACCTCCGCGTAGGCGGCGGCCAGCGAGTCGACGGTCTCGTGGGCGTTGAGCCCCGAGGGGTTGGGCACGACCCACAGCTCGGAGGTGCCCCAGCCCTCGGGCTGCCGCCCGGGCACGGCCCGGCGCTGGCCGAACGCCGTCCGGTACGCGGTGATCCCGGCGACCGCCACCACGGCCGGGCGCTCGCGCTCGACCAGGGCCCGCAGCGCCGCGCCGCCCTCGCGCAGCTCGTCGTCGCCGAGCTCGGAGGCCTTGGCCGTGGCGCGGTGGGCGAGGTTGGAGATGCCGATGCCCCGGGAGCGCAGCCGCTCCCGGTCCTCCGGCGTCATCCCGGCCGCGGGGTCGATCGCGTGCTCGAGGACGCCGGCGCGCAGCAGCGCCGGGTAGAACCGGTTGCCGGGGTGGGCGAAGTGCGTCTGCGTCGCCGCGGTCCACAGCCCGGGGTTGATCCCCACGAACAGCAGCCGCAGCCGCTGGCCCGGCCCGGGCAGCAGGTCCGGCACGCTGGTGTCGCGGAACGTCTCCAGCTCGGCGCGGCTGAAGGAGCGGCGGGTCACCTCGCGCTCATCCCCGCCGTCATCCCCGCCCGGGCTTGTCGTAGGTGACGACCAGCGAGTTGGCCACGGAGCGCTCGGCGCCGTCCGAGGGCGTGTTCACCAGCCGCAGCCGACCCTGCCGCCGCACCGCCATCGTGGTCGAGCCACCGCCGTCGAGGTTGAGCGCCTCGTCGGCGCCCAGCTGCTGCATGACGCCGACCAGCTCGGCGAGGGTGAACCCGCGGCTGCGCGAGCTGCGGCCGTCCACGGCGAGCAGCAGCAGCTCCTTGGTGTCGCGGTCGATGCCGATGACGGTGCGCGGCGCGGTCTCGGTGTCGTCGAGCTCGCGGCCCACGCCGTCGTCGATGATGATCCGGCTGCCGGTCAGCGCCAGCTGCGGCTGCCCGACCAAGCCCTTGCGGACCTTGACCCGCTCACCCTTGCGCAGGGTGGCCAGGGCCTTGGCGCCGGCGCCGCGGCCGACGAGCACCATGCCCCAGCCGCGCTTGCCGCCCACGACCTTCGCCCGGTTGGCCGCGACGCGCCCCTTGCGCACGATCACCATCCGCACGCCCTGCCGCCGGCCCTCGACCACGGCCCGGCCGGGGGAGTAGGTGCCCCAGTGCCGCGTGTAGACGCCGATGCCGCCGGGCAGCACCGTGGCGCTGTTGACGTTGGTCAGCTGCCCACCCGGCACGCCCCCGACGCGGCCGTAGAGCTGGGCCTGCTCGAAGACGGGCCGGCCGCGCGAGGTCAGCATGAACGTCTGGTTCCAGTCCCGCGCGCGGGCGTTGAGCAGCCCGCGGCTGGGGGAGAGGGCGGTGCCCAGCGGCGCGTTGGTGCCGTGGATGTCGAAGAAGTCCCCGTTCACGGCGGCCACGAAGCGGCGCTGCTCGCCCAGCATCGTCCGCACGCGCGAGAGGCCGGTGATGCTCGAGCCATCCTCCACGTCCAGGCCCACCCCGCGCTGCCTCAGCGAGACGGTGAGCAGGGTGGCGCGCGTGGTCCCGCGCGAGGACGTGGCGGAGAGCCGGGTGAACGAGACGCCCGGTCGCACCTCGGTGACCGAGCCGGTGCGCGTCGCGACGCGCCCGCCGGTCGCACCGCCGAGCACCACGGAGGAGCCGTCGTCGTCGGCGACCGCGCGGCCGGACTCACCGGTGGAGGAGACCGCGTCCCGGTCCAGGACGAGCCGTCCGGTGCGCTCCCGCTCGGCGCTCGTGCCGCGCTCGGACCCGTCCGCGGCGAGCGCGGAGCCGAGCGGTGCGGCGAGCGCGCCCGCGGTCACGAGCGCGACCAGGCCGGCGAGGGGGCGACGGGGGATCACGGCGACGAGGGTAGGTCGGGGGTGCTGCGGATCGGGGAGAATCGCCGGGGCTCGTGGCCGATCCGTGACCCGGCCGCCCGCCGGCGTCCTACTGTGCACCCGTGACGCCGCAGAACACCTTCCTCGAGGGCGACAACCTCGAGGTGCTGGCGCGCCTGGCCGCCGAGCGAGCCCGCTTCGACCTGGCCTACCTCGACCCGCCCTACAACACGCGCAGCGACCTGGTCTACGACGACGCGGTGGGGCGCGGGCGTGGCCGGCACCAGGCCTGGACGGCGGCCCTGCGGCCGCGGCTGGAGGCGGTGCTGGCGCTGCTGGAGCCCACCGGCGCGCTCGCGCTGAGCATCGACGACCACGAGGTGGCGCACCTGCGGCTGCTGCTCGACGAGGTGGTGGGGGAGCAGAACCTGCTCGCCCAGGTCGTGGTCAACCTCAACCCCAAGGGTCGCCAGCTGGGCCGCGGCTTCGCCACCAGCCACGAGTACCTGCTGGTCTACGCGGTCGACGCCGCGTCCTGCGTGCTCGACGCCAGCACCGCCGACACGGTCGACGAGCGGGACTTCGGGCACACCGACGAGGCCTCCGGCCGCCGGTTCCGGCTGCTGCCGCTGCGCAACACCAACAAGCGGTTCACCCCGGCCAGCGCGCCCACGCTGCACTACGCGCTGCACGGCGACCCGGCCTCGGGGCGGGTGGCGACGACGCCTTTCGCCGGCTCGGAGGAGATCACCCCCGTCTTCGGCGACGGGCAGGCGGCGGTGTGGCGGTGGTCGCCGCCGCTGGTCGCCGAGCGCGGCGAGGACGACCTGGTGTGCCGCCGCGTGCGCGGGCACCGCGGCGAGCGGGTCGACGTCTACCAGCGGGACTGGCTGCACGAGGGCCGCCGCAAGAAGCTGACGACGCTGTGGCTGGCCGAGGAGGTCGGCTCCACCGACACGGCCGTGGCCGAGCTGAAGGACCTCGTCGGCCACGTCTTCTCCAGCCCCAAGCCCACCGGCCTGCTGCGCCGCCTGCTGGGCACCATGCCCGCCGACGCCCGCGTGCTCGACCCGTTCGCGGGCTCCGGCACGACCGGGCACGCGGTGGCGCTGCTCAACGCCGAGGACGGCGGCACCCGCACGTCCACCTCGATCGACCGGGCCGCCCCGCTGCGCACCGACTCACCGGCCGGGCGGACCGCCCTGGCCGCCGGTCACGCCACCGTCGCCGACGTCACCCGGGCGCGGCTGCGCGCCGTCGACGCGCGCCTCGGCGGCGGGCTGGTCTGCGGCTGAGCCGCGCGGCGCTCAGTGCGGCAGGCCGTCCTGCACCGGGCTCTCGACGGGGTCCTCCACCTCGAGCAGGGCGAGGACGTCGGCGTCGGGGGCGGGTGCGCTGCTGCCCAGCAGGTACAGCCCCGCGGCGAGGACGGCGGGCAGGGCCGCGGCCGGCAGGACGTCGTCGGCCTCGAGCAGCCTGCCGAGCACGACCCCGGCGACGCCCGCGAGCGCGGCGACCAGCAGGCAGCCGCCGACGGTGCGCGCCAGCCAGGTGAACAGGCGGGTCCGGTGGAGCATCTGCGCGAGCACGGGGCCTCGATCCGGGACGGGTCGGCCCAGCGCCGACGACGAGCGCCGATCATGACACGTGTCAGGCCACGCCGACGGCGTTCTCGAGGTCGGCCAGCTCGCCGTCGAGGTGGGTCAGCAGCCGCTGGAGGGAGGGCACCGTGCGCCGGCAGCCGGTGACGCCGAACGCCATCTGACCGGTGTAGGAGGTGCAGGTGACGTTGAGGGCCATCCCCGAGATCGGGATCGACAGCGGATAGGTGCCCACCAGGCGCGCACCGTTCCAGTACAGCGGCTCGCGCGGCCCCGGCACGTTGGAGATCACCAGGTTGTACGGCGGGCGGACGAGCCGGCCCAGGCCCAGCAGCGGGCCCAGGATCGCCGGCGCCTGCCCGAGCGTGCTCATCGCCAGCACCTGGGTGGGCGTCATGGCGGAGAGGGCCTGCTTGCCGTCGGTCATGGAGGCGGCCACGTGCGCGAGCCGGTCGGCCGGGTCGGCCAGGTGGGTGCCGAGCGAGGCCATGACCGCGCCGATCGCGTTGCCGCCGTCCGTGGCCGCCAGGTGGGAGCGCTCCGCGTGCAGCGCCACCGGCACCATCGCCACCAGCGGGGTGGCGGGGAGGGCGTCGTGCTCGAGCAGGTAGCGGCGCACCGCGCCGCTGGTCATCGCGAGGACGACGTCGTTGATGGTGGTGCCGGCCGCCTTGCCCACCAGCCTCAGCCGCTCCACGGGCCAGTCCTCGGCGGCGAACCGGCGCGACCCGGTGATCGGCCGGTTGAAGATCGTCCGGGGCGCGTGGAAGCTCAGCGCCCCCGTCTGGTCCTGTGCGCCGCGCAGCACCCCGCGCACCACCGCGCCGGGCATGCCGGCGGCCTCGGCCAGCACCCCGTACCCGGTGCGCACGCTGCCGGCCAGGTCGCGCAGCGTGTCCTGCGAGGCCAGCGCCGCCTGGAGCAGCGTGTCCGGCGACCCGGAGACGGGTGGGCCTGGGCTGGGCGATCCTGGGCTGGTCGTTCCGGGGCCGGACGATCCGGGGGTGGACGGGCCCGTCTGCTCCTCGGCGGTGGCGTCGACGTGCGGGTGCCCGGCACGCTGCGACCACGGCGCCGGCACGTCGCGCGCCTCGGGGTCGGGGGAGAGCACGCTCTGGAGCAGCCGCATGCCCGCGACGCCGTCGATGAGGGCGTGGTGGATCTTGGTGTAGACGGCCACCCGGCCGTCGTCCAGGCCCTCGATGACGTGGCTCTCCCACAGCGGGCGGTCCCAGGCCAATCGCTGGGCGTGCAGCCGCGAGCACAGCTCGAACAGCTCGCGGTAGCGACCCGGACGGGGCAGGGCGTTGTGCCGCACGTGGTGCTCGAGGTCGAGCTGGCGGTCGGGCAGCCAGACCAGCTGTCCCGCGGTGCGCAGGGACCGGTAGGGGTGCTTGAGGAACATCGCGGAGACGTCGCCGGCGTCGCGCAGGGACTCGTACATCCCGCGCGTCCAGTCGGGGCCGGCGTCCTCGGGCGGCTCGAAGAGCTGGAGCGCTCCCACGTGCATGGGCATGGACCGGTTCTCGGCCAGCAGGAACGCCGCCGACGTCGGGTCGATGAGGGTGGCCACGGGTCCTCTCGGGGGCAGGAGGGTGAGGCCCGATCATCGAGCACTGTGAGCGGGGCCACAACACCCGGGCCCGTGTCCGGCGGGGCTCCACCGGTCACCGTCACCGGACACCCCGGCCGGATACCCACCAGGGTAAAGCTGCAGGTTCGTGCAGCGCAGGTTCCTGGGGCTGGTCGGGAGAGGGAGTGCGGGCGTTCACTGAGTCCCGGAGGTCGGGGCGTGCCCGACCCGGTCCCCAGGAGCACGACATGCACAGGCCCCGTCCGTGCACCCCGATCCAGCAGCCCCTCCTGTCACTGGCAGGCCTCGCGGGGCTCGCGGTCGCGCTCGTCGTGGGGATCATGCTGATCGCGGGCTCGCCGGCCACGGCCGCGGCCGGGCAGACCTACTCGGCCCCGCTGTCCCGCGCCGTGGCGGACCTGCCCGTGGCCGCCGAGCACGCCACCGGCTACGACCGGGACCTGTTCGAGCACTGGACCGACGCGGACGGCGACGGCTGCGACACCCGCCGGGAGGTGCTGATCAGCGAGGCCGACGACCCGGTGACGGTCGGCGCGGGCTGCTCGCTGTCCGGCGGACGCTGGTACTCCTACTACGACGGCGTCTCCTGGTACGACCCCTCCGACGTCGACATCGACCACATGGTGCCGCTCGCCGAGGCCTGGGGCTCCGGCGCCTGGTCCTGGTCCGACGCCACCCGCGAGGCCTACGCCAACGACCTGGGCGACTACCGCACCCTCGTCGGCGTCACCGACAACGTGAACCAGTCCAAGTCCGACCGCGACGTCGCCGAGTGGCTGCCCGCCCAGCAGCAGTGCCGCTACCTGCGCGAGTGGACGGCCGTGAAGCACCGCTGGGGCCTCTCGGTCGACGCCACCGAGAAGGCCGCCATGACCGACCTCGCCTCCACCTGCAGCGACCTCACCATCACGGTGACGCTCGCCCGCTGACCACCCCCCTCCCGCAGGCGCTGCGGGGCCGTCCTCCGTCCACAGGCCGACCCCGCAGCGCCCCCCTCCCCAGGCGGGACGACGGCGCCCCCACCGGGCCTCGCGCGTCCCTAGCGTCGTGTGCACCCGCCGGGACCAGCCCGGCACCTCCCACCGAGGAGCGCACCGTGCGCCGACCGACCTTCCCCCTCCGCCCGCTCGTCCCGTCCCTGCCCCTGCGCGCCCTGCCCCTGGCCCTCCTGGTGCTGGTCCTCGGGCTGCCGCTGGGGGTCACCGCCGGCCTCGCCACGGCCGCCGACGGCCCCACCGACGAGGCCCCCGGCGACACGATCGTCGAGGTCACCGGGGACGCCGGGAACGGCTTCGGCATCCACCACCTCGACGGCACCGCGCTGTACCCGCCCACCGACTCCGAGGCCCTGGCCGAGTGCTCCGCCTACGAGCGCTTCGGCCACCGCGTGCGCTGCCGCACCGAGGTGCGCACCTGGTACCGGGACCTCGCCGACCTGCAGCAGGCGCTCGAGCACGCGCACGACGCGGCGATCGGGGCGACCGTGTGAGCCGTGCCAGGGGGCGGCGGTGAGAGGATCGGGCCTCGTGGAGCCTCGCACCTCGGACGTCGCGTTCTTCCCCGGTGCCGCGGTGCTCCGCCGGGGTCGGCTCTCCTTCCGCGCCCGCCGGGCGCGGCTGCGGGCCAAGGGCTGGCAGGTCGGCCAGGCGGCCGTCGCGGCCGGCGTGGCCTGGTTGGTCGCGCACGACCTGCTCGGCCACGACGCCCCGCTGTTCGCCCCGATCGCCGCCGTGCTCGGCCTGGGCACCACCTACGGCCAGCGGCTCAAGCGGATCGCCGAGGTGACCGCCGGCGTCGCCATCGGCGTGCTCATGGCCGACCTGCTCGTCGCCTGGATCGGCGCGGGTTGGTGGCAGATCGTCGTGGTCGTGGGCCTGGCCGTCTCCGTGGCCGTCATGGGCGGCGGCGGTGCGCTGCTGGTCAACCAGGCCGCCGTCCAGTCGATCTTCGTGCTCGCGCTGCTGCCCACCACCGGGGCCTCGTTCACCCGCTGGATCGACGCGGTGATCGGGGGCGCGGTCGCCCTGGTCGCGGCGACCGTGGTGCCCTCGGCGCCGCTGCGCCGCCCCCGGGAGCAGGCCGCGCGGGTGCTGCGCAAGGTCGCCGTGCTGCTCGGCCACGCCGCGCAGGCGCTGCGCGAGGAGGACGCCGAGCGGGCGCGGGCGCTGCTCGTGGAGGCCCGCTCGACCGACGTGCTCGTCCGCGAGCTGCGGGCGGCGGCCGACGAGGGGATGGCGGTGGTCAGCTCCTCGCCGTTCCGGGTGCGGCACAAGCACGACATCCGGCGGATGGCCGACCTGGTGGACCCGATGGACCGGGCGCTGCGCTCGACCCGCGTCCTGGTGCGGCAGGTCTCGGTGGCCACCTACCGGGCGCGCGTCGTGCCCGACGAGTACGTGGCGCTCGTGGACGAGCTGGCGCTGGCGGTGGACGTGGTGGTCGCCGAGCTCGCCGCGGACCGGATGGCCGTGGCCGCCCGCCCGGCCCTGCTCGCAGTGGCGCAGGCCTCCGGGTCCGTGCCCCGCTCCGACGAGATGACCGCCGAGGTGGTGCTCGCCCTGCTGCGCTCGGTGGTCGTCGACCTGCTCATGGTCACGGGCCTCGACCAGCTCGAGGCGACGGAGTCGCTGCCCCCGACGCCGCGCTGAGGCGTCCCGCCCGGTGGGGGCGGTGGGGACGTCTCAGAGGCCGGCGCGCAGCTCGCGGACGACGGAGTCGACGACCGCCACCAGGTCGCCCCCGGTGGCCTCGGCGACGCGCCGCTGCCGCTGGTAGGAGGCGCCCCGCTCGACCAGGTCGTTCACCGAGGCCAGCTCCTCGCTGCAGCCCAGGCGCTCCGCGACGGGCTCCAGCCGCACGACCAGGTCGGCGAGGTCGTCGGTCACGAGGCGCTCGTTCGACTCGGCGTCCAGGATGACGATCGCGTCCAGGCCGTAGCGCGCCGCGCGCCACTTGTTCTCCTGCACGTGCCAGGGCGGCATCGTGGCGACCTGCTCGCCGGCGGCCACCCGCTGGTCCAGGTCGACGACCAGGCAGTGGGTGAGCGCCACGAGGGCGGAGAGGTCGGCGAAGGTGGAGACGCCGTCGCAGATCCGGTTCTCCAGCGTGCCCAGGTGCGGCGCGGGCCGCACGTCCCAGCGGATCTCGTTCAGGTGGTCGACCACGCCCGTGGTCAGCTGGTCCTGCGCGAAGGACTCGAACTCCTCCCACCGCTCGAACTGGAACGGCAGCCCGGCCGTGGGCAGCTGCTGGAAGAGCAGGGCCCGGTTGGAGGCGTAGCCGGTGTCCGTGCCCGCCCAGGTCGGGGACGACGCGGAGAGGGCCTGGAGGTGGGGGAAGTAGGTGAGCAGGCCGTTGAGGACGGGCATCACCCGGCTGACCTCGGGCAGGCCGACGTGCACGTGCAGGCCCCAGATGAGCATCTGGCGGCCCCACCACTGGGTGCGGTTGATGAGCTCGGCGTAGCGGTGGCCCTCGGTCAGCTGCTGCGCGCTCCACGAGGCGAACGGGTGGGTGCCGCCGCCGTAGAGGTCGATGCCCAGCGCGTCCGCGGTCGGGACGACGTCGCTCAGGGTGCGGCGCAGGTCCTCGACCGCCTCGCCGGTGGTGCGGCAGATGCCGGTGACCATCTCGACGGTGTTGCGCAGCAGCTCGGAGTGCAGCTTCTCGGGCTGGGCCATGACGGGCCCGGCCGCTGCGAAGAGGTCGGTGGCGTCGTTGCGCAGGTCCCGCGTGGTGCGGTCGACCAGCGCCAGCTCCCACTCCACCCCCAGCGTGGGCTCGGGGGAGGAACGGAAGTCGATGCGCACGGCGACAGCGTTCCACACTCGGCACCGGCCGTGCCCCGCCGCGCGGGGGAGGAGTGGGCCGGATCGGGGCCGGATCGGGCGCTGATCGGCTCGATTGGGGTCGCGCCGCGCCTGCTGTCACGATCCGAGGGTGACCCCGCACGACCAGACTCCACCCCCTGACGCCGCGCCCGAGCAGGCCCTCGAGGCGACCGCCGAGGAGGCCGCGCGCCGCGCCGAGCACGAGCGCGAGCAGGAGCGGCTCGAGGCCGCCCGCCGTGAGGCCGTCATGCGCGAGACCGCGCTGGGCCTGGACCTGTGCCTGCGCATCGGCGAGGTGCTGCTCAGCAGCGGCGCCGGCGCCGCCGACGTCTCGGCCACCATGCAGTCGGTGGCCGCCGCGCTCGGCATCCGCAACGTCGACGTGGACGTCACCTTCACCTCGCTGTCGATGACGGCGCAGGAGGAGCTGGGCGACCCGCCGGTCGTGGGCAACCGCCAGGTCAGCCGCCGCACCATCGACTACGACCAGCTCACCTCGGTCGACCACCTCGTCCGCGCGCTGCTGCGCGAGGAGGTCGACCTGCGCCAGGCCCGCACCGAGATGGGCCGCATCACCTCGACCGGGCGCTCGCGCCCGCGCTGGGCCGTCACCATCGCCTGGGCCGTCATGTGCGCGGGCG
This sequence comes from Nocardioides bruguierae, assembly GCF_023554635.1. Taxonomy (NCBI): domain Bacteria; kingdom Bacillati; phylum Actinomycetota; class Actinomycetes; order Propionibacteriales; family Nocardioidaceae; genus Nocardioides; species Nocardioides bruguierae. The sequence continues at coordinate 42,651 of NZ_JAMJPH010000010.1, forward strand.
TCGGCCTCCAGCTCGGCGGCAAGCCGCTGGTCATCGCCCTGGCCGCGGTGTCCGCCGTGCTCATCGACCGCATCCAGCACCGGATGGCCAAGCGCCGCCTGCCCAGCTTCTACCAGCAGGTCGCCGGCGGCGGCGTCGCGACGCTGCTGGCGCTGGGGGTGGCGGCCACCCCGCTCCAGATCAACGTCTCCCAGGTCGTCACCGCGAACATCATCATGCTGCTCGCGGGCGTCGGCTTCGTCGGCGCGCTCCAGGACGCGCTCACCGGCTACTACGTGACCGCCTCGGCGCGGTTGATGGAGGCGTTCCTCGCGACCGCCGGCATCATCGCCGGCGTCTCGGGCGGGCTGAGCCTGGGCGGCGCGGTCGGGCTGCCCACCCCCGTCCTGGAGCCGGGGACCTACAACCTGCAGACCGTCGGCATGCTCGTGCTCGGCTCCGCGCTGGCGGCCGCCGGGTTCGCGTACGCCTCGTACGCGCCGCTGCGGGTCCTGCCCGCGGTGGCGGGCGTGGCCGGCGTGGCCATCGTCATCAGCCGCACCCTGGCCGAGGTCGACCTGGCGCGGGCCTGGTCCACCGCGTTCGCCGCCACGGCGGTCGGTCTCGTGGCCTACCACCTGGCCGCGCGGTACCGGGTGCCGCCGCTGGTCGTGGTGGTCTCCGGCGTCGTCCCGATGCTGCCCGGTCTCTCGATCTACCGGTCGCTGACGCTGCTCAGCGAGGGCGGCAGCGCGATCTCCGAGGGCCTGCTGGCGATGGTCGCGGCCATCTCGGTGGCCATCTCGATCGCCTCCGGCGTCATCCTCGGCGAGTACCTGGCGCAGCCGCTGGCGCGCGAGGCCTCGAAGCTGGAGCACCGGCTCTCCGGCCCGCGCCTGGTCGGGCCGCTCAAGGTGCCGCGGCCCAAGCGCCGCAAGCGTGGCTCGACGACCACGGGCAGCCTGCGCACCGTCACGCCCGAGCAGGAGGCGAGCGACCGACGCCGCCGGCAGCGGCAGCGTCCGTCGTCCTCACCCTCCTGACCGGGCGGGCCGGGGGAGTGCCTCAGACGCCCTTCTTGGGCGGCATCGCGCGCCGCGCGAACCGGGCCACGACGTCCTGGTAGCGCGAGCCGAGCACGGTGGAGACCAGGTGCAGGGCGTGCGCGTCCGCGCCGACCAGCACCCGGGCCTTCTCCTTCTCGACCCCGGCGAGGATCACCTCGGCGGCCTTCTCCGGCGTCGTGCGGGCCAGGTGCTTGTCGAAGTAGGCGGCGGTGGCGGCCTGGTCCTCCTTGGCGGAGACGCGGGCGCTGCGGGCGATCGCGGTCTTGATGCCTCCGGGGTGGACGGCGGTGACGCCCACCGGGTGGCCGGCGATCAGCATCTCCTCGCGCACGGACTCCGTCATGCCGCGCACCGCGTACTTGGCGGCGTTGTACATCGACTGCCCGGGCATCGACATCAGACCGAAGAGGGAGGAGATGTTGACCAGGTGGCCCTCGCCGGAGGCGATGAGGTGGGGGAGGAACGCCTTGGTGCCGTTGAGCACGCCGTGCAGGTTCACGCCGAGCAGCCAGTCGATGTCCTCGAACTCGAGGTCGACGAGGTCGCCCGCGAGGGCCACGCCGGCGTTGTTGACGACCAGGTTGACCCGCCCGAAGGTCTCGGCCACGTCGTCGGCGTAGGCCAGGACGGCGGCGCGGTCGGCCACGTCGAGGGTGTCGGTGCGCACCTTGGGGGCGCCGAGCGACTCGGCCAGGCGGCCGGTCTCGGCCAGCCCCTCGGCGTTCACGTCCGAGAGCGCCAGCAGGCTGCCGCGCCGGGCGCAGGCGAGGGAGAGGGCCCGGCCGATGCCGGAGCCGGCGCCGGTGATGACGACGACCTTGTCGCGGAGGTCCTGCACGCTGATCACGTCCTAGGGAGGTGCGGGGGTGGGTCTCCCGACGGTATGGCGCTATTGAACAATGGTCAATAGAGTGGCCGTCATGAGCAGCGCCCCCCGCGACCCCGCGCCCGCCCGCAGCCGTGGCGGCCGCGTCCGGCTCTCGCCCGAGCAGCGCCGCGAGCAGCTGCTCGACCTGGGCGTGCGGCTCCTGGGCTCGCGGCCGCTGGACCAGCTGAGCATCGACGTGCTGGCCGAGGAGGCCGGCATCTCCCGCGGCCTGCTCTACCACTACTTCGGCAACAAGCACGACTTCCACGCGGCCGTCGTCCGGCGCTCCGCGGACGAGCTGATCGCCCGCACCGAGCCGCCGCGCACGGGGGAGCCGCTCGAGCGGCTGCGGGTCTCCATGGCGGGCTACCTCGACTACGTCGACGCCAGCTACGCCGGCTACGTGTCGCTGGTGCGCTCGGCCGCCGGCGGGGCCGAGGAGCTGCGCGCGATCTACGAGGAGACCCGGACCGTCCTGGTCGACCGGGTCTTCGCCTCCCGGCCGGCGCTGGTGGCCGACGGCCCGATGGCCCGCCTGGCCGTGCGCGGGTGGGCGGCGTTCGTGGAGGAGAGCGTCCTGGCCTGGAAGGGCGCGCCGGTCGACGCGGACGGGCGCCGCGCCGGCGCGACTCGCGAGGACCTGCTCGGCCTCGTCACCGACGCGCTGCCGGCGCTGCTGGCCTCGGCCGCGCCCGAGGCGCTGCTGCCCGCCCCGTCCTGACCCCGTCCTGACCCGGCCCGATCCCGGCGATTCCTGACCCGGCTCCGGAACGAAGCGAGCGCCACGCGCCCGAGGGAGTCTCAGGACCTCGGGAGGCGTGGCGCTCGCGTCCAGGAGTTGCGTCGGCGGGCCTGGGGCCCGCCGGTCCTGCGGCGATCGCGCGTCGTCAGGACGCCGTCAGGCTACCCCTCCGGGCATCCGCCGCAGGCGCGAGCGCCCAGGGTTCCCGACCGGTCCAGACCCGCGGGCCGGACCGGTCCGCACGCGGCTCACTCGCCGCGGACGACGGCCTCGAGCTGATCCAGGCCCCACGACAGGTCGGCCTCGGAGACGACCAGCGGCGGGGCGAGGCGGATGGTGGAGCCGTGGGTGTCCTTGGCCAGCACCCCCCGGGCCATGAGCTTCTCGCAGACCTCGCGACCGGTGCCGACGGCGGGGTCGATGTCGACGCCCGCCCACAGGCCGCGGACGCGGACGGCGAGGACGCCGTGGCCCACGAGGGCCTCGAGCCGGGAGCGGAGCACCTCGCCGAGGCGGGTGGCGCGCTCCTGGTACTCGCCGCTGCGCAGCATGGCGACCACCTCGGTGCCGACGGCGCAGGCCAGGGCGTTGCCGCCGAAGGTCGAGCCGTGCTGGCCCGGGCGCAGGACGCCGAGCACGTCCGCGTCCGCCACCACGGCGGAGACCGGGACGACGCCGCCGCCCAGGGCCTTGCCGAGCACGTAGAGGTCGGGGACGACGTCCTCGTGGTCGCAGGCGAAGGTCTTGCCGGTGCGGCCCAGGCCGGCCTGGATCTCGTCGGCGGCGAAGAGCACGCCGCGCTCGGCGGTCAGCTCGCGGACGCCGCGCAGGTAGCCCTCCGGCGGGATCACCACGCCGCCCTCGCCCTGGATCGGCTCGATCAGGACGCCGACGGTGTTCTCGTCCATCGCGGCGGCCATCGCGTCCAGGTCGCCGTAGGGGACCATCGTGAAGCCGGGCGCGAACGGCCCGAAGCCGTCGTGGGCGTCCGGGTCGTCGGAGAAGCCGACGATCGTGGTGGTGCGGCCGTGGAAGTTGCCGGAGGCGACGATGACGGTGGCCTGGCCCGGGGCCACGCCCTTGGTCTCGTAGCCCCACTTGCGCATGACCTTGATGGCGGTCTCGACGGCCTCGGCGCCGGTGTTCATCGGCAGCACCATGTCCTTGCCGCACAGGTCGGCCAGCGAGGCGCAGAACTCGGCGAACCGGTCGTGCACGAAGGCGCGGCTGGTCAGCGTCAGCTTGTCGAGCTGCTCGTGGGCGACCCGCAGCAGCCCCGGGTGGCCGTGGCCGAAGTTGAGGGCGGAGTACCCGGCGAGCAGGTCGAGGAAGCGGCGGCCGTCGACGTCGGTCATCCAGGCGCCCTCGGCGTGCTCCAGGACGACGGGGAGCGGCTTGTAGTTGTGGGCCGTGCGGGCCTCCGCCTCCTGGAAGGCCTGGGTGGTGCGGGTGGCACCGGCCGAGGTGCTCTCGGTGCTGGACTCGGTGACGGTCACGATGTCGCCTCCTGTGCTGCGGGGCCGCGGGACGGCCGTGGTCGGGGAGCGGCCACGGTGCTCGGGCCGCGGGCACGCCGGGCCGCGGCACCGCGGGGGTCTCCTCCACGAGACCAGGTGTGCGGCCGCAAGTCCAAGATTGTCAGACAATCTGACGATGCGCGAGCCGGGGTGCGGGGCCTCAGGCCACGGGCAGCCGGACCTCGATCGTGGTGTCGCCGGGGACGGAGCGCAGCGTGACCGTGCCGCCGTGGGCGCTGACGATGGCCCGGACCAGGGAGAGCCCCAGGCCGGCGCCGCCCTCGCGGTTGCGCGCCTGGTCGCCGCGGACGAACCGCTCGAAGGCGTGCCCCACCAGCTCGGCGGGGAAGCCCGGCCCGTCGTCGTGCACGGTGAACCCGTCCGGCAGGGCGGCCACGGTGACGGTCGACCCCTCGGGGGTGTACTTGCGGGCGTTGGTGAGCAGGTTGGTCAGCACCTGGTGCAGCCGCAGCTCGTCGCCCACCACCTCGACGGCCTCGTCGGCCAGCTCCAGGCGCCACTCGTGGGCGGGGGAGACGACCCGGGCGTCGGAGACCGCCTCGAGCAGCATCCGGGTCAGGTCCACCGGTCGACGCTCCAGCGGGCGGCCGGCGTCCAGGCGGGCCAGCAGGAGCAGGTCCTGCACGAGCGCCGTCATCCGCGCCGACTCCTCCTCCACCTTGGCCAGGGCCAGGCGCTGGGCGCCGGCGTCGTCCGGGCGCCGGCGGGCCAGCTCGGCGTAGCCGGCGATCGTCGCCAGGGGAGTGCGCAGCTCGTGGCTGGCGTCCGCCACGAACTGGCGGACCTGCTGCTCGGAGCGGTGCCGCGCGGAGAGCGAGGTCTCGACGTGCTCGAGCAGCGTGTTGAGGGCCGCGCCCACCTGGCCGACCTCGGTGCGGGCGTCGGTGAGGTGGTCGGGCACCCGCTCGTCCAGGTCGATCTCGCCCGAGGAGAGCGGCAGCGTGGCCACCGTGTGCGCGGTCTCGGCGACCTCCTTCAGCGGCCGCAGCTGCCGGCGCACCAGCACCAGCCCGGCACCGGTCGCGACCACGGCGCCACCGAGGATCAGCGCGACCTCCCAGGCCAGCAGCGTGCGCACCACGTCCTCCACGTCGCCCACCGGCAGACCGGCCACGGCCACGCCGTACACGGTCTGCGTCGCGGCCACCCGGTACTCGCCCTGGCCCGCCACGCGCACGGTCACCGGGGTGCCGTCGGTGTCGAGGTCGGAGAGCTGCTCGAGCGCCTCCCCGGAGAGCAGGGAGAAGGACGCGGCCCCGTCGGAGCCCTGGGTGATGACGACGCCGGCCTCGGTCGTGCCGTCGGAGTTCACGTACCCGTCGCCGAGGAAGTAGGCCTCCATCGAGCCGAAGCCCTGCCCGAACCCGCGGTCGTCGTCGCGCTGGTCGGTGCTGGAGTCGCGCCCGTCGTCGGGCGGGGCCTCGCCGAGTGACCCCGCGGAGATGCCGGGGAACTTCGCCGACCGGTCGAGCGCGGCGGTGACGTCGTCGTCCAGCTGCCCCATCAGGTAGGCGTGCACCGCCACCGTGGCGACCCCGCCGATGACCACGCTGATCGCCACGACCAGCGCCACGGCGGTGAGGACGAGGCGGGTCGAGAGCGGCGCCAGCCGGTGCCGCTGCCGCCACACCGCGCGGGCGGGCCGGGCCAGGGGCGAGGTGCCCAGGACCGCGGCCAGCCGGGCTCGGCGACCGGACGCGGCGCCCTCGGGGCTGCCCCCAGGACCGCCCCCAGGACCGCCCGCGGCGGTTGCCGTGGGGGACGTCGACGCGTCGGCGGTCGTCACGTCGGTGACGGGAGAGGCGGGGTCCTGCTCGGGCACGGTCGTCCTCGGGGTGGTGCGGGTGCGGGCGCGGCGAAGCGTGTCAGGCGGCGGGCTTGAGCACGTACCCGGCGCCGCGCATGGTGTGGATCATCGGGTCGCGGCCGGCGTCGATCTTCTTGCGCAGGTAGGAGATGTAGAGCTCCACCACGTTGGCCTGGCCGCCGAAGTCGTAGTTCCAGACGCGGTCGAGGATCTGGGCCTTGCTCAGCACGCGGCGCGGGTTGCGCATGAGGAAGCGGAGCAGCTCGAACTCGGTGGCGGTCAGGTTGATCTCGGTGCCGTCGCGGAAGACCTCGTGGCTGTCCTCGTCCAGCGACAGGTCGCCCACGGTGAGCAGCGAGGACTCCTGCTGCTGCTGGGCGCCGGCCCGCCGCATGAGGCCACGCAACCGGGCCACGACCTCCTCGAGGCTGAACGGCTTGGTGACGTAGTCGTCGCCACCCGCGGTCAGGCCCGCGATCCGGTCCTCCACCGCGTCCCGCGCCGTGAGGAAGACGACCGGCACGAGGGCGTCGAAGCCGCGGATGCGCCGCAGCACCTCCATGCCGTCGAAGTCCGGCAGCATCATGTCGAGCACGATCGCGTCGGGGCGGAAGTCCTTGGCTGCCTGCACCGCCTTGGAGCCGGAGTGCGCGGCCTGCACCTCCCAGCCCTCGTAGCGCAGGGCCATGGAGATGAGCTCGGCGATGTTGATCTCGTCGTCCACGACGAGGACGCGGAGGGGAGTGCCGTCCGGGCGGGTGAGGTCCATGGCTGACACTGTGAGGCTCCTGTCTGTGCGCTTTCTGTGAAAGGGCGCTCGGTGTCCTGAGAGTGCCACAGCACCGGCCGCACCGGGCGCACGCACGGGCTGCGGCCAGCGGACGTCAGTACGCTCCCGGCAGCGCTCGGGGGCGCCCGTCTCGTGGCGTCAGCGGTCCGGCAGCCGGTCCTCAGCACAACCTCGCGTCGGGCACAGGCCCACCACAGGCTGCCGCGCCAGAGTCGTCACCAGGTCGACACGGCAGTCCTCTCCGCACCCGAGACACGGCTGCTCGCCCCGGTCGCCTGCCCTACGCGGCACGGCCCGGCGAGCGGACGTGGCGGGGAGGGACCGCTGCCGCGGTGACCGTGGCCGGCGCGCGGCCGGGCGGACTGGGGGGTCTCGCCCGCGACGTCACGCCGGCAGCGTCAGGGTCCCGGGAGCACGGGTGGTCCAGGCTCCCGGGACCCTGACCTTGACCTTGATCTTGGCCTTGATCGTGACCTCGGCCTTGACCCCGGCCCTGGTCCTCGGCCTTGATCCAGGCCGTGACCCGGACGCCCTCAGCGGCCCTGGCGCAACCGCGCCGCCTCCCGCACGAGGTGGTCGCGCTCGCGCACCCGGGTGGCCCGCCGGGCCGCCTCGGCGTACAGGTTCGCGGCCACCGCCCGCTCCCCGGCGGCCTCGCGCAGCCGGGCCTCCACCGCCACGCGGCGGGGCACGTCGGCCGGGACGGCGGCCAGCGCCGCGAGCCCCGCGGCCGACCCCTGCGCCTCACCGAGCGCGACCACCCGGCCGAGCGCGTGCACGGGGGAGGCGGTGAGGGCCACGAGGTCGTCGTACCAGGCCACGACCTGAGGCCAGTCGGTCTCCTCCCAGGTGGCGGCGTCGCAGTGCAGGGCGGCCACCGCCGCCTGCAGCTGGTACTCGCCGCGCCTTTCCCGGGCCAGCGCGGCCTGGAGCACGGCGACGCCCTCGGCCGCCAGGTCGGTGCGCCAGCGGGTCCGGTCCTGCCGGTCCAGGGGCACGAGCTGCCCCGCCTCGTCCGTGCGTGCCGGGCGTCGGGCGTGGTGCAGCAGCAGGAGCGCGAGGAGGCCCGCGGCCTCCTCGTCCGCGGTGCGCCGGTGCAGCTCGCGGGCCAGGCGGATCGCCTCCTCGCACAGGTCCACGTCACCGTCGTGACCCTCGTTGAAGACCAGGTAGAGCGCCCGCAGCACGCTGGTGAGGGAACCGGAGGGCGGCAGCCCCTGCTCGCGCACGGTGCGCTTGGCGCGACTGATCCGCTGCGCCATGGTCGCCTCGGGCACGGCGAAGGCGTCCGCCACCTGCCGCGTCGTGAGGCCGCCGACCGCGCGCAGGACGAGCGCTGCCGCCGAGGCGGTGGACAGGGCCGGGTGGGCGCACAGCCGGTAGAGCTCGAGGGTGTCGTCGGTGCCCGGCACGTCGCCGGGCGGCGGGGCCAGGGCCAGCGCCTCCTCGCGCGCCGTGCGGGCCGACGCCGAGCGGACGCCGTCGACCCAGCGGCGCCAGGCGGTGGTCACCAGCCAGCCCTGCGGGTCCCGCGGCGGGTCCTGCGCCCAGGTGGTGACCGCCTGCAGCAGGGCCTCGGCGACCGCGTCCTCGGCCGAGGAGAAGTCGGCGCCCCGGGCCAGCAGCACCGACAGGACCCGGGGCGCCAGCTCCCGCACGACCCGGGCGCTGCCCGGGTCGAGGGACGCGGCAGGCTCGCTCACTCGTCGGTCGCCGGGGCGGGGTCGTTGAGGAACGGGCGCAGCTCCAGCCACTCGTGGATGGGGCGTCCGCCGGCGCCGGGGGCGGCCGAGAGCTCGCCGGCCAGCTCGATGGCGCGCTCGCGGGTCTCCACGTCGATGATCATCCAGCCCGCGGCGAGGTCCTTGGTCTCGGCGAACGGGCCGTCGGTGACCGGCGGCCGGCCCTCGCCGTCGGAGCGGACCCACAGCCCGTCGGGGGAGAGCGCCTGCCCGTCCACGAACTCGCCGGTGGCCTCGAGGCGGGCCGCCCAGTCGCGCATGTAGGCGATGTGGTCGGTGACCTCCTGCGGCGTCCAGCGGTCCATCGGCACGTCGTTCACGGCCGCGGGGGCGCCGCGGTAGTGCTTGAGCAACAGGTACTTCGGCACGGTGTCGTCCTCTCGTCTGCGGCGCCGCCGGTGGCGACGCTCACCCCTGGGTCGGAGCCGCCCCGGCGCCCTCGACATCGTCGGGGCCGAGTGTCGTGGACGTCGAGGGTGCCGTGGCCGGAGCCTCCCCCCACCCGCGCGGGCGAAAACCGAGGTGCGGGGTGCCCGGGCCCGCGTGGCACGATGGCCCGCGAGATGAGCGACGCCCCCACCCAGGCCCCCGACGCGCCGGCACCGGCACCCGACCTGGAGATCACCTACCCGCCGCAGCTGCCGGTCTCCGAGCGGCGCGACGACATCGCCGAGGCGATCCGCGACCACCAGGTCGTCGTGGTCGCCGGCGAGACCGGCTCGGGCAAGACGACCCAGCTGCCGAAGATCTGCCTCGAGCTGGGCCGCGGCCGCCAGACCCACCACACGGCCCGGGACGGCAAGACCCGGGCGCGTGGCGGCCTCATCGGCCACACCCAGCCGCGCCGGATCGCCGCCCGCTCGGTGGCCGAGCGGATCGCCGAGGAGCTCAGGCAGCCGCTGGGCCAGGACGCGAGCGTCGTCGGCTACCAGGTGCGCTTCACCGACCGGACCAGCAAGGACACCCGGGTCAAGCTCATGACCGACGGCATCCTGCTGGCCGAGCTCCAGCGCGACCGGATGCTGTGGAAGTACGACACGATCATCATCGACGAGGCCCACGAACGCTCGCTGAACATCGACTTCCTGCTCGGCTACCTCAAGCAGCTGCTGCCGCGCCGACCCGACCTCAAGCTCGTCATCACCTCCGCGACCATCGACGTCGATCGGTTCGCCTCCCACTTCGCCGACCGCGACGGCAACCCCGCCCCGGTCGTCGAGGTCTCGGGCCGGACCTACCCGGTCGAGGTCCGGTACCGGCCGCTGATGGACCTCGACGGCTCGGGAGCCGACGGTGGCGACGCCCCGGACGGCGACGGTGACGTGGTCGTCCGCGACCAGACGGAGGCGGTCGTCGAGGCCGTCCAGGAGCTCGCGGGCGAGGGCCCCGGCGACGTCCTGGTGTTCCTGCCCGGCGAGCGGGAGATCCGCGACACCGCGGACGCGCTGGCCGAGGTCGCCGGGTCCGGCGTGCTCGCGCGCGGCGGAGGCACCGAGGTCGTCCCGCTGTACTCGCGCCTGTCGGCGGCCGAGCAGCACAAGGTCTTCGCACCCCACACCGGACGCCGCGTGGTGCTCTCCACCAACGTCGCCGAGACCTCGCTGACCGTGCCGGGCATCCGCTACGTCGTCGACACCGGCGTCGCCCGCATCTCGCGGTACTCGGTGCGCACGAAGGTGCAGCGGCTGCCGATCGAGCCGGTCAGCCAGGCCAGCGCCAACCAGCGCGCCGGCCGCTGCGGCCGCGTGGCGCCGGGCATCGCGATCCGGCTGTACTCGGAGGAGGACTTCGAGGGGCGCCCGGAGTTCACCGACCCCGAGATCCTGCGCACCAACCTGGCCAGCGTCATCCTGCAGATGCGCTCGCTGGGCCTGGGCGACCTCGGCCGGTTCCCGTTCGTGGAACCCCCGGACAAGCGCAACGTGCAGGCCGGCACGCAGCTGCTGGAGGAGCTCGGCGCGATCCGGGTGGGCGAGGCGAGGACGCCGGCCCCGCCGCCGTCCCGCCGCGAGCAGGGGCGCGGGCAGGCACACGGGCAGCAGGGACGCGGCAGGGGAGGACGCCAGCGCGAGGACGACGGCCTCACGCCGACCGGCCGCCGGCTCGCCCGCCTGCCCATCGACCCGCGGCTGGGCCGGATGATCCTGGAGGCCGACAGGCTCGGCTGCGTCCGCGAGGTGCTCGTCATCGCCGCCGCGCTCTCCCTGCAGGACCCGCGCGAGCGGCCGGCCGAGATGCAGGCCCAGGCCGACCAGCAGCACGCCCGGTTCAAGCACGAGGGATCGGACTTCCTCACCTGGCTCAACCTGTGGCGCTACGTGCGCCGTCAGCAGAAGGACCTCTCCTCCTCGGCGTTCCGACGCATGTGCAAGGCCGAGTTCCTCAACTACCTGCGCGTGCGCGAGTGGCAGGACTACGAGTCGCAGCTGCGCCAGGTCTGCAAGGAGATGGACATCGCGATCGGGACGCCCGCCGACGTCCCCGACGCCGACGGCATCCACACCGCGCTGCTCTCGGGTCTGCTCAGCCACATCGGCATGCTGGAGGAGCGGGAGAAGCCCGCGCCGGGCAGCAAGGGCAAGGACCGGCCGCGCGGCCCGCGGGAGTACCAGGGCGCGCGGGGTGCGAAGTTCGCGATCTTCCCCGGCTCCGTGCTGCACCGGAAGAACCCGGCCTTCGTGATGGCCGGGGAGCTGGTGGAGACCAGCCGCCTGTGGGCGCGGCAGAACGCCGCGATCCAGCCCGAGTGGGCCGAGAAGCTCGCCGGCGACCTGGTCAAGCGCAGCTACTCCGAGCCGCACTGGAGCCGCAAGCGCGCCGCCGTCATGGCCTACGAGAAGGTGACGCTCTACGGCGTCCCGCTCGTCGCCGACCGGCTCATCCAGTACGGCAAGGTCGACCCGGCCGTGGCCCGTGAGATGTTCCTGCGCTCCGCCCTGGTCGAGGGCGACTGGGCCGCGCTGGAGTCGGGCCGGCAGAAGTTCTACGAGCACAACCGGGCGCTGCTGGAGGAAGCCGCGGAGCTCGAGCACCGCGCCCGCCGCCACGACATCGTGGTCTCGGAGGACACCCTCTTCGACTTCTACGACGCCCGCGTGCCCGCCGACGTCGTCTCGGGCGCGCACTTCGAGCAGTGGTGGAAGAAGGAGCGGCAGCGCAACGCCAGGCTGCTCGACTTCGACCCCGCGATGCTGACCCTCGACACCGCCGACGAGGTCTCGGCCGCCGACTACCCCGAGCAGTGGGAGGACGAGGGGCTGACCTTCTCCATCGCCTACCACTTCGAGCCGGGTCACGCGGACGACGGCCTCACGATCGACGTGCCGGTCGCGACCCTGAACCGGGTCGAGGCCGGCGACTTCTCCTGGAACGTGCCCGGCCTGCGCGAGGAGCTGGTCACGAGCCTCATCCGCTCGCTGCCCAAGAACCTCCGCGTCTCGCTCGTGCCCGCCCCCGACAAGGCGCGCGAGTTCCTGCGCACCGTGCCTCCGGGCTCCGAGCCGCTGCTGGACGCCCTGGAGCGCTGGGCCCGCGCCACCACCTCGGTGGTGATCCCCCGCGACGCGTGGGGCTGGGACCGCATCCCCGAGCACCTCAAGCCGACCTTCCGCGTCGTCGACGAGGACGGCCGCGAGCAGGCCCGCGGCAAGGACCTCGAGGCGCTCAAGGAGCCGCTGCGCCCGCAGTTCAGCGACGCCATGAGCGCCGTGGCCGCCGACTCCGGGCTCGCGCGCACCGGCGAGACCACCTGGGTCTTCGGCGAGATCCCCGCCGAGATCACCCAGAAGCGCGCCGGCCACGAGGTCACCGCCCACCCCGGCCTCGTGGACGAGGGCAGCACCGTCGGTCTGGAGGTCGTCGGGTCGGCCACCGAGCGGGACGCCCGGCACCGGCTGGCCGTGCGGCGCCTGGTGCTGCTCGCGCTGGACGCGGCGGGCGACAGCACCGTGAAGCAGGTGCTGGACGGGCTCGGCAATGCCGAGAAGCTCGGCCTCGCCGGCTCCCCGTACCGCAGCGTCGCCGACCTGCTCACCGACTGCCGCGCCGCGGTCGTCGGCGAGGCCGTCGACGCCCGCCCGGCCGTGCGCGACCAGGGTGCCTTCGACGCGCTCGTCGCCGCCGTGCGTCCCGAGGTGACCGCGCGGGTCAAGGGTCTGCTCGCCGACGTCCTGCGGGTGCTCGACTCCTGGCGACGCACCGAGAAGGAGCTCTCCGGGCGCACCGAGATGACGATGCTGCCGGCGCTCTCGGACCTCAACGCGCAGCTGGCCCGCCTCGTCCACGAGGGGTTCATCGGCGAGGCCGGCCCCGCCCGCCTGCGGCGGTACCCGACCTACCTGCACGCGATGCGGGTGCGGCGGGAGAAGCTCGGCGAGGGCGCCGGCTCCGTGGGCCGCGACCGCCAGCAGATGGACGCGGTCGCGGGCCTCCAGGAGGCCTACCTGCACCAGCTCGCCGCGCTGCCAGCGGGCATGCCGCCGAGCGAGGCGCACCGCAGCGTGCGCTGGATGCTCGAGGAGTACCGCGTCTCGCTGTGGGCCCAGCAGCTCGGCACCGACGGGCCCGTCTCCGACCAGCGCGTCCGCAAGGCCCTGGCCGCGGCCTCCTCCTGACCCCGGACCTGGACCGAGTCGGCAGCAATGTTCATCGGGGGTCCCGACAGCCGACTCGGCGGTGGGGAGGGCTGGTGGGGCGGCGTAGCCTCGGCGCGATGACTTCTCCCGGCTCGCAGCCCTCCGGCCGCCCCCACCACCGCCCGATGCAGCGCACGGGCGAGTTCTTCGACGGCGTCGAGGGTGGCCCGGACCCGCTCCAGGTGAGCGAGGCGGCCGACCGGGCGGCGCACCTGCTGGTCCGCGGGGCGCGGGACGCGGGCGACACCGGCACCGCGGACCGGGTGCTGCACCTGGCCGAGGAGGAGGGGCTGGAGACGCTGGCCGAGCTGTGGTCGGCAGCGCCCGCCGACACGCTGGCCGGCTGCCTGTGGCGGCTGTACCTGCTGCGCGCCTGGGTGCACGCCGACCCCGCCGGCGCCGCCCGTGACTTCGAGGCCGGACGCGCCAGCGCGCAGGTGGCCCGCGTCGTGGCAGGGGTGGCCGACCCGCCCGGGCCCGAGGCGCTCCGGGCGATGGTCGACGAGGTGCTGCGTGGCATCGCCACCGGGGACTTCGCCGACGTGCTGTTCCGCGCCGCGGCGTTCACCCGGGTGGTCGCCGCGGGCCGGGCGGCGGGGGAGGGCAGCCCGACCGCCGACGTCCGCAGGATGCTGGCGCTCTCGGAGCAGCTGGAGGCCGCCGGGCACGCCGAGCTGGGTGGCCACCTCGGCTGAGGGCTGAGGCGATCCCGCCGGGGGCGCGGCCGCGGGCGCATGAGATCCGCCACGCCGCAGTGGACTTGAGGTCGCGCGCAGAACTCCTACAGTGGGACGCGCACGTCGGGCTGTGGCAGCCCCGGGTCCCAAAATAAGCCGCTACGAGCGGCCACGCGCCGTGAGGCGCTCCCGGTCCGGCGTGCACCACTCGTCACGACGGGGCGCTCCTCCTCCGGAGGGGCGCCCCGTCGTCGTCCGCAGGACACTAGGGTCGCGCTGTGAGGTTCCCGCTGCGCCGTCTGGTCCCGTCCCTGCGCCGCCGCTCGCGGGCGGTCACCCGGGGCCTGAAGGTCAGCTACGCGCCGCGTCCCGACGGCAAGCCCGACCCCGGCGAGGTCGTGTGGGCCTGGGTCACCTACGAGGAGGACCCGCGGCAGGGCAAGGACCGCCCGGTGCTGCTCGTCGCCCGCGACCGCAAGCGGCTCTACGGCCTCATGCTCACCAGCCAGGACCACGACCGCGACGCCACGCAGGAGGCCCGCTGGGGCCGGTACTGGATGGACGTCGGCTCCGGCGCCTGGGACCGCCAGCGGCGGCCGAGCGAGGTCCGGCTGGACCGGCTCATCGAGCTGGAGGAGACGTCGGTGCGGCGCGAGGGCGCCGCCCTGGAACGGGTGCGGTTCGAGGCGGTCGTCACCGAGGCGCGGCGCTTCCACCGGCTGCTCTGAGCCCAGCCCCGGGCCCGGCACGACGGGCTCCCCGGCCCTGGCCCGCGTCGCGGACTGCGGAGTGCCTGGGGCCGGTGGGTATGGTTTCGGCGCCCCGGCAGCACGCCGGTGCACAGCAGGAGCACGAGGCACAGGAGGCACAGTCGGTGGTCGTCGGACGAGGCGCGCGCACGCGCAGCACCAGGCGGACGGCAGCCACGGCCGTGGCGACGCTCCTGACCGGGGCCCTCCTGGTCGGTTGCAGCACCGAGGGCGAGAGCGGCCTCTCGGGCCAGCCGACCGTCTCCTCCTCCGCGGACGCCTCCGACACGGCGAGCGGCACCCCGACCGAGGACCTGCCCGAGCTGACCGTGGGCCTGTGGGGAACCAAGCCCGTCGTCGCCGCCTACCGGCGCGCCATCGACCGCTACAACGCCACCTCCCAGCTGGCGCAGGTGACGCTCACCGTCTGGGACTCCCGCGCCGACGCCGTGGACGCGATCTCCGCCGGCGACGTCCCGGACGTCTACCTCGCCTCCCGCCGCGACCTGGCCTTCCTGCTCCAGGAGGGGCTGACCCGTCCCGTCGACGAGCTGCTGGACGAGCGGTTCGTCGACTTCGGCGACGACTACTCCCGCGAGGCGCTCGAGGCGTTCTCCGCCGACCGCCGCCTGCAGTGCATGCCCTCGACGGTGGACCCGCAGGTCATCTACTACAACACCGACCTCATCGACTTCGACGCGATGGAGGCGGCCGGCCGCGAGGTGCCCTCGGAGTCGCGTCGCAGCTGGAGCATCGAGGAGGCGCTCGCCGCCGCCCGCTGGGCGGTCAACGACAACCACGGCGGCGCGGCCGCGGGCCTCTACATCGACCCGTCGCTGTCCGGCATCTCGGCGTTCCTCTACTCCGGGGGCGGCCAGCTCTTCGACGACGACGACGACCCCACGTCCCTCGTCCTGTCCTCCGACTCCGACGTCGAGTCCCTCACCCGCCTGCTGCGGATCATGCGCAACAAGCAGGTCTCGCTGACCCCGGGCCAGCTGAGCCGCAAGTCCGCCCAGCAGTGGTTCGAGGACGGCGAGCTCGGGATGATGGTCGGCACGCGCTCCCAGGTGCCGGCCCTGCGCAAGTCCGGCGTCAGCTTCGACGTCATCCCGCTGCCCAGCATCGGCGACGCGGCCACGGTGGGCGAGACGACCGCGTTCTGCCTCGACCCCGACACCGAGTCGCTCGCCGGCTCCGCCGACCTGCTGGCCTACCTCGTCTCCGACGAGGTGCTCCAGCCGCTGGCCGCCACCGGCGCCGTCGTGCCCGCCAACCAGTCGGTGGCCCTCAGCGAGGCCTTCACCCAGCCCAGCCAGCAGCCCGCGCACGCCGACCTGTTCACCTACACGGTGCGCAACATGGTCCGGCCGCCGCTGCTGACCGAGTGGGAGGACCTCCTCGACGTCGTCGACCCGCTGATCGAGGGCATGTACGAGAAGCGCGGTCGCATCGACGTGCCGCTCCAGGCGAGCATCATCGACAGCCTCTCCCGCGAGGTGCTGCCGCAGCCGGAGTCCGAGGACAGCGGTGACTCGGGCGACTCCACCGACCCCACCGACTCCGGGGAGTCCGACGGCGCCGAGGGCTGAGGCCCTCGGCGGCCGTGACGGTCAGTCCTGCTCGGCCTCAGCCGGTTCCACCGGCTCCGGCTCGGCGGGCTCCGGCTCCACGTCGGCGTCGATGATGGCGCGGACGATCACGGGGCCGGTCAGCGTGCGCTGCCACGGGCGGGCACCCAGGTCGGCCAGGCGGGCGTCGACCTGCGCGGCCAGGTCCTGCGGCTCGCGGGTGCGCGGCGGCGTCCACAGCACGCGGCGCAGGTAGTCCGGGGTCAGCAGGTTCTCCACCGGCACCTGGTGCTCCTCGCCGAGGGCGGCGATGTGCTCACGCGCCTGCAGGAGGCGGCGGGCGGCCACGGGGTCGCGGTCGGCCCAGGCCCGGACGACCGGCGGCCCGTCGCCGCGCAGGTTGCGCGAGGGCAGCTCCTCCTCGTCGAGGGCCGCGCTGCGCTGGAGGGCGTCGACCCACCGGGCGGCGTACCGCTCGGCGCCCCGTCCGTGGAAGCCCTTGAGCGAGAGCAGCGCGTTCTTGTCCTGCGGCAGCTGCGAGGCGGCCACGGTGATCGCGGAGTCGGGCAGCACCCGGCTCGGCGTGACGTCGCGGCGCTCGGCGATCGAGTCGCGGGTCTCCCACAGCAGCTTCACGGCGGCCAGCGACCGCCGGCCGCGCAGCTTGTGCACGCCCGAGGTGCGCCGCCAGGGGTCCTCGCGCACGGCGGGCTCGAAGTCCAGCAGGTGCTCGAACTCCTCGGCCGCCCACTGGGCCTTGCCCTGGTCCTCGAGCTCGGTGGCCAACGCCTCGCGCAGCTCGACCAGCACCTCGACGTCGAGGGCGGCGTAGAGCAGCCAGGGCTCGGGGAGCGGACGGGTCGACCAGTCGACCGCCGAGTGCTCCTTCTTGAGCCGGCGTCCGAGCACCTCCTCCACGATGCTGGCCAGCCCGACGCGGGCGTGGCCCAGGAGGCGGCCGGCGAGCTCGGTGTCGAAGAGCGCGGCGGGCACGAGGCCCTCCTCGCGCAGGCAGGGCAGGTCCTGGGTCGCCGCGTGCAGGATCCACTCGGCGTCGCCGATGGCCTCCTGGAGCGGGGCCAGGTCGGGGAACGCCACCGGGTCGACCAGGTGGGTGCCGGAGCCGGTGCGGCGCAGCTGGATCAGGTAGGCACGGTTGGAGTAGCGGTAGCCCGAGGCGCGTTCCGCGTCGATCGCCACCGGGCCGGTGCCGGCGGCCACGGCCTCGCACACGGCGGCCAGCGCCGCCGGGGTGTCCACCACGGGGGGCATCGGGTCCCGCAGCTCCAGGAGCGGGACGTGCGCCGGGGCCTCGGGGGCCGTCTCGTCGGTGGTCTCGGGGTCGTTCCCGGCGGTGGTCATCGGTCCTCTCCGCGCTGACCCCCGGGGGCGGGTCGGCGCAGCGGCAGCAGCGCGACCCCCTCCGGAAGCGGCGGCAGGCCGGCGGCGGTGCAGAGCAGCTCGCCCCAGGCCTGCACGTGCCGTGCCAGGTCGGGCACGGTGTCAGGGTGGTCGTCGGGAGACCCGGGCGTCCAGGACGCGCGGATCTCGATCTGGGCGGTGCCGCCCTCCTCCGCCATCTGGCCGAACGCGTCCGTGGCCACGCGCGTCACGGTGCCCGCGATCTCGTGGTGCGTGGCGTCGTGGGCGTCGAGCGCCTCGGTCAGCCAGGTCCACGCGACCTCGGCGACCATCGCGTCCGTGGCCACCTCGACCTCGATCTCGGCACGCGCGTAGGTGACGCACCGGAAGGTGCCGCCCCACGCGTCGTTGCCGGCCGGGTCGTGCAGCAGGATGATCCGCCCGGTGCCGATGTCGGTGTCGTCGACCACGACGTCGGCGGACAGGGCGCTGGAGAAGGGGGCGATCCGCTGGGGGGCCGGGGCGGCCTCCACCAGCAGCTCGGGCCGCACCGCCGCGCGACGCATCCCGTGGACCGCCTCGCTGAACGCGGGAGGCTCGACGGGCGCCGCGGGCTCGCGGCGCGTCTCGTGACGGACGACCATGCCGCCCAGCGTACGGCTCCGGGCCCCTCGGCGGATGTGGGAACACGCCGGGGCACCTGCGACGATGGAGCGGTGAGCAGCAGCGCCGCCTCCACCGCCCCGTCGCCCCTCCTCGCCGCCCTGCGCGGTGAGCCGGTCTCCCGCACCCCCGTCTGGTACATGCGCCAGGCCGGCCGGTCGCTGCCGGAGTACCTGAAGGTGCGCGAGGGCGTGGGCATGCTGGAGTCCTGCATGAACGCGGACCTGATCACCGAGATCACCCTCCAGCCCGTGCGCCGCTACGGCGTCGACGCGGCGATCTTCTTCTCCGACATCGTGCTGCCGCTCAAGGCCGTCGGCGTCGACCTCGACATCAAGCCCGGCGTCGGCCCGGTCGTGGCGAGCCCGGTGCGCACCCTCGAGGACGTCGCCGCGATCCCGGACCTCACTCCCGAGCACGTCCCGTTCATCACCCAGGCCGTGCGCAACCTGGTCGGCGAGCTGGGGGAGACCCCGCTGATCGGCTTCGCCGGTGCGCCGTTCACCGTCGCGTCCTACCTCGTCGAGGGCGGCCCCTCCAAGGAGCACGCGAAGACCAAGGCGATGATGTTCGGCGCCCCCGACGTGTGGGACGCCCTCATGCGCAAGATCGGCGGCATCGCCGCGGCGTTCCTGGAGGTCCAGGTGGACGCCGGCGCGCGGGCCGTCCAGCTCTTCGACTCCTGGGCCGGGGCGCTGACCCCCGCCGACTACGCCGAGCACGTGATGCCGCACTCGGCCCGTGTCCTGGCCTCGGCCGGCGAGCTGGGCGTGCCGCGCATCCACTTCGGCGTCGGCACCTCGAACCTGCTCGACCTCATGGGCGAGGCCGGCGCCGACGTCGTCGGTGTCGACTGGCGCACCCCGCTCGAGCGCGGCATCGCCGCCGTGGGTGACCGGGGCGTGCAGGGCAACCTCGACCCGACCCTGGTCTTCGCGCCCACCGAGGTGATGCTCGCCCGGGCCGCCGAGGTGATCGAGGCCGGCCGCGCCGCGAAGGGCCACGTCTTCAACCTCGGCCACGGCGTCATCCCCTCCACCGACCCCGACCAGCTCGCGCGGCTCACCGAGTTCGTGCAGTCCTACCCGCTGGACTGACCCGGTTCAGGCACCTCGGTCTCGCGACGGTTGCTGCGCAACCTCCTCGACCAGCGGCGCCTAGGCGGCGGTCGCCGGGGGAGGGGTGCCGCGTCGGCGGCGCAGCCGTCGCACCACGAGCGCGGCGGGCACCCCGAGCACCGCGAGCAGCACCGCGAACGGCAGCAGCACGCCGGCCGTGGTGGCGAGCCCGGTCAGGAGGGCCACGAGGCCGTCCCAGCCGCGTCCGAGCCCGGCCAGGAAGCCGCTGGCCTCCTCGGTCTCGCGCACCACCTCGGCGGGCGTGCGCCGCACGTCGACGGTGATGGTGGACAGGCTCGTGCGGTCGGCCAGCGCCGCCTGCTGACGCAGCAGGCTGGTGAGGTCGGCCTGCCGGCGCGTCAGCTGCGACTCCACCTGCACCACCGCACGGATGCTGGTGGCGCGGTCCAGCAGCGCCTCGATCCGGCGGATGCTCGCCCGCTGCACGCGCACCCGGACCGCCGTGTCGACCACCTGCGTCGTCACGTCCTCGCTGCTCGCGGTGCTGTCCAGCCGCACGCCCAGTGATCCCAGCTCCTCCATCGCCTCGTCGAACGAGGCGGCAGGCACCCGGAGCGTGAGGTCGGCCCGCACGGCGGTGCCGTCGCTGTCCGCGCGCGTGCCCGCGTCGCTCACGGTTCCGCCCAGGGCGGCGGCGACGCCCCGCGCACCGGCGACGGCGTCGTCCACGTCGTCGGCCTGGAGCGAGACGTGGCCCGTGGAGATCAGCTGGGGCGCGATCGCGCCGCCGGTGTCCTCGGCGGTGGCGGTGACGCTGCGGCGGGAGAGGGTGTCGGGGCCGCCGGCCGAGCCGCCCGCGACGTCGGCGGAGGAGTCGGCTGCGTCGTCCGCCCCGCCGTCGGCGAAGGACTCGGCCCCGACGCTGTCGGAGCCGGTGAGGCCGTCGGAGCTCGAGGACGAGCAGGCTGCCACGGGCGCGAGCAGCGTGATCAGGCACAGGGCGCCGGCGAGGCGCAGGCAGGTGGTCCGGGTGGTCATGCCGATCGGACGCCGCCGCCCGCCGGTCGGTTCCCCTGCCTCGGACCGCCGGCGGGCATCGCGCTGAGAGTTTCTGCCGACTCGGCGGGACGAGGGTCCCGGTGGGGTGGGCTGCAGGTCACTCCGGGACGGCCGGGAGACCCGACGAGCGGGGGCCGCCCGGAGCCGCGTGGCACAGTGAGAGCGTGTCGTGGGACGTGATCGTCGTCGGGGGTGGCATCGCCGGTCTGGCCGCCGCCCGAGAGCTCCAGCAGGCGGGGCGCTCGGTGCTGGTGCTCGAGTCCTCGCCGCGGGTCGGCGGCAAGCTGCGACGCGAGCGCGTCGCCGGGCACCTGGTCGACGTCGGGGCCGAGGCGATGCTCAACCGGCGGCCCGAGGGCGTCGACCTGGCCGCCGCCGTGGGCCTCGAGGTCGAGCACCCGGCGCTGGCGCGCTCGCGGGTGTGGACCCGCGGCGCGCTGCGGCCGTTGCCGCGCTCGCTGATGGGCGTCCCGCAGGACGTCGAGGCGCTGCGCGAGTCCGGCATCCTCACTGCCGAGGAGCTGGCCCAGGTGCTGGCCGAGCCCTCGCTGCCGCCCTACGAGCTGCCCGAGAGCGGGGACGTGACCGTCGGCGAGATGGTCGACGCCCGCTTCGGCGCGGCGGTCACCGACCGGCTGGTCGAGCCCCTGCTCGGCGGGGTCTACGCCGGCCACGCCCGGGAGATCTCCGCGCGGGTGGCCGCCCCGCAGCTGCTGCGGCTGGCCGCCCAGGGCTCGCTGCTCGAGGCGGGCCGCGCGTCCGCCGACACGACGGCCAGCACCTACCAGGCGCCCGTGTTCGCCGGCGTCCCCGGAGGCATGGGGCTGCTGCCCGAGCGGCTCGCCGAGCAGCTGACGGTGCGCACCGACGCCACCGTGCGGGGCCTGGAGCGGCACCCGGACGGCGCGGGCTGGCGGGTCCTCGTGGGCCCCACCACCGACGCCACCTGGCTCGAGGCCGGGGCCGTCGTGCTCGCGACCCCGACGGCCCCCGCGGCCCGGCTCCTCGCCGAGGTGGCGCCCGCGGCCGCAGCGCGGCTCGCCGCCATGGAGGCCGCCAGCGTGGCCGTGGTGACCTTCGCGTTCCGCACCGAGGACGTCGCCGCGCTCGACGCGATGGGCTCCTCGGGCTTCCTCGTGCCGCCCGTCGACGGCCGCTCCATCAAGGCCTCGACCTGGTCGTTCGCCAAGTGGGACTGGGTGCGGCGCGCCGGCGCGGCCGACGGCCTGGCGTTCCTGCGCACCTCGCTCGGCCGCCACCGCGAGGAAGCCGTGCTCCAGCGCCCGGACGCCGACCTGGTCGCCCTCTCGCTGGAGGACCTGCGGGCGGCCGTCGGCACCGCGCTCGCCCCCGACGTCGAGCCCGTCGACACCCACGTGCAGCGCTGGGGCGCCGGGCTGCCGCAGTACGGCCTCGGCCACACCGAGGCCGTCGCCGAGGTCCGCGCGGACGTGGCGGGGCAGCCGGGCCTCGCCGTGTGCGGCGCGGCCTACGACGGTGTCGGCATCCCCGCGGTCATCGGCTCCGCCCAGCGGGCCGCCCGTGAGGTGCTCGCCACGGTGCCCGTCACCGTCTGAGACCCCTGATCAGCTCCCACCCCGCCCGAGACAGAATGGACGCCATGAGCGACACCCAGACCAACGCCGCCCGCCTGCGCGAGATCAACGACACGATCCGCTACACGATGTGGTCGGTCTTCAAGCTGCGCGACGTGCTCGGCGACGCCGACCGCGAGGCCGAGGCCGCCGAGGTCGAGAGGCTGTTCGCGGGCCTGGCCGAGGCGGGCGTCGTCGTCCGCGGTGTCTACGACGTGGCCGGCCTGCGCGCCGACGCCGACCTCATGGTCTGGTGGCACGCCCCCACCTCCGAGCAGCTCCAGGAGGCCTACCACGCGTTCCGCCGCACCGCCTTCGGTGCGCGCCTCGAGCCCGTCTGGTCGCAGCTCGCCCTGCACCGCCCCGCCGAGTTCAACCGCAGCCACGTGCCGGCGTTCCTCGCCGACGAGACCGCCAAGGCCCACGTGTGCGTGTACCCGTTCGTGCGCTCCTACGAGTGGTACCTGCTGCCGGAGGAGGAGCGCCGCGCCATGCTCGTCGAGCACGGCAAGATGGCCCGCGACTACGTCGACGTCCGCGCGAACACGATGAACTCCTTCGCCCTCGGCGACTACGAGTGGATCCTCGCGTTCGAGGCCGACGAGCTGTACCGGATCGTCGACCTCATGCGTGAGCTGCGCGCCTCCGCCGCCCGCCGGCACGTGCGCGAGGAGGTGCCGTTCTACACCGGCGCCAAGACCCCTGTCGCCGAGCTGGTCGCCAAGCTCCCCTGATCCCTGGTCCATGGTCGCTGGTCCCTGATCGCTGTTCCAGGGGGTTCCAGGGTCCCAGGCGTCAGCCCCGGGCCGCCCGCCCCTCAGTCGAGGGTGCGGGCGGCGACCACGGCGTCGGTGGGGTCGTAGACGGAGCGGACGATCCGCAGGCGCCGCAGCGCGTCGGCGCAGAACGCGGCCTGCGCCGGCGACCCGGTGCCCTCCACGACGTCGTCGACGAACGTGAGGGCCGCCCCGTCCACGTGCCAGGGCCGCATGGCCGCGTGCACGCCCTCGCCGGCCGCCCGCGCGGCCGCGCCGACCTCCGGGCTGACGACGGCGCCGACGCAGTGCAGCAGGTAGCTGCCGGGCAGGCTGGTCAGGGCGCCGCCCTCGGGGTTGCTGCGGGCGAGGGCGCCGCCCAGGTGCCGCAGCTCGGTGAACAGCAGCGGTGAGGGCGTCGTGGCGGCGGCGAGGACGGCGGCCACCCCGTCGGCGTCCAGCGGGCCGAGGAGCGCGTGCACGCTGGTGGCCGGGGTGGGCGTCGGCGGGTCCATGTGCACCTCGAGCAGCCCGGGCGCGGGCATTCGGGTGAAGGTGTCCATCTCGGGGTCCAGGGCTCGCAGCGGGGCCAGCAGGGCGCCGGCCACGTCGTCGTCCTCGAGCACGGCACCGTCGACGACCACGACGGAACGGCCCGAGAGGAACGGCGGCAGCTCCGGGAGCGGCGGGAAGGACATCACGCGCAGGCTCGTGGTGACGGACTCGGGCAGGTCCTCGGTCCAGGAGAGCCAGGCCGGCAGCACAGCGGCCGCGTGGACGGCGTCCCACAGCAGCATGCCGGCGTGCACGTCCGGGTACGGGAGCAGGTCGATCTCCACGGCGGTGACGACGCCGAGCGTGGCCGCTGCGCCGCGGCATGCCCAGAACAGGTCGGGCTCGACGTCCACGGTGGCCCGGACCAGCTCGCCGGTGGGCAGGACCAGCTCCACGGCGCGGACGTGCTCGACCGCGAGGCCGTGGCGGCGTCCGTAGAACGAGAGCCCGCCGGAGAGGGCGTAGCCGACCACCCCGACGTCGCCGGCGCTGCCGTGCGCGGCGGTCAGGCCGTGCGGGGCGGCCGCGGCGACGACCTCCTGCCAGGTGGTGCCACCCAGGACGCGGGCGGTGCGGGCCGCGGGGTCGACCTCGACGCCGCGCAGGTGCCGGAGCTGGAGGAGCAGTGCCCCGTCGGCACGGCCGCCCAGCGCGGCGGCCGCGTGCCCGGTGGTCTGCGGGACGATCCGCAGCCCCGCCGTCCGTGCCGCGTCCACGAGCGCCCGGACCTCCTCGACGCTGGTGGGCTCGGCCACCACGGCCGGGTGCTGCGCAGCGGCGAGGTTCCAGGGCGTCCGGGCGGCGTCGTAGCCGGCCTCGCCGGGGAGGTGGACACGGCCGGGCGCTGCCCGACGCAGGGCCTCGACACCGGGCTGGGGCGAGAGGGACGTGCTGGACATGGGCGGACCTTCCGGTGGTCGGTGAGCAGTCCGCTCAGCCTGCGCACACAGGCCGGTCCGGAAAATCCCTCTGCCCGTCGAGCCCGCCGCCCGGAACGATGCAACCGAACCGGGCGTCGTCGTCGGTGCAGGTCAGCCGGCCACCGGGCCCGAGCCGTCGGAGGGCTCGAGGGTGAGCGAGAGGCTGTTGATGCAGTACCGGTCGCCGGTGGGGGTGCCGTAGCCGTCGGGGAAGACGTGCCCGAGGTGCGAGCCGCAGGAGGCGCAGCGCACCTCGACCCGCTTCATCCCGAAGGAGTTGTCCTCGATGTACTCGATGGTGTCGGTGATCGGCTGGTAGAAGGACGGCCAGCCGCAGCCGGAGTGGAACTTGGTGTCGGACTCGAACAGCTTCGCCTGGCACGCCTTGCAGCGGTAGACGCCGACGATCTCGGTGTCGGTCAGTCGGCCGACGCCGGCCCGCTCGGTGCCGGCCTGGCGCAGCACGTGGAACTCCTCCGGGGAGAGCTGCTCGCGCCACTGCTCGTCCGTCTTGGCGACGGTGTACTTCTCGTCCGGGGTGGTCATGCCTCCAGCGTACGGCGCGGGCGGGCACCACCCGGGTCGTGCGCCGCTCGTGACCGGCCCGCGACGCCCCCGTGCTGCAGGCGTGGCAGCATGGCGCCGCCATGCCGAAGACTCCGCTCACCACGCACCTGCCCGCTCGCACGAGCCGGGGTCTGCGCCGCGGCGCGGTCGCGGCCGTCGTCCCGCTGCTCGCGCTCACCGCGCTCGTCGGCTGCTCCTCCGACGGCGAGGGCGAGGCAGGCACGAGCACCGCCGCCGAGGGCTCGCCGACGGTGGACGAGGACGCCATCGCGGACCCGGACGTCGCCCTGCCCTCCGTGCCGACCAGCAGCGAGCCGATCACCACCCGCAGTCCGGTGACGGTGCTGGACGAGGGCGACGGGCCGGTCGCCTGCCTCGGGCCGATCCTCAGCAGCGTGCCGCCCCAGTGCACGGGCACCGACCTGGCGGGCTTCGCCTTCGACGACCAGCCGCGTGCCTCGTCCACCACGAAGGCCGGCACCACCTACGGCGAGTACCAGCTCACGGGCACCTGGGACGGGGAGACCTACACGGTCACCGAGGCGGTGCCCGCGGCCCGCTACGACGGGCCCACGGTGCCGGTCGCGGACCCGAGCACCCCGCTGCGGCGCTACGAGGACGCCCAGCTGACCACCATCTCGGCGGAGCTGAGCGGCGTCCCCGGCATCACCTCCACCTACGTGGGGGCCTCGAAGCAGGTCGTCGCGCTGACCCCGTGGGACGACGGCACGATCCAGGCCTACGCCGACGAGGCCTACGGCCTCAACGTCGTCCAGGTCGTCTCGGTGCTCGTCACCCCCCGGAGCTGAGCCGGCCGCCCGGAGGCCTCGTCAGAAGCCGGTGCTGCACCACGGCGCGGGGCCGGCGTCGTCGGCCAGCGCCGCGAACGTCGCGACCCCGGGCCCGGTGACGCGGCCGGCCGCGGCGTGCGTGTGCACGCCCCGGTCGCCGAGGTAGAGCGCGCCGAGGGTCTCCACGCCCAGGTGGACGTCGGCCGGGTCCTGCGTCGGGGTCACGGACGCCACGCCCTTCGCGGTGGTGAGCCGGAACCGCCCGCCGGCGAGGCCGAGCGGGTCGGCGACGTCCAGCACGACGGCGCCGTCCTCGCGCCACGGTCGCGCCTCGAGCGCGGCCGGCACGTCGAGCACGCGCAGCCACAGCATGTCGCGCACCTCGTCGGTGCGGACCGCGCGCGGGTCGGTGACCGCGGCGTCCAGCGGCGCCTCGAGCGGCAGGGTGGCGCGCACCTCGTGGGCCAGGTCGACGTCGGTGAGGAACTGCCACAGCCGCAGGTGCGCGACGCCGGTGAGCGCCTGGGCCATCCCGACGTCGACGCGCGAGGCGCCGCCCTCCTGCGCATGCTTCCAGTAGGCGTAGCCGTCGGGCTGCCCGGCGGCGTCGAGGTGGAGCACGCAGCGCAGCTTCGTGTCGGGCTCGCCCGACTCGAAGTCGAACCCCTCGGCCAGGCGTCGGTAGAACGACGGGCGGGTCACGGCGCCGCGGGTGCGGGCCAGGTGCTGCTCGAAGACGGCGGTGGTGTGGACGGCCGCGGCCGCCGGGTCCAGGAGCACCAGCGTGCCGTCGTCCTCGAGGTGGCGCAGGGCGAACTCCCCGGCGCGGGCGGTGACGGTGACCCGACGCCGCCGGGTCGCGACCCCGAAGCCGAAGCGGCCGTAGATGCCGCCCTCGGAGACCGTGAGCGCCGCCAGTGGGACGCCGCGCTCGGCCGCGGCGGTGAGGTCCTCGCGCATGAGGCGGGACAGGATGCCGCGACGGCGGTGGGTGGGCGCGACCGTGACATCGGTGATCATGTGCAGGCCCAGCATCCGCTCGGCACCCACGTTCATCGAGCCGTCCCAGCTGGAGAAGGTGCCGACGGGCTGCGTGGTGTCGACCAGCGGGCCGGTCGGGTAGGCCGCACGCAGGGTCACGTCGTCGGCCCGGCTGTGCTCGAGCCAGGCCTCGCGCTGCTTCTCGCTCATCGAGCCCTCGTGGAACCCGCGCGACCAGGCGTCCCCGTAGGCGTGCAGGCGCTGGAGCGCCTCGCCCTCGGTGGCGTGGACGTCGACGGTGGAGAAGGTCAGGTCGGCGGGGGCGTGCGGGGTGCTCACGCAGCCACCGTAGGAGGCGGTCGCGACGGGCCGCCACGCAGTTTCGGGCGGTCCGGCGCGCGTCTAGGCTCACCGCCATGGCGAAGGCAGCGGCGGCGATGGTGCAGGCGGGGGAGCGCGAGGTCCGGGTCAGCAGCCCGGAGCGCGTGATCTTCGAGCAGACCGACCGCACGCCGGCGATCACGAAGCTGGACGTGGCGCAGTACCTGGTCAGCGTCGAGGACGGTCTCATGCGGGCGCTGCGCGACCGGCCGGTCGCCCTCGAGCGGTGGCCCTCCGGCGTCCGGGAGGGGATGCGGCTGGCGACGGGCCCGCAGGACCGCGACGCCGACGCGTTCTACCAGAAGCGCGTGATGAAGGGGGCTCCCGAGTACCTGGAGCCGGTGCGGGTCACCTTCCCGTCCGGGCGCACCGCCGAGGAGGTGTGCGTCACCGAGATCGCGATCCCCGTGTGGTGCGCGCAGATGGGCACCGTCGTCTTCCACCCCTGGCCCGTGCGCCGCGGCGACGTCGACCGCCCCGACGAGCTGCGCATCGACCTCGACCCCCAGCCCGGGACGACGTTCGCCGACGCGGCCTCGGTCGCCGCCGTCGCCCGCGACCTGCTCGCCGACCTGGGCCTGACCGCCTTCGTGAAGACCTCGGGCAACCGCGGGGTGCACGTCTACGTGAGGATCGAGCCGCGCTGGGAGTTCCTCGACGTCCGGCACGCCGCGATCGGCTTCGGCCAGCTGCTGGAGCGGGCCGACGACCGGGTGACCACCGCGTGGTGGAAGGAGGAGCGGGGGAGCCGCATCTTCGTCGACTACAACCAGAACTGCCGCGACCGCACGATCGCCAGCGCCTACTCGCTGCGGCCGCTGCCGGGCGCGCCGGTCTCGACGCCGCTCACCTGGGCCGAGCTCGCCGAGACCGATGACCCGCGCGCCCACAACCTCACCACCGTGCCCGGTCTCCTCGCCGAGCGCGGCGACGCGTGGGCGGCGATCGACGACGTGGCGCACGACCTGACCCCGCTGCTGGAGGCCTACGAGGAGCTGCCCGGTGGGGAGATGCCGTTCCCGCCGGACCACCCGAAGATGCCGGGCGAGCCGCCGCGGGTGCAGCCCAGCAAGAAGGTCGCCGAGCACTGGGACGCGGAGGGCAACCGCGTCGACTGAGGGCTCCGGGGCCGGAACCGACCGGGCGAAAAACAACGAGGTGCCGGTGGCAGAAGAGGCTGGGAGGGCCCCCGACTGCCGCCGGCACCTGCTGAGCGTGCCGGCCCCAACCGGGCACGCGATGTGTTGAGTTGACGAACCCGCGTGGCGCCGACTGGGACGGAGGGCGCCACGCAGGTGTGTCGAATACGCCCGCCGCGATTCCCCCAAGAATCACGCCGGGCCTACTGCCAGGAAGTTCGAGACGTGTCCGCGTTCCCCCCAGGATCGCGGCATACGTCTCTGTTCCTGTTCGGAACCGCCCCCAGCGGTTCCGGTGCAACAACAGTAGATCCGACGCTGACCGCGGACGCCAACGCTCGATCCACAAGATCCCCAGTCTTCGGTAACAGAAGCGCCTCCGGGGCCACTGCTCGGTGACACCCCGGGGGGTATGCGTTTGCGTGCCGTGCCGGCGGGCTCAGAACCCGCTGACGCCCTCGCCCTCGCCGGCCTGCTCGTCGAAGTTCTCCTGCTCCAGCAGGTGCAGCACCGGGACGCCGAGGTGGCGACGTGCGCGCGAGGTCCAGTCGACGTGGAAGAACTCGCTGACCACGTGCGGCGCGGTCAGCACGATGACCTCCGCGGCCTCGACCTCGGCGACCTTCGCGATCAAGGCGGCCACGGGCTCCGCGTCGGTGGTCTCGCCGTGCGCGGTCGTGCCGGCGTCGGCCAGTGCCTCCAGGGAGGAGCGCAGCGCCTGCGAGGCGCGGTCGTGGGCGGCCGCGTCGATCTCGCGGACCTCCTCGGTGCTCAGCACGTCCAGCGGGCGCCCGCCGGTGAGGTCGCCGGAGAGCGAGCCCATCGCGGCCTGCACCTGGGCGCCGGCGTCCTCGACGGGGAGCAGGAGGTGGTAGACGACCTGCTCGCCGTCCTCGGCGAGACCGGCGTGCAGGCCCCGCACCTGATCGGCGTCTCGGCTGGTCAGGGGCTGCTCGATGAGGAGGACGACGTCGTAGCTCACACGACCACCGTAGCCCTGCCGAGGGGGTGAGTGGAGGGGCTGACGGCCCCGGGTGCTCGCCTCGGCGCCGCCTGTCTGCGGCCGCCGCTGACGGGCGGGGCGTCGCAGGACCGGAACAACGCACGCGGGGGCGCGCCGTCAGGCCGCTGACCTGGGCAGACGATCAGGCCGCGTCGCTGTGTCGCCCGTTGTTCCGGTCCGGCGACGGACGCGGCGGTCAGCCGCCCAGGATGGCGCCCAGGTCGTAGCCGACCACCTGCTCGAGCTGGTCGTAGCCGCAGGACGCGGGGTCGCGGTCGGGGCGCCAGCGCTTGAAGTGCGCGGTGTGCCGGAACCGGCGTCCCTCCATGTTGTCGTACTTGACCTCCAGCACCCGCTCGGGGCGCACCGGGGTGAAGGAGAGGTCCTTGCCCTGCGACCAGCGACTCTGCGTGCCCGGCACGCGGTCGGGGTTCGCGATGGCCCACTCCTGCCAGGCGCCCCACGGGTGCTCCTCGATGGGGCAGACCAGCGGCTGGAGCTCCTCGAACAGCTCGGCGCGGCGCGCGGCCGTGAAGCTGGCGCTCACCCCGACGTGCTGGAGGCCGTGCTCGCTGTCGAAGAGGCCGAGCAGCAGCGAGCCGATCAGCGGCTTCTCGGGGGTGGAGGTCTTGTGCTCGCGGTAGCCGGCCAGCACCACGTCCGCGGTGCGCTCGTGCTTGATCTTCAGCATCGTCCGCTTGTTCTGCTCGTAGACCGAGCCGAGCGGCTTGGCGACCACGCCGTCCAGGCCCGCGCCCTCGAACCGACGGAACCAGTCGCCTGCCTCCTCGGGGTCGGCGGTCACCCGGGTGAGGTGGCAGCGCGTCGACTCGTCCAGGTGGCCCAGGGCCTGCTCGAGCCGCCCGCGTCGCTCCTGGAGGGGGAGTCCGGTCAGGTCCTCGTCGCCGAGCGCGAGCAGGTCGAAGGCGACCAGCTCGGCGGGCGTCTCCTGCGACAGCTTCGTGATCCGGGACGCGGCGGGGTGGATGCGCTCCTGGAGCACCTCGAACTCGAGCTTGCGGCGCCCGTCGGGCTGGGGCAGCGCCACGAACAGCTCCGCGTCGAGCACGCAGCGCTCGGGCAGCTCGGCCAGCACGGCCTCGACGACCTCGGGGAAGTAGCGGGTGAGCGGCTTGGTGTTGCGGCTGGCCAGCTCCACCTCGTCCCCGTCGCGGAAGACGAGGCACCGGAACCCGTCCCACTTGGGCTCGAACAGCAGACCGCCGTGCTTCGCGGGGTCGGGCACGCCGGAGACGGCCTTCGCCAGCATCGGCTGCACGGGCGGCATGACGGGGAGGTCCATGGGCCGACCCTAGGACCTGGCCCCGACACGCCGCCCGACGTGCGGCCCGGCGCTCGGACCGGGGCTCAGCCGAAGTACGCCCGGGACTTGGCCTTGAGGAAGCCGTTGAACACGAACCCCACGACGGGGCTGCCGGTGAACATGGAGGTGGTGCCGGTGGAGAGGTCCACGGTGACGGGGCGCGTGACCTGCCCGAACTCCTGGCGCTGCTTCGCGGCCGCGGCCTGGGCGGCCGGCGGGGTCACCTCGTTGCCGACCAGCACCGGGAAGAGTGCGGTGCCCGACTGGAGGCCGTTGTAGAGGCCCTTCTTGTTCAGGTGCGACCACTGGGCCGCGTCCGCGACGAAGCCCTCGAGCGCGGGCAGGTCCACCCGGTCCCACGGCAGGGCCAGCACCATCGTGTGCAGGCGCGAGCCCATCCACTGGATCTTGAAGTCCTTGCGGTAGCCGAGCAGGGCGCGTCCGCCGCGCAGCTCGGCCTCGCTGACGTCGCAGCCGTCCTGCTGCAGTCGGTCACGCAGGCCGGCGAGGTACTCGTCGTGGGTCGTCATGGTGACCATGCTCCCGGGTGGGCGCTGCGGGTGGGCACCTGGGGTCGGTGCTGGGGTGGGCGCCGGGTGGACGGGCGCGGTGGTCCCGAGGTGCTGGGCCACCGGTGGGGCCCGTAGCCTGTGCGGCACATTCCCCGGTTGGTCTGCCGGCAGGGCCCGCCTGACTTTGAATCAGGACTAGCGACGTAGGTTCGACTCCTACCCGGGGAGCAAGGTCAGGAGGCGTCGCAGGACGAACGCGCCCCTAGCCCTGCCGCCGCCGCACGGTCCTCGCCAGCACTCCGAGGCCGGCCTTGAGGCTCTGCTCGGGCACGACCGGGAAGATCGCCTTCCACTCGGGCCGCGCCGTGGACCAGTCGTAGTAGCTGGTGACCAGCGTGCGGGGCGAGCCGTCCGCGCTCGCCGTCGCCGGGTCCAGCCGGTAGCCGTAGCGGTGCCCGATCGGTGGCTTGACCGTGCCGATGATGGACCAGGCGATCTCGCGGTCGGGCTCGTAGACCTCGATCACCACCTCGACGTCGTACTCGCCCATCGGCAGGTCGCCGAGCGCCTCACGGTCCATGTGCACGGTGAAGCGGTCACCCACGGCGGAGACGACGTCTCCCGTGGCGTCCATCAGCATGCCGGAGGCGTCCACGTCCACGTGGCCCTGCGGGTCGCGGAGCAGCGAGAAGACGGCACTGGCAGGCGAGGCGAGCATGCGTGACACCTCGATCCGCTCGGCGGGGTCCTGCTCGGTCGATGCGCTCATGGTCGTCAACGTAGACGCCTGTCGGCCGGCTCACTCAGGACGGATGTCATGGATCGCCCGGATCGACGCCCTCGCGGTCTTCACCGCCGCAGGCCGCCCCGCGTGCCGCATGCCTCAGGAGATGGCTGGTGCGCCGCCCTCGTGGGCCACGATGTCGCGGGCGAGCGACTCCCACTTGGCGTACGCGTCCGGGTAGGCCGAGCGCTGCACGGCCTGGGCGGCCTGGGTGACGGTCATCGACTGCCAGCCCGAGATGTCGAGCAGCCCGGGGTTCGGGGTGTGGGTGGCGACGCCGTAGAACGCCTGCGAGGCGAGGACGGGGTCGGTGCACTGCGCGACGGTGCCCCAGCCCTGCGAGGGGCGCTGCTGGAAGAGGCCCACCGAGTCGCGGTCGCCGTAGTCGATGTTGATGAGCGTCGACTCCTGCATCGCCGTGGCCAGCGCGATCACCCAGCCGTACTCGGGCACGCCGGCGCCCTTGCCGACGCCGATGATGGTGCGCGCGTTCTGCCGCTGCTCGTCGGAGAGCGAGTCGTAGGAGGTGCCGGGCGTGCCGGTGCTGCCACCGAAGAGCGACTCCCAGGTGTTCGGCCCGGCGACGCCGTCGACGCTGAGGCCGCGGGAGGACTGGAACGAGCGCACAGCGCTGTCGGTCGCCGGTCCGAACGCCCCGTCCGTGGCCAGCGACGCCCCGCGCTTGTTGAGCTCGACCTGGAGCGCCTGGACGGCCGGGCCGCTGTCGCCCTGGCGCAGGGTGCGCACCAGCGCGCCGATGGTCTGCGGGCCGGCCATGCCGTCGGCGGTGAGGCCGCGCGAGGACTGGAACGCCGAGACCGCCGCCTCGGTGCCCGAGCCGTACTGGCCGTCCGCGGCCGTGGAGAGGCCGCGGTCGGTGAGGAGGTACTGCACGGCGACGACGTCCGCGCCGCTGGAGCCGACCTGGAGCACGGGGTAGGCCGCGCTCGCCGGTGCGGTGGAGGTGGCCACCAGGCCCACGGACAGCAGTGCCGTGGTCAGGAGGCCGGTCAGGGCTGCGAGGAGCAGCCGGGGGAGGGAGCGCCCTCGTGAGGGCGCGCTGGATCCGTGGATGTCCCGAGAATGGATCATGCCCCCAGCCCACTACGGGCCGGTGGTGGTCTGCAAGGGGTGCAGGTCAGTGGGCGGCGCGGTCCGCGTGCCCGAGCGGGCGGTCGGGGGCGACCAGGTCGCGGACGCGGCGCTTGAGCTCGGTGATCTCCGGGAAGCCGCCGTCCCGCTTGCGGTTCCAGACCGGGGTGCCGTCCACGTCCACCCGGAAGACGCCGGCCTCGGCCTCGGTGGAGGCGGGCAGCAGGGCCACCTCGCCGAGGTCGGTCTCGAAGGTCTGGAGCAGCTCGGCGGCGTACCACTGCGCTCGCAGCAGCCAGCGGCAGCGGGTGCAGTACCGGATCTCCACGCGGGGCCGGGACGTGGTCGGGTCGGGCACGGCGGTGGCGTCCATGACGCGATCCTCCCACCGCCGTCCCGGGCGTCAGGCCGTGGTCGGCCAGTCGACCTGCGCCTGGATGCCGGTGTCGAGGTCCGTCATCTCCAGGCTCTCGTACATCAGCGCGATGGTGACCCGGGACCGGTCGGCAGGCTTGCCGACCAGGCGGTAGGACAGGACCCGCGGCCGCTCCAGGACGATCCGCTGGAGCGCGACGCGGGCCCCGCTCTCGTCGCGACCAAAGGTGGTGAAGACGCACCGGCGCAGCACCTCGTTGTTCTCGATGGCCTGGAGGAAGAGGGGCGTTGCGCGGCTGACGTTGGTGGTGAACGTCAGCGGCTGGTGCTCGTTGCGGCCGCTGACGCGGCCGGAGGAGAGCACCGCGTCGATCCCGTGGGTCAGCGAGGTGATGAGGTAGGCGCCCTCCTGCCCGCGTCCGGTCCCGTCGCCCTCGAACGTGTACTGGCTGCCCTCGCAGCGGCCGACGATCGGGAGCGCGCCGGCGGCAGTCGTGGCGACGTCGGCCCGCACGGTCGGGACGGGGCGGCTGTGCCACGCCAGGAGTGCGAGGACGAGTGCCGCGACCGCGAGCAGCGCGACGGTGCGGACCAGGCCGGAGCGGGCCAGGTCGCCGAGCGTCGGGTGGGTTGGCGTCGAGCGGGTGGGCGAGGTGTGGGTGTTCGTCATCGGCTGACACTCACGCGGTGTCCGGGGGGCGTCCACCCTTGTGCCGGGACGCCGTCCGGAAGAGACCGGGGCCCTGAGGCCGGGTGCGGTCCTCCTCGCGGAGGACGCGCACCCGGCTGGGCCCCGGATGTGCGGTGCCGACCCCCCGGACGACACCACCACCGAGGTTGGACGACGGGTGCAGGGCCGTCCAGCGGAATCGGGCTGACCGGACGTTCCCGGACGCTCGCCCGGACAACCGGCCGCGCGGATCCGGACAGGTCGTGTCCGGATCGGTGCTCGTCTCGGCGTGGACGGACCCGCCGCCGGCGAGCAGCATGCCCCCATGGCTTGCTTCGTCTCCCACACCACCGTCGACTGCCGCGACGCCTACGCCCTCTCCCAGTGGTGGAAGGCGCTGCTCGGCTACACCGACCTCCCCGACGACCCCAACGAGCCCGGGCACGAGGAGTGCATGATCCTCGACCCGGACACGGGGCACCAGCTGCTCTTCATCGAGGCCGAGCCGGCTCCCGGGCGCAACCGCCTGCACCTCGACCTGCGCCCCCGCACCGGCACCCGGGACGAGGAGCTCGCCCGCGTCCTGGCCCTCGGGGCACGGCAGCTGCACGACCGTCGCCTGCCGGACGGCACCGGCTGGGTCGTGCTCGCGGACCCCGAGGGCAACGAGTTCTGCGTCCTGCGCTCGGAGGAGGAGGTGCGCACGGGGCCGCAGCCCGGCTGACCCAGCCCCGCAAAAACCAGTCCGAACCGGGCCGGCCGGGCGGCAGGTGACGCCCCGACGACGCTGCGGTGACCGGCGGATGCACGCTCGCCGAGGAGTGCGCGGCGCCCGTTCCGCCACGCTGCGAGCCGCCCTAGCGTGCCTGCTCAGCCCCTGCACCGCGCCGGGGCACGACGAGCCGGAGGTCGGTCGTGAAGCTGGTCGTCCAGGTCCCGTGCCTGAACGAGGAGGAGACGCTCGGCTCCGTGCTCGCCTCGATCCCGCGCGACATCCCGGGCATCGACGAGCTCGAGGTCGTCGTCGTGGACGACGGGTCGACCGACCGCACGAGCCAGGTCGCCCTGGCGCACGGCGCCCACGTCGTCCGGCACCGTCGCAACGAGGGGCTGGCCCGCTCCTTCACCGACGGCGTCGACCACGCGCTCGCGCTGGGCGCCGACATCGTGGTCAACACCGACGGCGACAACCAGTACCCGCAGGCCCGGATCGCGGACCTCGTCCAGCCGATCGTGCTCGGCGCCGCCGACATCGTCGTGGCGGACCGCCAGACGCACCTGATCGCCCACTTCTCGCCCGGCAAGAAGCTGCTCCAGCGGATCGGCAGCGCGGTGGTCAACCGGGCCGCGGGCACCGACCTGCCCGACGCGGCGAGCGGGTTCCGCGCCTACTCGCGCGAGAGCCTGCTGCGGCTCAACACCGTCACCCGCTTCTCCTACTGCATGGAGACGATCATCCAGGCCGGCTACAAGCGGATGGCCATCGTCTCCCTGCCCGTCACGACCAACGCCCGCACGCGTGAGTCGCGGCTGTTCCGCAACCACCGCCAGCACGTGTTCCGGTCGGCGGCCGCCATCACCCGCGCCTACGTGATGTACCGCCCGTACATGATCTTCGGCTGGTTGGCGGGCGTCTTCGCGGTCCTCGGCCTGGCCCCGTACGTGCGGTACGCGGTGCTCGTGGCGCAGGGGGACGGCGGCGGGCACGTCCAGTCCCAGGTGGTCGGGCTCGGCCTCGGGCTGATGGCCGCGCTGTGCCTGATGCTCGGCATCGTGGCGGACCTGATCCGCGCCAACCGGCACCTCATCGAGGTGGGCCTCGAGCACACGCGGCGGGCCCGGTACGAGGCCGGCGTCCGGAGCCGGGTGCTGGCCACCCTCCAGCCGCCCGTCCGACCCGGCGCCGAGAGCGAGGGCCTGCGGTGAAGACGCTCTACATCCGGGTGCTCCGCGTGCTCCGTGGAGTGCTGACCCGCCTCGGCGTGGTCGCGCTGCTGGAGCGCCGTTCCCCGCGCTCGCGCACGGCCACGTGGCTGCTGTCGCTGCTGGCGATCCACGACGTCGACGCCCTCGTCCGACTGGACGTGGCGTGGTGGACGTTCGACAGCCTCGACCGGGTCCAGGCCTTCCTGGCGGTGCACCGGCCCGGGCGGGCGGCCCGGGTCTTCGAGTGGGGCTCGGGGGCCTCCACGCTGTGGCTGGCCGAGCGGGCCGGTGAGGTGCACTCCGTCGAGCACGACGCCGGCTGGGCGCAGGTGCTCGCACCCCGGCTGCCGGGCAACGTCGACCTGCGCGTGGTGGCGCCCGTGCCGTCGTCCTCACCGACGGTGCCCTCGGCCAAGCCGGGCCACGCGGGCCTGGACTTCTCCGCCTACGTCTCCGCCATCGACGACGTCGAGGGCGAGCTCGACCTGGTCGTGATCGACGGACGGGCCCGCGAGGCGTGCCTGGCGCGCGCCCTGGAGCGGCTGGCGCCCGACGGCCTGGTGGTCTTCGACAACGTCGACCGTCGCCGCTACGTGGAGGCGATCGACGCCCAGGTCGCGGCCTCCGGCGGGCGTCTGCAGGTGGTGGTCTCCCGGGGGCTGACCCCGGCGCTGCCCTACCCCACGCGCACGGCCCTGCTGCGCCTGTCGCGGGCCGGCAGCCGCACCGCATGAGGGCGTGGGCGCTGCGGGGCTCGGCGGTGCCCCTGCTGCTGGCCGTGCTGGTCTGGCTGGCCGGGGCGCAGGTGGCGCTGGTGTCCTCGATCCCGAGCTGGGCCAACGACGAGGCGCCCTACGTCGGGTACGTGGCGCACCTGGCCGAGGGCAGGCTGCCGACGATCGACTCCCCGATCGTGGCCGACCCCGGGGACGTGCCCCGCGGCGCCCGGGTGCTGCTGGGCTGGGACGCCGCGCACAAGGACACGTGGGTGGCCAACCACCCGCCGTTCTACGTGGCGCTGCTCGTGCCCGTGTGGGAGCTGACCCGCGACGACGTCTCGCACGTGGTGATCGCCATGCGGCTGGTCAACACGGCCGGCTACGGGGTGTGGGTGCTGCTGGTCGGCCTGCTGACCCGGGCGCTGGTGCCCCGGCGTCCGGCGGTGGCGGCGCTGGCCACGATCGTGGCGGTGACCCCGAGCCTGGTGCTCCGCTCGGGCTTCGCGCAGTCCGACGGGTGGGGCAGCGCGGCCGCGCTGCTCCTGCTGCTGATGACGGTGCGGATGCTGCACGGGGGCCCGGAGGAGGTGACCCGGCGCAGGGTCGTGGTCGCGGCCCTGGCCGGGACGCTGGCCGCCGGCACCCGGGCGCCCGGGGTGCTGGCCGTGGCGGCCTGCGCGATCGCGCTCGGCCTGGCGTGGCTGCTGTCCCGACGGGCGGCGCGACGACCCCGCTACCTGGTGGCGGCCGCGGTGGTGGGCGGCGTGCCGGCGGCCGCGACGTCCTGGTGGTACCTGCGCAACCTCTCCCTCTACGGCGACCTGACGGGCCAGGGCGCGCTCCTGGAGAAGTTCCAGCGCTCGCCGGTCACCTCGCTCGCCGACCTCGGCCGCGTGCCGGGGTTCGACGAGCCGATCCTGGCCGCGTCGGTCGCGGTGGTCGTCGGGCTGCTCGTCGTGCCGGTGCTGGCCGTGCGGCGCCTGCCGCTGCTGCCGGGGGCGTGGCGGGCCGGCTGGCGGCCCGACCCCGGCTGGCTGCTGCTCGGCTCGCTGTCGCTGGTCACCTTCGTCAACACCGCGGGCTTCGTGCGCGACGGCGGCGGCTTCCACGACCGCTACACGATGCAGGTGATCGCGTTCCTGGCCACGCCGGTCGCGCTCGCGATGGTGGCGCTGCTGCGCCCGCGCCGCGAGGTCGCGCGGGACGGGGCGGCCGACTGGCGCCGCGCCACCGGCTGGTCGGTGGTGATGACGGTGTGGACGGTCGGCGGCCTCGCCGTGCTGGAGTGGAGCACGATCTTCAGCTACCAGCAGACCTACCCGGCGGCCGGTCCGTGGCCGTGGGTGCTGGGGCTCGGAGCGCTCGCGGCTGCGGCGGCGGTGCCGTGGGTGATGCGGGAGCGGACCCGGCACGAGGCCCGCCGGGAGCGGGAGGCTGCTCGACCCGCAGCCACCCCGAGCGCCACGCCCGCAGCACCCCTGCGCTGAGCGCCAGGGCCGCGGCGGTGCACAGGCCGACCTCGACCGGACGCTCGAGCGCGCCGACCACGAACGCGTTCCGCGTCCACACGTGCGCGACCGGCACGAAGAACCCGTCCAGCGCCGACCCGGGCACCAGCAGCACCAGCTGCAGCACGGCGACGGGGGTGAACCAGCGGCGGGCCCGCGGCCCCATCCGATGCGCGGTGAGCGCGAGCGCGGGGGCGGCGGCCACCACCAGCTCCAGGCTGGTGCGGTAGGCGTAGAACTGGTCGCCGCCGCTGAACCGCACGAGCAGCCCCTGGGTCGCCAGGTAGACGAGCCCGCTGACGGCCAGCCAGCGTGCCCAGTCGGGCAGGTCGGGCCAGCCGCGACGCAGCGCGGGCGCCAGGACGAGCAGCAGCGGCGTCCACACGAGCAGGCCGCGGTCGGGGGAGACGAGGAACCCGGCGGCGTTGACCAGGAGTCCGAGCGGGTCGGTGAGGTAGCCGCCGGCGGTGCTGGTGAAGTCGCCGGCGCGGTAGCCGGAGGTCGGGTCCCACGAGCCGTACGTCCAGCGGGTCCAGCAGGCCATCAGCCCGAGCAGCGCCAGGCTCGGGACGCCGACGCGCACGGCGACCAGCGGACGCCGCCGACTCCACGCGACCCCGAGGCCGAGGACCGCGCACACCACCGCCGCGTGCACGCGGCCCCACAGCACGACGCCGCCGGCCAGGCCCGCCAGCCACCACCGCTCCCGATCGGCGGCCCAGGCGGTGGCGACGATGCCCAGCGCGGTGAGCGTGTGCGGCCAGACCCCGTCGGCCGCGAC
Organism: Nocardioides bruguierae; assembly: GCF_023554635.1. Taxonomy (NCBI): domain Bacteria; kingdom Bacillati; phylum Actinomycetota; class Actinomycetes; order Propionibacteriales; family Nocardioidaceae; genus Nocardioides; species Nocardioides bruguierae. The sequence goes on from NZ_JAMJPH010000010.1 coordinate 81,356, forward strand.
CGACCACAGGGGCGTGGCCAGCCCCAGCAGGCCGGCGGCCAGCAGCGCCTCCCGGTCGCCGCGGTGCCGCCGGACGAGCGAGAAGAAGAGCGTCACGGTGCAGGCCGTGAGCAGCGCGGCGGTGAGGCCGCCGGGCAGGGCGGTGATCGCCGGCGCCCCTGTGAGCACGTGCTCGAGCCAGTACGCCGGGACGACGGCGGCGATCACGCCGGGGGAGCGGCCGACCGCCTCGCGGCCGTCGGCGGTCTCGACGATCCAGGTCTCGCGGATGATGTTGTCGTCCAGCAGCGGGAAGTTGCTGATGTCGGGCACGGGGTCGCCGGTGCGGGCGAGGTGCCACGCGGCGAAGTCGGCCGTGTAGACGTCCGGGCTGGGGTTCGTGCCGATCGTCGGGACGTAGACCGCCGCCAGGCCCAGGAACAGCAGCAGCGGCAGGAGTCGGCGTCCGGCGCGTCGGTGCATCCGGCCAGCCTGGCGCCCGGGGGTGGCGTCAGGGTGCCGGGCGGGTGGCCACCCGGTGACGTCCGTCGGTCACCGGGTGGCTGCCCGGGCACGGGTCAGGTGGGGCGGGTCAGCTGTGGAAGGCCCCGCCGGTGAACAGGCAGACCTTGCCGGCGCCGAACGGGCCGTTGCCGCCGGGCAGCGCGCCGGTCTTGAGGGCGCCGCCGGACCAGCCGCGGATCGTGGTCCCGTCGGGCGCGAGGATGAGGAAGTCGCTGCTGTCCTCGGCGTCGGAGTCGGCGGTGCCGGCGCTGGCGCTGTCCTCCTCCATGATCCGATCGGTCTCGGGGGTGTCCACGTCGAGGAAGCCGCCCTCGGTGACGAGGGAGTCCTCGCGGGAGTCCATCAGCACCCCGTCCACCTTCGTCGAGACCGCCACGACGTAGTTGATGGTGGTGCCGACCATGAAGCACTTGCCGTAGACGGTGATCGGGCCCTGGCGGAGCAGGACGACCTTCTTCGCCGCCGCCAGGGAGGCGGTGTAGTCGTCGCCCGCGGAGGCCAGGACGCGCTTGCGGCCGAAGAAGGTGACGCCGGCGGCGCCGTCGGCCAGGTCGGCGGCTCGCAGGCTGCCGTCCTTGACGTCGAGGCCCGTGAGGGAGCCGTTCTTCACGTCCTGGCCGGTGATGAGGCGGGCGGCGGTGGCCGGGGCCCCGGTGGCCACGAGGGCCAGGACCAGGGCGAGCAGGCTGATCACCAGCGGTGCGGACGGGCGGCGGCGGCGGGGGTGCACGGGCATCTCGGGCATCTCGGGCATGGGGGGATCTCCTGGTGAGGAGCGGCGCGCGAAGGTGGGGGAGCCGGAGGTCGGCCGAAGCGCCGCCCGTCGAAAGTAGGGCTCGCCGCGGGCGGGGCGTGATCCGTTTCACGGCGCCCTGACCGGCGGCGAGAGGCTGGTCGCTCGGTGCCGACCTGTGCTCGCGGTGCCCCGCCGCGTCCGTGCGGGGGTGTGGGCCGGACCGGCATGGGGGAGGAGGGAGGTGTCCCGCCTAGAGTGGGGCGTCTGTGCGGGCCGGTCGGGCCGCTCCGCACGGCCGACCACCTTCCTCGACCCGACTGGAGTCGCTTCCGTGCAGCAGCCGGTGCTCACCGACCTGACCGTCGTCGTCCTCGCCGCGGGCGGGGGGACGCGCATGCGCTCCAAGACGCCGAAGATGCTGCACGCCATCGGCGGGCGCTCGCTGGTCGGGCACGTCCTCGCGGCGGTCGAGCAGCTGAGCCCGCGCCGCGTCGTCACGGTCATCGGCCACCAGCGCGAGCTGGTCGGGCCGCACGTGAGCGAGCGGATGCCGACGGCGCAGCTCGTCGTGCAGGAGGAGCAGGGCGGCACCGGCCACGCGGTGCGCGTCGGCGTCGAGGCCGCGGACGTCGCCACCGGCACCGTGCTCGTGGCCTACGGCGACACCCCGCTGCTCACGGGGGAGTCCCTGCGCGACTTCGTGGCCACCCACGAGGCGGCGCAGCGCGCGGTGAGCGTGCTCTCGGGCGTCGTCCCCGACCCCAGCGGCTACGGCCGGATCGTGCGCGACGCCGACGGGGACGTCGTCCGGATCGTCGAGCACAAGGACGCCGACCGCGACGAGCTCGAGATCGCCGAGGTGAACTCCGGGATCATGGCCTTCGAGGCCGGCTTCCTGCGCGAGGCCCTGCCCCGGCTCTCCAACGACAACGCCAAGGGCGAGTACTACCTCACCGACCTGCTGGGCCTGGCCCGCGAGGCCGGGCTCCAGATCGGTGCGCACGTCCTGGACGACGTCGTGCAGACCGAGGGCGCCAACGACCGTGCCCAGCTGGCCGGCCTGGCCCGCATCCTCAACGACCGCGTGCTGAACCGGTGGATGAGGGAGGGCGTGACGATCGTCGACCCGGCCACCACCTGGATCGACGTGGACGTCGACCTGGCCCAGGACGTGACGATCCTGCCCGGTACCCAGCTGCTCGGCGCCACGTCCGTCGGCGAGGACGCCGTGGTCGGCCCCGACACCACCCTGCGCGACTGCGAGGTCGGCGCGGGCGCGCACGTGGTGCGCGTGCACGGTGAGCTCGCCGTCGTCGGCGCGGGGGCGGACGTCGGCCCCTTCTCCTACCTGCGCCCCGGCACCCGCCTGGGCGCCGGCGGCAAGATCGGCGGCTTCGTCGAGACCAAGAACGCCGTGATCGGCACCGGCGCGAAGGTGCCGCACCTCTCCTACGTCGGCGACGCCGAGATCGGCGAGGGCACCAACATCGGCGCGGGCACGATCTTCGCCAACTACGACGGCGTGGCCAAGCACCGCTCGGTGGTCGGCAAGCACGCTCGGACCGGCTCGAACAACACCTTCGTCGCCCCCGTCGAGATCGGCGACGGCGCGGCCACCGGTGGGGGAACGGTCGTGCGCGGGACGGTGCCCCCGGGTGCTCTCGCCGTCAGCGCCGGCCCCGTGCGGCTGATCGAGGGCTGGGCCCTCGACAAGCGCGCAGGCACGGCCCAGGCGGACGCCGCCCGCGAGGCCCTCGACGCCGCGGACGAGGCGGGCACGGAGGCCTGACCCGGCGTCCAGACCCGGCCCGACGAGGCCGAGCAGATGGGTAAAGGATCGGTGACGAACCGGTGACACGCCTGTGACCTGCGCCTTCGTCCGACGTGTCGTTCGCGACGTGCCCAGCGGCCGGTCCGGAGTTGGCCGCGCCTGCTGTGCGGGGCAGAATCACCAGCGCCTTTGCAGCCGTCGACCAGGAGTGGTGCGCGCATGACCGGTTACAAGAGGACCACCGAGAAGAACCTCATGGTCTTCAGCGGTCGGGCACACCCGGCTCTGGCCGAGGAGGTCGCCGAGATCCTCGGCACCGACCTCGTGCCGACCAGTGCCTACGAGTTCGCCAACTCGGAGATCTACGTCCGCTACGAGGAGTCCGTCCGCGGGTGCGACGCCTTCGTGATCCAGAGCCACACGGCTCCGATCAACGAGTGGATCATGGAGCACCTGATCATGGTGGACGCCCTCAAGCGGGCCTCCGCCAAGCGGATCACCGTTGTCATGCCGTTCTACGGCTACGGCCGCCAGGACAAGAAGCACCGCGGCCGCGAGCCGATCACGGCCCGCCTCGTGGCGGACCTGTTCAAGACCGCCGGTGCCGACCGGGTCATCTCCGTGGACCTGCACGCCGACCAGCTCCAGGGCTACTTCGACGGCCCCGTCGACCACCTGATGGCGCTGCCGATCCTCACCGACTACGTGCTGGAGAAGTACGGCGACCAGCCGCTCTGCGTCGTCTCCCCGGACGCCGGCCGGATCAAGGTCGCCGAGCGCTGGTCCGCCAAGCTCGGCGGCGCCCCGCTGGCCTTCATCCACAAGACCCGCCGCACCGACCGTCCCAACGAGACGGTGGCCAACCGCGTCGTCGGTGAGGTCACCGGCAAGATCTGCGTGCTGACCGACGACATGATCGACACCGGCGGCACCATCGTGAAGGCCGCCGAGGCCCTCATGGCGGACGGCGCGGCCGGCGTCATCATCGCCGCCACCCACGCGATCCTCTCCGACCCCGCTGTCGACCGGCTGAAGAACTGCTCGGCCATCGAGGTCGTCGTCACCAACACCCTCCCGATCCCGGAGGAGCGGAAGTTCGACAAGCTCACCGAGCTCTCGATCGCCCCGCTCATCGCCCGCGCGATCCGGGAGGTCTTCGAGGACGGGTCGGTCACGTCCCTCTTCGACGGCCACGCCTAGACCCGGCACCACCCCGCCGAGTCGGCAGCAGCTCTCTGCCGACTCGGCGCTCGTGCGTCCTGGGTGACAGCTGCGTCCGACCGGGCGGGTCAGCCCGCGTCGTAGGCGGCGCGGGCGGCCTCGACCTCGCCGATGTGGACGCGCGCCCAGCGGTCCAGCCCGGCGACGGCGTCCACCAGCGTGCCGCCGAGCGGGGTGAGCGTGTACTCCACCCGCGGCGGCACCTCGGCGTGCACCTCGCGGACGAGCAGCCCGTCGCGCTCGAGGCCGCGCAGGGTCTGGGTCAGCACCTTCGGGCTGATCCCCTCGATCGCGCGGGAGAGCTCGGAGAAGCGGTGGGTGCGCTGCGCCAGCAGGAGCAGCACGAGCATCGTCCACCGGTCACCGACCCGGTCGAGCACGGTGCGCGTGGGGCACGCGGCGGTGTACGGGTCGGGGGTCTGGTCCACCTCGAGGGCGGCCGTGGCAGGCGACGTGGGGCTCACCTGCTCACTATCCCTCGGGTAACCACAGCACTTCAAGGTCACTGCTACCTGTCGGGAAGCATGCAGGTGGAGGGCCTGTTGGGCCTGGACGAGAAGCCCGGTGGACGCCGGGCCCACCCCGTCACAGGAGGAACCCCATGTCGATCGTCGTCTTCGGAGCCACCGGTCACCTCGGCCGCCTCGCCGTCGAGCACCTGGTGGAGAAGGGTGTCGCGCCCGCCGAGATCGTCGCCACCGGCCGCAGCACCGAGAAGCTGGCCGACCTCGCCGAGCGGGGCGTCGACGTCCGCGCCGTCGACCGCGACGACGCCGAGGCCGTCGCCGCCGCGCTGGTCGGCGCCGAGAAGGTGCTGCTGGTCTCCGGCATCGAGCCGCACCGCGTCGACCAGCACCGCACCGTGGTCGAGGCCGCCGAGAAGGCCGGCGTCAGCCTCCTCGTCTACACCTCGGGGCCGAAGGCCACCGAGTCCAGCCTGCTGCTGATGAACGACCACCGCGCCACCGAGGAGATCCTCGCGGCCTCGTCCGTGCCGACCGTCGTCCTGCGCAACGCCTGGTACGTGGAGAACTACACCGGCCAGGTGCCGGTGTGGACCGAGCACGGCTTCGCCGGCGCCGCGGCCCCGGACGCCCGCCTCTCCGTCGCGCTGCGCAGCGAGTACGCCGAGGCCGCGGCCGTCGTCCTCACCCAGGACGGGCACGCCGGCCGGACCTACGAGCTCGGTGGCGAGCAGGTCACCCTGCCCGAGATCGCCGCCGCGGTCTCCGGCGTGATCGGCCAGGAGGTCAGCTACACCCAGGTGCCGCTCGAGGTGCTCCAGGGCATCCTCGAGGGCGCCGGGCTCCCCGCCCCGGCGGCGCAGGTCTTCGCCGACGTCGACCGCGGCATCACCGAGGGCGAGCTGCTCGTGCCCGCCACCGACCTCGAGACCCTCCTCGGTCGCCCCGCCACCGGCCTCGAGCAGGCCGTGAAGACCGCCCTGGCCTGACGGCTCGCCCCGCGCTCAGCGGGACGTCATACGGAGCGGACGCAGTCCCCCTCAGACGTATGACGTCCCGCGGGGCGGGCTCAGCCGAGGTCGTCCAGCGTGTCGTTCCAGAGGCGAGCGAGGACGGTGGGCACCGAGCCGGACGCCAGCGTCGAGGCCAGCGCCGAGCGCTGCGTGGAGGTCAGCGCCACGGAGGGGAACGCCCGGCCGACGACGAGGCTGAAGCCCTGACCGCGCCGCCCGGCGATGCCGGGCGCCTCCGCCAGGTAGGCGTCGACGTAGGGGCGCACCAGGGACGGCTCCTCGGTCGACCACAGGCCGTCCGCGCACGCCTCGAAGACCCGGTTGCCGACGTCCGGCTCGGTCATCCGCGCCCAGGCCTGGGCCTTCGCCTCCGCGGTGGGCCGTGCGGCCAGGGCGCGGGCCGCACCCAGGTCGCCGGCGAAGGTGCCGTCGGCGACCCGCTCGGCCTCGATGGCCGCCTCGTCCAGCTGCCCGAGCTCGGCCAGCCGGGCCACCACGCTCCAGCGCAGTGCCGGGTCGAGCGTGAGCCCGGCCTCGGTGGCGCCGGTCGTGAGCCAGCCCTCCAGCAGGGCCGGGTCCGAGGAGGTGGCGGCCAGTCCCTGCGTCAGCGCCAGCCCCACGCCCTCGGCCGGCGAGCCCAGCAGGCCCACCGCGCACGCACCGGCGACGGTGGCGCGCACGGTGCCGGCGTGCTCGGCCGGCGTCCGCAGGGCCAGGACGGGGCCCAGCGTCCGTCCCACGACGCCACCGACGAGGGCCGCGTTGGTCTCGGCGGGCAGGTGTCGGCGCACCAGGTCCACGTACCCGACCACGTCCAGGTCGCGGGTGTGCACGCGGTCGAAGGCGTGCGCCCACAGCACCGTGCGCAGCAGCGGGTCCTCCAGGGCCGAGAGGTGCTCGGCCACGACCGCGGCCGAGAGCGGGTCCAGCGCGAGCCGCGCGAACGACTCACCGCCGGCGTTCGGGACGACGGCGAGGCCGGCCCAGTCGCTCAGCGGCACCGGCTCGTCGTCGACGTCCACCATGGCCCGACCCACGATCGCGGGCCCGTCGAGGGCGACCACGGAGACGCGGTGCGGGCGGCTGCCCACGCGCTCGAGCACGGGCACGTCGTCCTCGCCCCGGGTCACCCGCAGCGTGTCGAAGCCCGTGGTGCGCAGCCAGGCCTCGGCCCAGGCGCGCACGTCGCGCGGCGAGGCGTCGTCCAGCGCGCCGACGAGGTCGTCGAGCGTGGCGTTGCCGAACCGGTGGGTCGTGAGGTGCGCGTTCACCCCGGCGAGGAAGTCCTCGTCGCCCAGCCACGTGACGAGCTGGCGCAGCAGCGAGTTGCCCTTGGAGTAGGAGATCGCGTCGAAGTTGGCGAACGCGGCGTCGACGTCCGGCACGTCCTCGGGCAGCGGCGCCACGGGGTGCGACGAGCGCCGCTCGTCCGCGGTGTACGCGCCGGGCTTGCGACGTCCCTCGTGGCCCACGAGCGTGTCCGCGAACCCGGCGCCGTCGGCGGCCACCCGGTAGCCCATGTAGTCGGCGAAGGACTCGTTGAGCCAGGTGTCCTCCCACCAGCGCATCGTCACGAGGTTGCCGAACCACATGTGTGCCATCTCGTGCGCGATGGTGGTCGCGCGGCCCGCCCGGGCGACGTCGGAGGTGCGCCCCCGCGGCAGGTACTCGTCGCGGTAGGTGACGCAGCCCGGCGTCTCCATCGCACCCCAGTTGTGGCCGGGCCCGAAGAGCTGGTCGTAGGAGTCGAAGGCGTAGGGCTCGGTGAAGAGCTCGGCGTAGTGGTCGAAGCAGGCGTTGGTGGTGGCCATCAGCTCGGGCGCGTCGCGGTCGAGGTCCGCGGCCAGGGACGCCCGGGCGTGCCAGCCGAACGGCAGCCCGGCGTGCTCCCAGGTCACCGAGTGCCACGGCCCGGCGCACACCACGAACAGGCTCGGGCAGACCGGGGGAGTGGTCGCGAAGCGCCAGCGTCCGGCCGCCTGCTCCTGCGCGGAGGAGACCACGCGGCCGTTGGCGATGACGGTCCACCGCGGGTCGGCGGTCACGGCCAGCGTCAGCGGCCCCTTGAGGTCGACCTGGTCGAAGCACGGGAACACCCGCTGCGCCACGTCCAGGGAGAGGTAGGCCGAGGCGTAGGTCTCCCCGTCCGCGGCGTCCGTCATCAGGTGCATGCCGTCGCCGTCGCTCACGTAGGGCACGCGGACGTCGACGCGCACCGTCAGCGGGACGCCGACCGGCAGGCCCGTCAGCGTGATCCGCCGGCCGTCGTAGGCGTGCTCGACCGGCTCGCCGTCCAGCGTCACCGACAGGTCCTGGCCGTCCTTCAGCTCCAGGAACGTGGCCGGCTCCGCGGTGGTGAACCCGACCAGCGCCGTGCAGCCGTAGGTGCCCCGGCCGGGGTCGGTGAGGTCGAGGTCCAGGTCGTAGGAGACACCGGTCAGGACGGCGGCGCGGGCACGGGCCTCGGCGAGCGTGAGCGACATGCGCCCACCCTAGGCAGCGGCCCCGACGCAGCCCCGGGGCGGGCGATTGGCCCCGGACGGCGTGGCCTGCGTAGACTCTGCGAGTTGCCTCGGCGAGGGAGCGGGGGGTCCACGCGGACCGGCCCCGGCTCCGTGATCGACAGGGCGGGACCTGGTGTCGCGTCGTGTCTCGCGCCGCGGCCACCACCAGCACCCGGTCGCACTCGTGCGGCCGACGAGAACGCACCCGCCCCGACACCGAGGAGTCTCGCATGTCCGAGAAGATCACCGCCGAGAAGCGCACCGAGTTCGGCAAGGGCGCGGCCCGCCGCATCCGCCGCGCCGACAAGATCCCCGCCGTCCTCTACGGCCACGGCGCCGAGCCGGTCCACATGATCCTCCCGGGTCACGCGACCATGCTCGCCCTCAAGCACGGCGGCGCCAACGCCATCCTCGACATCGACCTCGAGGGCGAGGCCCACCTCGGCCTCACCAAGCAGGTCCAGATCGACCCGATCAAGCGCCACATCGAGCACGTCGACATGGTCGTCGTGAAGCGCGGCGAGAAGGTCTCCGTCGAGGTGCCCGTCCACGTCACCGGCGAGATCGTCCGCGACGGCCTGCTCACCACCGAGCTGCAGACCATCGAGGTCGAGGCCGACGCCATGAGCATCCCCGAGTGGATCGAGATCGACGTCGAGGGCTTCGAGGTCGGCAAGCAGCTGCACGCCTCGGACCTGGCCCTGCCCGCCGGCTCCACCCTGCTCACCGACGGCGACGCGCTCGTCCTGCACGTCTCGCAGGCCCCGACCGCTGACGACGTCGACGCCGAGATGACCGAGGCCGAGGCCGAGGCCGGCATCGAGAAGGACGAGGCGGAGGACACCGAGGAGGCCTGAGCCTCCCGGCAGCCACCCGGCTCCACCCGCTCCGTCCCGGAGCACCAGCAGGACCCAGCAGCATCCACGTACACGGCCCGGGGGACCGATGACCGACGACACCACGAGCAGCACCTGGCTCGTCGTCGGCCTCGGCAACCCCGGGCCGTCGTACGCCGGGCACCGGCACAACATCGGCTACATGGTCACCGACGAGCTCGCCTCGCGGATGGGCTCCGGCTTCCGGGCGCACAAGTCCGGCCGGGCCGACGTGGTCGAGGGACGCCTCGGCGCCCCCGGCAGCGACGCGCCCCGCGTCGTCCTCGCCCGGCCGCGCTGCTACATGAACGACACCGGCGGCCCCGTCAAGGCGCTCGCCACCTTCTACAAGGTGCCGCCGGCCCAGGTCGTCGCGATCCACGACGAGCTCGACATCGACTTCGACACGATGCGGGTCAAGCTCGGCGGCGGCGACAACGGGCACAACGGGCTGAAGTCCATGCGCTCCAGCCTCGGCACCGGCGACTTCCACCGGGTGCGGGTCGGCATCGGCCGCCCCCCGGGTCGCCAGGACGTGGCGGACTTCGTGCTGTCGAACTACTCGACCGCCGAGAAGAAGCTGCTGCCGTTCGTGGTCGACACCGCGGCGGACGCGGTCGAGTCGCTGGTCGCCGACGGCCTCGAGAAGACCCAGCAGCGCTTCAACTCCTGACCTGCTCACAGGTGGGGAGTGCCGGACGCCACCGTCCGTCCCGGCGTCGCCGGCGTGGAGTTGAGCCTGCGGACGGCTACGCTCCGGGCGTGACCTTCGAGCCTGGTACCCCGCCCGAGAACGCCGACGACCACGCCCTCGCCGTCTGGCTGGCCGAAGCCGCCGGCCGCCGCCTCCTCGAGGTGCGCACCGAGGGCCTGGAGGGCAAGGCGCTCAAGGACGCCGGCGACGCCGCCGCGCACGAGCTCCTGATGAGCCTCGTGGCGCAGTACCGCCCCGACGACGCCGTGCTCTCCGAGGAGGGCAAGGACGACAAGGCCCGGCTCGAGGCCGAGCGCTGCTGGATCATCGACCCGCTGGACGGCACCCGCGAGTTCTCCGAGCCGCCGCGCGACGACTGGGCCGTGCACGTGGCGCTGTGGAGCCGCACCGGCGACGGCGAGGGCACCCTCGTCGCCGGTGCCGTGGCGCAGCCGGCGCTGGGCGAGACCTTCAACACCGGCAGCGCGCCCGTCGTGCCGCCGTCCTCCTCGGCCGTGCCCCGCATCGCCGTCTCCCGCTCCCGCCCGCCGGCCTTCGTGCAGGCGCTGGCCGAGGAGATGGGCGCCGAGCTGGTGCCGATGGGCTCCGCGGGCGTGAAGATGATGAGCGTGGTGCGCGACGTCGCCGACGCCTACGTGCACGCCGGTGGCCAGTTCGAGTGGGACTCCGCGGCCCCCGTCGCCGTCGCCCGCGCGGCCGGCCTGTTCACCTCCCGGGTCAACGGCGACGAGCTGGTCTACAACCAGGACGACGTCTACCTGCCCGACCTCATCGTGTGCCGCCCCGAGCTCTCCGAGCAGATCCTCGCGTTCATCGCGAAGCACGGCACGGAGTGAGCCCGGCGCACTGACGACAGGCGGAACGATGACGATCCGGCACGTCCTCCTGGACGCCGACGGGGTGCTCCAGCACGCCACCGTGGACTGGTACGAGGCCCTCGAGCCCTGGTTCGACGCCACCGACGCGCGCGCCTTCATGGACGCCGCGTGGGAGGCCGAGCGCAAGCCGCTCGCGGGTGACGGCGACTTCGTCGACGTCCTGGACCGGATGCTGCTGGCCAGCGGCCGCCGGGCCGAGGGCGAGCGGCTGCACGAGGCCGTGTGGCGACGGCTGCGCGCCGAGCCGACCAGCATGGCGCTGGTGGCCGGGCTGCGCGCCCAGGGCATCGGCGTGCACCTGGGCAGCAACCAGGAGCGCAACCGGGCCGAGCACATGAACCGGGTCTTCGGCTACCCGGACCTGTTCGACTCGATCTGCTACTCCTACCTGCTCGGCGTGGCCAAGCCGGACCCCGAGTACTTCCGCCGCTGCCTGGCCCGGATCGCCGACGCGACCGGCGAGGTGGACCCGGCCGACGTGCTCTTCATCGACGACCGCGCCGACAACGTCGAGTCCGCCCGCTCCGTCGGCCTGGCCGGCATCTGCTGGGACCTCGACCAGGGCCACGCCGTGCTGCGCGAGGCGATCGCCGAGCACGGGCTCGCCGTCCAGGGCTGGCCCGCCTGAGCCGGACGCCCGCTCGACGCCCACCCCGTCGCGGCAGCACGCGCCCGACCACGCGCCGCAGGACGGGGAGCACGCGGCGCACCCGCCGCCCCGCGAGCCGGGCACCACGCGCGGCCGCGGCGCTGGAGTCCGGGCTGTACCGCGCCACGGCCGCCCTGGTCGTCGGCGCCGGGGTGCTGGCCGGCCTGGGCTGGCTCTACCACGACGAGCCGGTCGTCGACCTGACGCCGGCCGAGACCTACGTGCCCGCCCCCGTGGAGCGGACCACCGGGGCGCGGCCGTCGCTGGACCCCGCCTGGGTGCGACGCACCGCCGAGCGCACGGGCATCCCGGCCCCCGCCGTCCGGGCCTACGCCACGGCGCAGACCAGTGGGGTCGCCGGCTGCGACCTGGGCTGGACGACGCTGGCCGGCATCGGCTGGGTCGAGTCCCAGCACGGCACCCTCTACGGGCGCACCCTGCGCGCGGACGGCACCTCGTCCTCACCGATCCTCGGCCCCGCGCTCGACGGCCGTGAGGGGTTCGCCGCCATCCGTGCGACGCCCGCCGGCACCGCCTGGCACGGCGACTCCACCTGGGAGCACGCCGTGGGGCCCATGCAGTTCCTGCCGTCCACCTGGGCCGGGGTCGCCGCCGACGGCGATCGCGACGGCTCCCGCGACCCCTTCGACCTCGACGACGCCGCCGCCGGCGCGGCCCGGTACCTGTGCGCCGACGGCGACCTGGACTCCTCGCAGGCCTGGACCGCGGCCGTGCTGCGCTACAACCGCTCCGAGGCCTACGCCCGCGACGTGGCCGCCGCCGCCCTGGAGTACGCGGACGAGGCCGCGGGCTGAGCCCTCGGTGCGGGCCGCGCCGCCGGGTGGGCCTAGCCTGAGAGCGTGCTGCTCACGTTCGACACCGCCACGCCCCGCGTCACCGTCGCCCTGCACGACGGCGAGCGGGTGGTCGCCTCGGCGGACGCCGACGTGGCGATGCGGCACGGCGAGCAGCTGGCGCCGATGATCGAGCGGGTCCTCGCCGACGCCGGTGCGCAGCGCTTCGACGTGACCGCCGTCGGGGTGGGCGTGGGTCCCGGCCCCTTCACCGGCCTGCGGGTCGGGCTGGTGACCGCCCGTACCCTCGGCCACGTCCTCGAGGTGCCCGTCTACGGCGTGTGCACCCTGGACGTGCTGGCGGCCCAGGCCGTCGGCGCCGGCGAGGTGGCCGAGCCGTTCCTGGTGGCCACCGACGCCCGCCGCAAGGAGGTCTACCTGGCCTCCTACGACGCCGACGGCACCCGGATCGACGGCCCCGTCGTGGTCAAGCCCGCCGAGGCCGCCACGGATGCGCTCGTCGTCGGCGAGGGCGCCGACCTCTACCCCGAGCACTTCGCCCGCACCGCCGGCCCCCGCCGGCCGAGCGCGGCGTGGCTGGCGGTCGCGATCACCGAGGAGATGTCCGAGATCCTCGACCCCGAGCCGTTGTACCTGCGGCGCCCCGACGCCGAGGCCCCCGGCGCCCGCAAGCCCGTCTCGTGACCGTCCGCGCCGCCGGGCCGGGCGACACCGACGCCGTCGCGGCGCTCGAGGCGCGCAACCTGGGCCCGGACGCCTGGTCGCGCGGTCTGGTCGAGGCCGGCCTGACCGGCGACGTCCCGACCGTCTCCTACCTCGTGGCGCTCGGCCCCGACGGGCAGGTCGTGGGCCACGCCGTCGTCAGCCTCGTCGACGTGGCCGAGCTCCAGCGGATCTCCGTGCTGCCCGAGCACCGACGCACCGGCCTGGCCTCGGCCCTCCTGGACGCCGTCGTGGCGCTCGCCCGCGAGGGCGGCTGCGACCGGGTGCTGCTCGAGGTGCGCGAGGACAACGACGGGGCCCGGGCCTTCTACGCCCGGCACGGATTCGTCGACCTGGCCCGCCGGAAGCGGTACTACGCGGACGGCGCGACCGCCGTCGTCTGCGAGCTCACCCTCGGACCCACTCCGGTGGTCGAGGTGTGAGGAGCCCCGGCGACGAGCCTCGAGACCGCCGACTCGGTGGTGAGTCGGCAGCAAGTTACTGCCGACTCGGCGGTGGGACGGGGCGGCCGGAGACGAAGGTGTGGTGGGTGGTGAAGCCGAGCCGGTCGTAGACGGCGAGGGCAGGGTCGTTGTCGACGTAGACGCCGAGCGTGGCGGTGCCCGCGGCGCCGGCCAGGGCCCAGCGGGTCAGCGCGGCGGAGACCGCCGCGCCGAGGCCGCGGCCGCGGTGCGCGGGGTGGGTGGTGACGCCGCGCAGGTGGCCGGTGCCGTCGGGGTCGCGGTGGATCGCCCCGGCGGCGATCAGCGCGGCCGACGCCTCGGGGTCGCGCACGCCCAGCCAGCCCTCGACCCCCGGGGTTCCGGCGCGGGCGAAGGAGCCGGGGTTGGCGACGTCCAGCAGCGCCTCGAGGGCGTCCACGTCGGCGAGGTCGTCGCCCTCGGTGCGGAGCCGGGTGACGGCGTCCTCGCCGGGGACGTGGCGGGGTGCCGTGCGGGTCAGCATCCAGTGCCAGTGGCCGCTCGGCGCGTAGCGCCAGGAGGCGGGCAGGGCGGCGAAGGACGTCTCCTCGACGCTGACCCTGCCCGGCCGGGGAATCAGCGGCTCGACGTGCGCCATGAGCGGGTCCAGGTCGACGGCCGGTCCGGTGCACCACAGGCCGGGGCGGCCGTCGTCGACCCCGCCGCGGGTGCGGTTGCCGTCCAGGACGACGGCGTCGCCCAGCGTCCAGGCCCCCACGCTGTCGCCGGGGTTCACCTGGTGGACCACGAACGGGTCCGGGTGGGTCGCGACGAGCGTGGCGAGGTCGACGTGCGCGGGGTGGGGGAGCACTCCCGCATTGAAACAGGCCGGATTCCAGCCGCCCCACCCACAGCGAGCACAATGGGCCGCGTGAGTCGTGACGAGCCGCTGGTCCTGGGTATCGAGACGTCCTGCGACGAGACGGGCGTCGGCATCGTCCGGGGCCACACGCTCCTCGCGGACGCGGTGGCCAGCAGCGTCGACGAGCACGCGCGCTTCGGCGGCGTCGTGCCCGAGGTGGCCTCCCGGGCCCACCTCGAGGCGATGGTGCCGACCATCGAGCGCGCCTGCGAGACCGCCGGCGTCGCCCTCACCGACCTCGACGCGATCTCGGTGACCAACGGCCCCGGCCTGGCCGGTGCGCTGCTGGTCGGCGTGGCCGCCGCGAAGGCGCTCGCGCTGGGCCTCGGCAAGCCGCTCTACGGCGTGAACCACCTGGCCAGCCACGTCGCCGTCGACCAGCTCGAGCACGGCGCGCTGCCCGAGCCGTGCGTGGCGATGCTCGTCTCCGGCGGCCACTCCAGCCTGCTGCGCGTCACCGACGTGACCGGCGTCGGCGACGGGACCCCCGAGGGCGCGGGCGTGGTCTCGATGGGCGCCACCATCGACGACGCCGCCGGCGAGGCCTTCGACAAGGTCGCCCGCGTGCTCGGGCTGCCGTTCCCCGGTGGTCCGCACATCGACAAGGCGGCCCGCGAGGGCAGCCAGGTCGCCATCGACTTCCCCCGCGGCCTCACCTCGCGCCGCGACCTCGAGCGGCACCGCTTCGACTACTCCTTCTCCGGCCTCAAGACCGCCGTCGCCCGCTGGGTCGAGGCCCGCGAGCGCAGCGGCGAGCCGGTGCCGGTGGCCGACGTGGCCGCCTCCTTCCAGGAAGCCGTCTGCGACGTCCTCGTGCGCAAGGCGCTGGACGCCGCCTCCTCCGAGGGCATCGAGGACCTGCTCATCGGCGGTGGCGTCGCCGCCAACTCGCGGCTGCGGTACCTGGCCGAGGAGCGGGCCGCGTCGCTGGGCATCCGCGTCCGCGTCCCCCGACCCGGTCTGTGCACCGACAACGGCGCCATGGTCGCCGCGCTCGGAGCCGAGATGGTCGCGCGCGACCGCGTCCCCTCCTCCCTCGACCTGCCCGCCGACTCCAGCCTCCCGGTCACCGACGTCCTCGCGGGCTGAGCCGACCTCACAGGCTGATCCGCCCTCACGCGCCGGGCAGCGCCAGCGAGAACCGCATGAGCTGGCGCGGGTCCTCGGCCAGCACCTCGGGCTCCTCCTCCCCGAGGGTCCACACCTGCACGGCGCCGGCGTTGGTCGCGGAGTCGCCCACGAGGGCGACCACCTGGTCGGGGCCGGCCCAGGCCTGGGTGGTCTGGAGACCCTCGTAGCGCTGCACCTGGGCGCCGGTCCGCGCGTCCAGCACGGTCCAGCTGTTCTGGCCGAGGCCGTCGCGCCAGGGGTCCGTGGCGAGCACGTGCGCGCCGTCGGGGGAGAACCGCAGGTAGCCCACCTCGCACGTCTCCCACAGCGCCGTGCCCGTGGCCGCGTCGACGACCGCCGAGCAGGTCGACATCGCGCGCTCGTCCACCTCGGTGGTGCCGGCGACGAGGGTGCCGTCCGGCGAGACGCCGGTGACGGAGAAGAAGACGTCGGGCACGAGCTCGCGCGGGGCCTCGTCCGGGGTCACCACCCAGGCGCGACTGCCGCCCGAGCGCTCGTTGGTGAGGACGACGGCCTGGCAGCCGTCCCCCTCGTCCGCTGCCTCCTCGGTGCAGCCGCCACCGCGCACGGTCAGCAGCTCGGGCGGGCCGGCCGAGTCGGGCAGCCCGGTGAGCGGCAGCAGCGTCGGGTCGCTCTCCCCGGCGCCGAGCACGGCGACGCTGCGGTCCGCGCCTCGTCCGACCGTCCATCCGGCGGTGCGGCCCTGGCCGTCGCCCACGGCGTACTCGGTGCCCTCGAAGGTGTCCACCACGGTGCCGTCGGCCTCGACGAGCGTGAGGACGAGCCCGGTGCCGTTGCCGTAGGAACCGGCGAGGAACCGGTCGCCGAGCGGCACGAACGAGAAGCCGGAGGTGGCGTCCACGTCGACCTCCACGACCGTCCCGTCGGCGGCGTGGATGGTGGTGCCGTCCGACCAGGCGGGGCCGGTCACGGCGGCTGCGTCGTCGGTGCCCGCCCCGTCGGTGGCCACGGTGACCGCCGGCGAGGAGGGGGAGACCGGGTCGAGGTCGTCCGCGCGGGAGAGTGCGCCCCCGGCCACGACCGCCAGCGGCACGAGGACGGCGGCGACCGCGGCCACCGCCCCGGTGGCCAGGGCGGTGCGGCGGCGGCGCACGGTGCGGGCCCGGCGCTGCACCGAGCCCAGCGTCAGTGGCTGGGCGGGCAGGTGCGCGAGCTCGTCGTCGAGCAGGTGGCGCAGGTCGTCGGTGCTCATCGCTCCTCCTCCTTCTCGGGCCGGTTCGAGTGCTGGTTCGCGGGATGGCTCTCGGGCCCCGCAGCGACGGAGCCGGTGCGGGGGTCCAGGTGGGCGGGGGTCCGCTCGCGCAGGAGGGCCAGCCCGCGGTGGGCCTGGGACTTCACGGTGCCGACGCTGACCCCGAGCACCTCGGCGGTCTCGGCCTCGGTGAGCTGCTCGTAGTAGCGCAGCACGACCACCGAGCGGGCGCGCGGCGGGAGGCTGCTCACGGCACGCCACACCTCGGCACGCTCGCCGAGGTCGTAGCGGTCGGCCGTGGTGGCACCGTCCGGGACCTCGTCCACCGGCCGTTCGCGCCGGCGCCAGGCACGGCGCCACAGCGAGGTGGTCTCGTTGACCAGGGCGCGGCGGACGTAGGCGTCCAGGGCGTCGCGCTCGCGCACCCTGTCCCAGGAGAGGTAGAGCTTGGCCAGGGCGGTCTGGAGGACGTCCTGGGCCTCGTGCGGGTCGCCGCACAGCAGGGTGGCGGTGCGGAGCAGGGCGCCCTGCCGCACGTGCAGCCAGGTGGCGAACTCCTCGTCGCGGCCGCCGGTGCCCGTGCGGGTGCCGGGGGAGTCCTCGGGTGGGGCCGGTGGGGTCATGGTGGCCTCCTCTCGTGCTCCTGGGACGCGACGAGGTCGAGGATGGTTGGAACCGGCGTCGAGGTCGAGGGGCGAGACCCCCGGACGGCGGCTTTCGCGCGCGGCGCCGATCCGGTTGGGTGGGGGCAACAGATCCTCAACCACAGGAGCGCGCAGATGCAGCAGGTGCAGGCAGTCATCGCCCGGAGCAAGGGGGCCCCGGTCGAGGTCGTCACGATCAACGTGCCGGCCCCGGGCCCGGGCGAGGCGGTCGTGAAGGTGGAGACCTGCGGGGTCTGCCACACCGACCTCCACTACCGCGAGGGCGGCATCAACGACGAGTTCCCCTTCCTGCTCGGCCACGAGGCCGCCGGCGTCGTCGAGGCCGTGGGCGAGGGCGTCACCGAGGTCGCGGTCGGCGACTCCGTCGTCCTGAACTGGCGCGCGGTGTGCGGCGAGTGCCGCGCCTGCCAGCGCGGCGACCTCCAGTACTGCTTCGCCACCCACAACGCCAAGCAGAAGATGACCCTCGAGGACGGCACGGAGCTCAGCCCCGCGCTGGGCATCGGCGCCTTCGCCGAGAAGACCCTCGTGGCCGCCGGCCAGTGCACCAAGGTCGACCCCGACGCCCGCAAGGCCGCCATCGGCCTGCTCGGCTGCGGCGTCATGGCGGGCATCGGTGCCGCCATCAACACCGGCCAGGCCACCCGTGGCCGCTCCACCGCCGTCATCGGCTGCGGCGGCGTGGGCGTCGCCGCGATCGCCGGGGCCTCGCTGGCCGGCTCCAGCCCGATCATCGCCGTCGACATCGACGAGAAGAAGCTGGCCAAGGCCAAGGAGCTGGGCGCGACCCACACGGTCAACTCCAAGGAGGTCGACCCGGTCGAGGCGATCAAGGAGATCTGCGGCGGCTACTACGAGGGCGCCGAGGGTGCGGACCTGGTCATCGAGGCCGTCGGTCGCCCCGAGACCTGGAAGCAGGGCTTCTACGCCCGCGACCTCGCCGGCGTCCTCGTCCTCGTGGGCGTGCCCACGCCGGACATGAAGATCCCCGACATGCCGCTGATCGACGTCTTCGGACGCGGCGGCGCGCTGAAGTCCTCCTGGTACGGCGACTGCCTGCCCAGCCGCGACTTCCCGATGCTGGTCGACCTCTACACCCAGGGTCGCCTCGACCTCGACGCGTTCGTGACCGAGGAGATCGGCATCGGCGACGTCGAGGCCGCCTTCGAGAAGATGCACGGGGGCAACGTGCTGCGCTCGGTCGTGGTCATCTGATGGCGGCTGCGAAGGTCGACCACGCCGTCGTCTCCGGCACCTTCAGCCTCGACGGCCAGACGTTCGACGTCGACAACAACATCTGGGTGATCGGTGACGAGTCCGAGTGCGTCGTCATCGACGCCCCGCACGACGTCCAGGCGATCCTCGACGTCGTGGGGGAGCGGACGCTCAAGGCGATCCTGCTGACCCACGCTCACGACGACCACTGCCGCGTCGCCCCCGCCCTGCGCGAGGCGGCCAACGGCGGGTCGGGTGCGCCGATCCTGCTGCACCCCGACGAGAAGCCGCTGTGGGAGCTCACCCACACCGACCACCTCTGGGACGTCGACGTGGCCGACGGGTTCGAGGTCACGGTCGGTGGCACGACCCTGAAGGCGCTGCACACGCCGGGCCACGCGCCCGGTGCGGTCTGCTGGTACGCGCCCGACCTGGGGTGTGTCTTCAGCGGCGACACGCTGTTCAACGGCGGCCCGGGGGCCACCGGTCGCTCGTTCAGCGACCACCCGACCATCCTGCGGTCCATCGGGGAGAAGCTGTTGGCCCTCCCCGACGAGACGGTCGTCCACACCGGTCACGGCGACGACACCACGATCGGGGCCGAGCGGGCCGGGATCGAGGCCGCCGGCTGAGACCGGACCTCGCCGTCGACCAGGGGTCGGGATCGGGGCCACGTCCGCGCTGACCTGCGCAGACGTGGCCCCGGTCACGTCCGGGGAGTCGTCGTCGTCCGGTGCGGGACGGAGGTCCCGGCAGCTTCGTCCAACCGGCCCTGAGAACAACCTGAGAGCCATCCCTAACCTCGTGGGTGAAGGGCAGGGACGCTGGAGTCCTCGCCCACAGGGAGAGGGAGAGTTCCATGCGTTCACTCATCGACAGGTTCGCCTCGATCGTCGGAGTCGCCCTTGCGGCCGTGCTCCTCGTCGCGGGCGGACTGCTCAGCTGGGCCAGCTCCTTCATCGGCGACCAGGTCAACGACCAGCTGTCGATGCAGGGCATCACGATGCCGACCGAGGAGGCCATCGCCGACATGGCGACCGAGGACCGCGAGGCCCTCGAGCCGTTCGCCGGCCAGCCCCTCGACAACGGGCCCGCCGCCCGCGCGTACGCCGACCACTACATCCTCGTGCACATGAACGCCGCCAGTGACGGTCGCACCTACGAGGAGGTCAGCGGCGAGTACGTCGCCCTCAGCGACGAGGAGAAGGCCACCGAGGAGGGCCAGGCGCTCGGCGCCCTGCGCCAGACGCTGTTCATGGGCAACACCCTGCGCGGCCTGCTCCTCTACGGCTTCGCCTTCGCCACCATCGGCACCATCGCCGGTTACGCCTCGATCGCCGCGTTCGTCGGCGCCGGCATCATGGTGGTCCTGACCGCCGCCGGCCTGCGCCACGCCAAGCGCCTCGAGGCCGCCGAGGAGAAGGTCGACTCCCCGCAGGTCGCGGGGGTCTGACCCACGGCTCGCTCCCGGCCCTCACCGCGGAGCAGCCGACCACCACCGCCACCACCGCCGCAGCGCCGGCCGGGTTCACCGGTCCGGCGCTGCGGCGCGTCCGGAGGGCGCTCCGGCGGTCAGGACGGTTGCCGCGAACGCCTTGGTGACCGCCCGCTGGCGCGGTGCCGGTCGGGTCACGAGGTCCACCGGCCACACCAGGTCCTCGGCGGCCGGCCCGACCACGCGGGGCGAGGCCAGGCCCGGCGCGGGATCGTCGCCGATGTGCAGCGCCGGCCCCAGGCCCGCGCGGACGAAGTCCGGGATGGCGTGCACCTGCGCGACCTCCAGCGACACCCGGCGCGGCACCCCGGCCGCGGCGCAGGCGGCATCGGCGATCTGCCGGTTGCCGAAGCCTCGGGGTGCGCAGACCCAGGACTCCCCGCGCAGGTCGGCCAGCGTCACCGTCGCGCGCCCGGCCAGCGGGTGCTCCGGCGCGAGCAGGAGGCGCATGGGGCTCGCGCCCAGCCGCACGGACTGCACCCCGTCCAGGTCGCCGACGGCCGAGGCGAGGGCGACGTCCAGGTCCCCGGAGGCGACCTTGGTGACGAGTCCTCGCGCGCCCTCCGGGTCCGACCGCAGCTCCAGGTGGACGGCCGGGTGGCTGCGGGCGAACCGGCCCAGGAGGGCCGGCAGGTCCAGCGGGTGGTGGGTCGTCATGGTGCCGACGGTGAGCGTGCCGCGCAGCCCGTCGACGGCCTCGCGGACGACCTCCCTCGCCCGTCCGGCCTCCGCGAGGGTGCGGCGCGCCACCTCGAGCAGGGCGGTGCCGGCGTCCGTGGGCACGGCGCGACGCGGGGTGCGGACGAAGAGCGGGGTGCCGAGCTCGCGCTCCAGGGACGCGAGCGAGGCGCTCACCGCGCTCTGGACGACGTGCAGCCGCGCGGCGGCCCGGCTCAGGGTGCCCTCCTCGGCCACCGCCAGCACCAGCTCCAGCTGACGCAGCTCCACGAGCGTCCTCCGATCCATCGGTGATGGTGATGGATGCTGTCACGTTCTTTCGCTTGAGTCGATGGTGCAGTGGCCCGACGCTGGAGACATGACCGTCACCTCGTCCGCCCCCGCCCCCGCCCCCGGGGCCCCGCTGTCCCCGTTGTCCCCGCCGGCCGCGGGCAGCCGCCGGCACGCCGGTGGCTTCTGGGTGGTCGCCGCCGTCTTCGCCACCGTGATGGCGTTCAACACCGCGCCCACCCCGCTGTGGGCGGTCTACCGCGCCGAAGAGGGTTGGTCGTCCCTCACGATCACCCTGGCCTTCGCCGCCTACGCCGTCGGCGTGCTGGTCTCGCTCCTGGCCGTCGGCCACGTCTCGGACTGGGTCGGCCGCCGACGGGTGCTGCTGCCGGCCGTGGCCCTCGAGGTGCTGGCCGCGGGACTCTTCCTGCTCTCGCCGTCGCTGCCCGTGCTGCTCGGGGCGCGCCTCGTGGGTGGCCTGGGGATCGGGATGCTCACCGCGACCGCCACCGCGCACCTCGCCGAGCTGCACCGGCACGCACGGCCGGACGACTCGCCCCGGCGCGCGGGCGTCGTCGCGACCGCGGCCAACCTGGGCGGCCTGGGCCTGGGGCCGGTGGTGGCAGGGGTGCTCGTGGCGGTCCTGCCTGCTCCGCTCACCACCACCTACCTGGTCTTCGCCGGGCTCCTGGTGCTCTCGCTGGTCGCGCTGCTGCTGGTGCCGGAGACGGTCGCGCGGGACCGGTCGGTCCGCTACCGGCCGCAGCGCGTGGTCGTCCCTGCGCACGCGCGCCGTCGCTACGCCGGCGCCGCCGCGGGGGTGTTCGCCCTGTTCATGGTGCTCGGCCTGTTCACCTCCCTCGCGCCCTCGGTGCTGGCCGCGCTGGGCTCCACCCACGCCGTCGTCTCGGGCGGTGCCGCGGCCTCGGTGTTCTTCGCGGCGGCACTGAGCCAGGTCGTGCTCGGCGGCTGGGCACCGGCCCGTCAGCTGCGGGTCGGGCTGGTCGGCGCTGCGACCGGGGCCGCCGCCGTCGGCGTGGCCGTGGCCGTCGGCGTGGTGCCGCTGCTGCTCGTGGGCGGGCTGGTCGCCGGCGCCGGTGGCGGGCTCCTGCTCAAGGGCGCCCTCGGCACGGCCGCCGAGCTGGCGCCGCCGGAGCAGCGCGGCGAGGCGGTGGCCGGGGTGTTCCTGGCGGGCTACCTCGGGATCACGGTGCCGGTGGTCGGGCTCGGGCTGCTCACCGCGGTCGGGGTGGCGCTGACCACCGCCGCGATCGTGTTCGTCGCCGGCGTCCTGCTCGTGCTGGCGCTGGCCGCCGCGCTGCTGCGCCGCGCCTGAGCGCCCGACCCCGCGGGTGCTGGCGACGGCCTCAGCGGGCGGGCACGTGGCTCTTGACCGACGCCTCGCGCACCCGGCCGGCGCCGTCGGTGACGGTCACGACCACCCGCGCGGGCCCGGCCAGCACGTCACGGGGCACGGGCACCCGGAGCCGTCGACGTCCCGCGGGCGCGTCGACGCCGGCCTCGGCCAGCAGCTGGCCCCAGCGCTCCAGCCGGACCTCGACGTGGCTGGCCTCGGGCAGCACCAGCTCGGCCAGCACCCGACGCCGGCCGTGGTGGCGGCCCACCTGGGAGCGCAGCAGCGTGGGGGACGGGTCGCCGCCCCAGCGGGAGCCGGTGCCGGCCTCGCCGGTGCGGCCCGGGAGCACGGACGCCGACCAGGGCGCGGCGACGCAGGCGGCGGTGGGGCCGGTGGCCTGGTGTCGAGGCATCGCGCCCTCCCGACGACGGCGGGCGTCCCCCTGTGGGAGGCCCGGTGGCTCCACCCTGGGCGCGCGGCCTGTGGTGGTGCTGTGCTCGTCCTGTCGTGCGAGGACGACCCTCCCGGGCTCCGGGATGCCGCGCTCAGCGCAGCGGTCGCACCAGCAGTGCCGTGCCCTCACCGGCGACGCGCGTGAGCACCAGCGTGCCGCCCTCGTCGCCGGAGAGGGCGAGCCGCTTGCGCAGCTGCTCGGGCACCACGTCCACCCCACGCTTCTTGATCTCCAGGCGGCCGATGCCGCGCTCGCGCAGCGCGGCCCGCAGCGGCTTCTCCCGGTAGGGCAGCTCCTCGAGGACCTCGTAGCCCCGGGCGAACGGGGTCGCGAAGGCCTCGTCGGAGGTGGTGTAAGCGAGGTGCTCGTCGATCAGCCCACCGCCGGTGCCGGCCGCCACGGCCGTCACCAGGCCGGCGCGGATGACCGCCCCGTCCGGCTCGTAGAGGAACCGGCCCAGCGGCACCACGGGGGCGCCGGGGTCCTCCTCCTCGGTCAGGGTCGCGAGCCCGCCGTCCCCGAGCACCGTCGCCCGGCGGCGCACGGTGGCGAGGCGTCCCGACCAGAGCGCCGCCTCCTTGACCTCGCCGTGGTCGGAGACCCACTCGGCCTCGACCCCCTCGGGCACGAGGTCGTGGGGGATGCCGGGGGCGACCTTCACGCACGAGTCGCGACGCAGCAGGCCCTCGACGAACGACCAGGGCGGCGTCCAGTCGTCGACGGAGAAGGTGCGGCCCCGGGCCGAGCGGCGCGCGGGGTCGGCGAAGGCGACGTCGAAGGGGGAGGGGTCGATCGTCGTCGCGTCGGCGACCTGCACCGCGCCGGGCAGGCCCAGGGCGGCGAGGTTGGCCTGCGCCAGCGCGACGCGGACGGGGTCGAGGTCGACGCCCGCCACGATCGCGCCCGTCTCGGCGGCGGCCACGAGGTCCCCGCCGATCCCGCAGCCGAGGTCGATGACGGTGCGGGCCTCGAAGGCCGCCAGCCGCGCGGCGCGGTGCCGGGCGACCGGGAGGCGCGTGGCCTGCTCGAGGGCGTCGGGGGTGAAGTACATGCGGGACGCCAGCTCGCCCAGCTTGGCCTCCGCGCGCCGACGCAGGCCCGCCTGGCTCAGCGCCAGCGACGTACGCTCGGGCGTGGCCCCGGCCACCGTGGTGCGGCGCAGCGTGGTCTGCGCGCGCAGCGGGTCGGGCTCGGTCGCCACCAGCGCGGTCGCCTCGGCGAGCAGCTGCTGGCCGTCGTCCGTGAGCAGCCAGGCGAGGTCGTCGAGGTCCATCCCGCCATCCTGTCAGGCCGGCCCGGGGCCGCCGTCCACGGGCGGACGAGGCGGGGCGGCGGTGCCTCCCTGGCACTCCCTCGGGTCGAGTGCTAGTTTCTTCCTTGGCACTCTCACCTCGAGTGTGCCAATGCTTGCGACTCGGTGCGACCCCCGCGACGGCGCGCCGCAGGGCCCGCAGGCACCTGACGTGAACAACTCACATCCGTGTGCAAGAAAGTGGAGGTCGACACCGTGTCGGTCAACATCAAGCCCCTCGAGGACCGCCTCGTCGTCAAGCCGCTCGACGCCGAGCAGACCACCGCCTCCGGCCTGGTCATCCCGGACACCGCCAAGGAGAAGCCCCAGGAGGGCGAGGTCCTGGCCGTGGGTCCGGGTCGCATCGACGACAACGGCAACCGCGTCCCGCTCGACGTCGCCGTGGGCGACAAGGTCATCTACTCCAAGTACGGCGGCACCGAGGTCAAGTACGCCGGCGCCGAGTACCTCATCCTCTCCGCCCGGGACGTGCTGGCGATCGTCGGCTGACCTGGCCCCGCGCCGGTCAACCCACGACAGCTAGCAAGGAGGCACACACATGCCCAAGATCCTGGAGTTCGACGAGAAGGCCCGCCGCTCCCTCGAGCGCGGCGTCGACGCCCTCGCCAACGCCGTCAAGGTGACCCTCGGCCCCAAGGGCCGCTACGTCGTCCTGGACAAGAAGTGGGGCGCCCCCACGATCACGAACGACGGCGTCACCGTCGCTCGTGAGGTCGAGCTGGACGACCCGTTCGAGAACCTGGGTGCCCAGCTGACGAAGGAGGTCGCCACCAAGACCAACGACGTCGCCGGTGACGGCACCACCACGGCCACCGTGCTGGCCCAGGCGATGGTCCACGAGGGCCTGCGCGCCGTGGCCGCGGGTGCCAACCCGATGGCCCTCAAGCGGGGCATGGACGCCGCGGCCCAGGCCGTCGGCGAGGCCCTGCGCGAGGCCGCCCGCGACGTGGACTCGGTGGAGGACATGGCCTCGGTGGCCACCATCTCCAGCCGCGACACCCACATCGGTGACCTGCTCAGCCAGGCCTTCGACAAGGTCGGCAAGGACGGCGTGATCACCGTCGAGGAGTCCTCCTCGATGGGCACCGACCTCGAGTTCACCGAGGGCATGCAGTTCGACAAGGGCTACCTGTCCCAGTACTTCGTGACCGACCAGGAGCGCATGGAGGCCGTCCTCGACGACCCCTACATCCTCCTGCACCAGGGCAAGATCAGCTCCGTCCAGGAGATGCTGCCAGTCCTGGAGAAGGTCATGCAGGCGGGCAAGCCGCTGTTCATCCTCGCCGAGGACGTCGAGGGCGAGGCCCTCTCCACCCTGGTCGTGAACAAGATCCGCGGCACGTTCAACGCCGTCGCGGTGAAGTCCCCGGCCTTCGGTGACCGTCGCAAGGCGATGATGCAGGACATCGCGACCCTGACCGGTGGTCAGGTCGTCGCCCCCGAGGTCGGCCTCAAGCTCGACCAGGTGGGCCTCGAGGTCCTGGGCACCGCGCGTCGCGTGGTCGTCACCAAGGACAACACCACCATCGTCGACGGTGCCGGCGACGCCGCCGCCGTCGAGGGCCGCGTGAACCAGATCAAGGCCGAGATCGAGAACACCGACTCCGACTGGGACCGCGAGAAGCTCCAGGAGCGCCTCGCGAAGCTCGCCGGTGGCGTGTGCGTGATCAAGGTCGGCGCCGCCACCGAGGTGGAGCTGAAGGAGAAGAAGCACCGCATCGAGGACGCCGTCTCCGCGACGCGCGCCGCGATCGAGGAGGGCATCGTCCCCGGTGGTGGCTCCGCGATCATCCACGCGGTCTCCGCGCTGGACGGCGACCTGGGCCTGACCGGTGACGAGGCCGTCGGCGTGAAGGTGGTCCGCAAGGCCGCCGACGAGCCGCTGCGCTGGATCGCCGAGAACGGTGGCGACAACGGCTACGTCGTGGTCACCAAGGTCCGCGAGCTGGGCGTCGGCAACGGCTTCAACGCCGCCACCGGCGAGTACGGCGACCTGGTCGCCCAGGGCGTCCTGGACCCGGTCAAGGTCACCCGCTCCGCCCTCATCAACGCGACCTCCATCGCCGCGATGCTGCTGACGACCGAGACCCTGGTCGTCGACAAGCCCGAGGAGGAGGACGAGGCCCCGGCCGCCGCCGGTCACGGCCACGGTCACTGAGCCGCGTCCCGCCTCACCAGGCACCGCCTCTCCAGGCACCACGCACGCCCCGTCCCGGGTCTCCCGGGGCGGGGCGTCGTGCGTGCGGGCGACCTGCGGTGCCGCGCACGTCACGCGACGGGGCGAGCGCGCGCGGGCCCGGCCTGCGCCAGAATGAGCCCACCCCCGAGCCAGGAGACCCCCTCGACATGACGATGCTGTGGCGCGTCCGCGCCAGCCTGCCCGACCGTCCCGGTGCCCTCGCCTCGCTCGCGCAGCGCTGCGCCGAGGCCGGTGTCGACATCCGCCGCGTGCAGGTCTTCCCCGGCAACGAGGAGGTCACCGACGAGCTGGTCCTGGCGACCACCGACGGGTGGAGCGCCGACGGGGTCGCCGAGATCATCACCTCCGCCGGCTGGCACCACCTCACGGCCCAGGAGGTCACCTCCGACGCGCTGCTGGACCAGCCGACGCGCTATGTCCAGGCCGCCCGCAGCATCCTGGCGCGGCCCACCAGCTTCCCCGAGGTCGTCGCCCAGCTCTTCGACGCCGAGACCGAGCCCCACGCCGACGGCGAGCCGCCGCTGGACATGATGGAGATGACGGTCGGCGACGTGCAGGTGCAGGTGCGTCGGCTCGCTCCGTTCACCGACACCGAGCGGCGTCGCGGGCTGGCGATGGCCGACCTGGTCAGCGACGTCCTCCAGCGCAGCAAGGAGACGGCGGCCATCGCCTCGTCCACCTCCCACCGTCGCCTGGGCAGCGGCGCGACCCCCGCCTACCTGCCGGACGGAGACTCGATCTCGGCCGTCGTCGACGGGGCCGTCGTGGGGCTGGCGACCGTGCAGGAGCCGGACGCCGAGGACCCGGGGACGCGGCACGTGGCCCTGCGGGTGGACGCCGGCTGGCAGCGCCGCGGCATCGGCACCCGCCTGCTCACCGACGCCAGCCGGCTGGCCCGCGGCCTCGGTGCGGAGGAGATCGTGCTCACGACGCGCTCGGACAACCAGGCCGTCCTCCCGATGGTGCTGGCCGCTGGCCTGCGCGGACGCATCCGGATGGCCGGTGACGTGCTCACCGTCAGGGTGCCCGTGCGGGATCTCAAGCCCCTGCTGTGATGCGGGCCCGGGGCGCGCGCGTGGCTACGCTGTGCGGGTGGAGACCAGTGACAAGTTCGCGAACCTCGGCCTGACCTACGACGACGTCCTGCTGCTGCCGGGGTACTCCGACCTCGCGCCGGCCGACATCGACACCTCCTCGCGCCTGACCCGCGAGATCAGCCTCCAGGTGCCGCTGCTCTCGGCGGCCATGGACACCGTCACCGAGTCGCGGATGGCCATCGCCATGGCCCGCCAGGGCGGCATCGGCGTGCTCCACCGCAACCTCTCCATCGCCGACCAGGCCTACCAGGTCGACCTGGTGAAGCGGACCCAGACGGGCATCATCTCCAACCCCGTCACCATCGGCCCCGACGCGACGCTCGAGGACCTCGACAAGCTCTGCGGCCAGTACCGCGTCTCGGGCCTGCCGGTGGTCACCAGCGACGACACGCTCATCGGCATCATCACCAACCGCGACCTGCGCTTCACCCCGGTCGCGGAGTGGGCGACCACCAAGGTCGACGAGGTCATGACCCCCATGCCGCTGGTCACCGGCCCCGCCGACATCAGCAAGGAGGAGGCGACCTCGCTGCTGCGCCAGCACAAGCGCGAGCGCCTCCCGCTGGTGGACGCCGAGGGCAAGCTCGCGGGCCTCATCACCGTCAAGGACTTCGTCAAGGGCGAGCAGTTCCCCAAGGCCTCCTACGACGCCAGCGGCCGCCTCCTCGTGGGTGCCGCGATCGGCTACTTCGGCGACGCGTGGGAGCGCGCCACCACCCTCATCGAGGCCGGCGCCGACGTCCTCGTGGCCGACACCGCGCACGGCCACGTCGCCATGCTGCTCGACATGGTGCGCAAGCTGAAGGCGGACCCGGCCACCAAGCACGTCCAGGTCATCGGCGGCAACGTCGCCACCCGCGAGGGCGCGCAGGCCTTCGTGGACGCCGGCGTGGACGCCGTCAAGGTCGGCGTCGGCCCCGGCTCCATCTGCACCACCCGCGTCGTCACCGGCGTCGGCGTCCCGCAGATCACCGCCGTGCACGAGGCGTCCCTGGCGGCCACGCCCGCCGGCGTCCCCGTGATCGCCGACGGCGGCATGAAGCACTCCGGCGAGATCGCCAAGGCCCTCGTGGCCGGCGCGAGCACCGTGATGCTCGGCTCGCTGCTGGCCGGCTGCGAGGAGTCCCCGGGCGACCTCGTCTTCGTCAACGGCAAGCAGTACAAGGCCTACCGCGGCATGGGCTCGCTCGGCGCGATGAGCAGCCGCGGCAAGAAGTCCTACTCCAAGGACCGCTACTTCCAGGCCGAGGTCACCAGCGACGACCAGATCGTCCCCGAGGGCATCGAGGGCCAGGTCGCCTACCGCGGCCCGCTCGCGGCCGTGGCCCACCAGCTGATCGGTGGCCTGAACCAGTCGATGTTCTACGTCGGCGCGCGCACCGTCCCGGAGCTGCAGGAGAAGGGCAAGTTCGTCCGCATCACGCAGGCCTCGCTCACCGAGTCGCACCCGCACGGCGTGCAGATGACGGTCGAGGCGCCGAACTACACGGGTCGCTGACCCCGGCCGCACCATGACGACGGACCCGCGCGTCGAGGAGTACCTGGCCGGTCTGGCCGGCCTCGACCCGCGGGTCCTGCCACGTGTGGAGCAGGTCCGCGCGATCGTCGCGGAGCTGGTGCCCGAGGCCGTCGAGGCGCTCTCCTACGGGCTGGTGGGCTGGAAGCTGGACGGCAGGCCCCTGCTCTACGTCGGCGGGTTCGCCCGGCACGTGGGGCTCTACGCCACGCCCGCCGGGCACGAGGCGTTCGCCGAGGAGCTGTCGCGGTTCAAGCAGGGCAAGGGGTCGGTGCAGCTTCCGCTGACCGAGGACCTGCCCGTCGACCTCGTGCGCCGGATCGTCGCGTTCCGCGCCGAGCAGGTACGCGGCTGAGCCCTCGCCCGGCCGGACCAGGGGCCGAGCGCCGAGGCGTTCACGTGCCGGACGCGCTCCCGCCGCTTCGGGGGGAGAGGGCCCGCGCTTGTAGTCTGCTCGGGTGAGCGAGATCCAGATCGGGCAGGCCAAGCGCGCCCGTCGCGCCTACTCCTTCGACGACGTCGCCATCGTGCCCTCGCGGCGCACGCGTGACCCCGAGGAGGTCTCGACGCACTGGCAGATCGACGCGTACCGCTTCGACATCCCCGTGATCGCCGCGCCGATGGACTCCGTCATGTCCCCGGCCACCGCGATCGCGATGGGCAAGTTCGGCGGCCTCGGCGTCCTCAACCTCGAGGGCCTGTGGACGCGCTACGAGGACCCGACCTCCCTGCTGGCCGAGGTCGCCGGGCTGGAGGGCCGTGAGGCCACGCGCCGCATGCAGGAGATCTACGACGAGCCGGTGAAGGCCGAGCTCATCACCGAGCGGCTGCGCGAGATGCGTGCCGCCGGGGTCACCGTCGCCGGCTCGCTCTCGCCCCAGCGCACCAAGGAGTTCGCCAAGACGGTCGTGGACGCCGGCGTCGACATGTTCGTCATCCGCGGCACCACCGTCTCCGCCGAGCACGTGTCCAGCCAGGCCGAGCCGCTGAACCTCAAGGAGTTCATCTACGAGCTCGACGTGCCGGTCATCGTCGGCGGCTGCGCGACCCACCAGGCCGCGCTGCACCTGATGCGCACCGGCGCCGCCGGCGTCCTCGTGGGCTTCGGCGGCGGCGCCGCCCACACCACCAAGACCGTGCTCGGCATCGCCGTGCCGATGGCCTCGGCCGTCGCCGACGTGGCCGCCGCCCGCCGCGACTACCTGGACGAGTCCGGCGGCCGCTACGTGCACGTGATCGCGGACGGCTCCATCGGCCGCTCGGGCGACATCTCCAAGGCGATCGCCTGCGGCGCGGACGCCGTCATGGTCGGCTCGCCGTTCGCCCGCGCCACCGACGCGCCCGGCCACGGCTTCCACTGGGGCACCGAGGCCCACCACCCCGAGCTGCCCCGCGGCACTCGCGTGCAGTTCGAGACGGTCGGCACGATGGAGGAGATCCTCTTCGGCCCCAGCCACGTCGCCGACGGCACGATGAACCTCATCGGCGCCCTCAAGCGGTCCATGGCCACCACCGGCTACACCGACCCCAAGGAGTTCCAGCGCGTCGGGGTCGTCCTCGACGTCTGAGACTTGGTGGGTGCGATCACTGGCGTCTGGTGCCAGTGATCGCACCCGTCACGGGCATCGCGGGCAGCGGGCGGTCCTGCCGGTCCACCCGCGCGCCCGCAGCACGCCGGCCAGGGCCTCGGCGGTGGTGCACGGGTCCCGGACGACCTGGGACCAGCCCAGACGGACGGTGACCAGCCCCTGCTCGAGCGAGGCGAGGTCGCGCTGGAGGTCTCGTGCGCGGGCTCGGGGGTCGTCGTGGAAGGCTCGCCCGTCGAGCTCGACGACCACGCCCCACCTGGTGAGCTCGACGTCGCGGTACGTGAGCCCGACCCGGGAGACCGCCCGACGCTGACGGTCACCGACGGGCAGCCCGTGCGCTCGTTGGACGCGGTGGAGGAACTCCCGCTCCAGCACCGAGGACGTGCCGGCCTCGATGTCGGTCAGCAGCGCGGCGATCTCGGCGCGGTGGCGCAGGGTCGGTGCGGCACCGACCTCGGCCAGCACACGCTGCGCCGTCGTCCGGCGGGTGTGCAGGAGGTCGGCGAGGAGCGTGAGCCGGTGACCCAGGTCCACGGCGAGGTCGGCGGCCTCGACGGCGGCGTCCTCGAGGCTCACCCGGGGCGGCGAGGTCCGCGGCTGGACCCGGGCGTCGAACTGTCGTGACCGCGTCACGGACACCCCCGGGACCTGCCGCCGGGTGCTGGTCCGGTGCGGCACGAGGACGTGGGCCGGGAGGCCGGCAGCACCGGGCAGCGCGGACTCCCGGTGCAGGGTGGCTCGGGGGAACAGCAGCACGGCGGCCCAGAGCCGCTGCTCGGCGGTAGGCGGCCCCGTGTCGAGCCGGTAGACGCCGGCGTGCCACCGGTGCAGCTCCCCGCGGCGGAGCATCCGGCGCACGTCGTCCTCGCTCGCCCCCAGCTCGGCGAGCTGGCGCCTGGCCACCACGCGGGGTTGCTGGATGGTGAGCAGGCGGCGCAGCCCTGGGTCGCGAGTGTCGATCACCCCCTGGCTCCTGCCCGCTCGGGGCCATCCGTGCACCAGCACCCGGTGCGCCTGTGGAGGAGTGCCTTGGTGGGTGCGATCCCTGGCAGCTGGTGCCAGTGATCGCACCCACTGAGCGTGAGGTGGCAGGCTGGCCGCATGACGAGGCTGGTGGTGGCCGCGGGGCAGGCGGTCCCGGTGGTGGGGGACGTGGCGGCCAACGTGGCGCGCGCGGCGGAGATGACCCGGCAGGCGGCCGCCCGGGGCGCCCGGCTGCTCGTGCTGCCGGAGGCCTTCCTCACCGGCTACGAGCCGCGCGCCTTCGAGGACGCGGACGCCCTGCCGCACGAGGACGACCTGGCCGGCGACCTGCTGGCCCCGCTGCGGGCCGCGGCGGCCGCGGCCGAGGTGCACGTGCTGGTCAGCACCCCGCTGCACCGGTCCGACGGGTCGGTGACGCTGAGCCTCGTCCTCGTCGGTGCGGACGGCGCCGCGCACGCCGCCTACGACAAGCAGCACCTCGACCCCACCGAGCGCGCCTGGTTCGCACCCGGCGGCCCGGGCACCTCGGTCGTGGAGGTCGACGGCGTGCCGCTGGGTCTCGCCATCTGCTACGACTCCCGGTTCCCCGAGCACGCGGCCGCCGCCGCCGAGGCGGGCGCGCTGGCCTACGTCGTCTCCGCCGCCTACCTGGAGGGCTCGACCCGGGGCCGGGACGTGGCCCTCGCGGCCCGCGCGCTGGACACCGGCACCTACGTGGTCATGGCCGGCGCGCTGGGGGAGTGCGGCGGCGTCCCGATCACCGGGGGCTCGTCCGTGTGGGGCCCGGAGGGCCACCTGCTCGCCTCGGTGGCGGACGACGACGGGGCGCTGGCCCTGGCGGTGCTCGACAGCGACGTGGTCGCCGAGGTGCGCACGCGCCAGACGATGCACGTCGACCGGCGCCGGTCGTGAGGTCTCCGCACGGGGCCGGTGACGCGGCCGGGGGAGTGCCCGCCGACGTGCTCGCGCACCTGGACCTGGTCGCCCGGGACGACGCCGACGTCCACGAGGTCGGCCCGTTCACCCAGTTCGTCGGCCGCGGCGCCTGGGGCTACTACGCCCGGCCGCGGCTGGGCACCACGCACCCCTTCACCGCCGACGACGTGCGTGCGCTGGCCGCGGCGCAGACCCGGCTGGGCAGCAGCCACGACCTGGAGTGGGTCGCCGAGGAGGCGCCCACCCTGGAGGCGGCGGCGCGCGAGGCGGGTCTGCACGTCGACCGGCACCCGCTGCTCGTCCTCCCGCCCGGGGTCGAGCCGGTCGCCCCCGCGACCGACCTCGAGGTGCGCCTGCTCGGGGCGGACGACGCCGACCTGCCCGCGGTCCACGCCTGCATCAGTCTCGGGTTCGCGACGCCGGGCACCGCCGTGGGCGAGGCCGGGGCCGTCGAGCGCGACCAGCGGGCCGCCGGTCCGCAGCACTCGCTCGACCAGGTGCGCGGCATGCTGCGCGCCGGCACGCGCGTGCAGGCCGGCGCGTTCGACGTCGGCGGGGTCGGTGGGGTCGGCGCGGTCGGCGGGGGAGCGCACCACCCGGTGCAGCGCGACGGGGTCAGCGCCACCGAGATCGTCGGCGTCGCCACGCTCCCGGCCTCCCGTCGCCGCGGCGCAGCCGGCGCCCTCACGGCCCTGCTCGCCCGGCACGCCCGGGCCGCCGGCGTCCGCACCGTGTTCTGCTCCGCCAGCGACGAGGCCGTGGCGCGCGTCTACGAGGCCGTCGGCTTCGTGCGGGTCGGTACGGCGCTGGCGACCACGACGTGTGAGGATCGCGCCCCGTGAGCGAGACCAGCCCCCACCCGGACGACGTCGTGACCGTGCACACCGACGGGTCGTGCGCGCCGAACCCGGGGCCCGGCGGCTGGGGTGCGCTGCTGCGCCAGGGCAGCCACGTCAAGGAGCTGTGCGGGGGAGAGCCCGGCACGACCACCAACAACCGCATGGAGCTGATGGCGCCGATCATGGCGCTGCGCGCGCTCAAGCGCCCGTGCCGGGTGGAGATCTACACCGACTCCTCCTACGTGCGCGGCGGCATCACCTCGTGGATGCGGTCGTGGAAGAAGAACGGCTGGAAGACCTCGGCCAAGCAGCCGGTCAAGAACGAGGACCTGTGGCGCGAGCTGGACGAGGAGTGCGGCCGCCACGAGGTGAACTGGCACTGGGTCAAGGGCCACGCGGGGGACGCCGGCAACGAGGCCGCCGACCGGCTCGCCAACCGCGGCCGCGAGGAGGCCGTGCGCGGCGCGTGAGCCGCCACGACGACTCCCGCCGCAACTGAACGATTGTCAACAAGGGGCTCGTCAGCGAGACGGACGTCACCTACCCTCGGGTCATGACCGCCCCCCACGGTGACTCCCACCCGCGTCCCGGCGACCCCCTGCTGGACGGCCCGCACGACCCCGAGCACGACCCCCGTGCCGCCTACGTGCTCGAGCCGAGCCACGTCGCCCGGCTCACCTCCCGCGTGGTGAGCACGACCGGTCGCACGGCCGAGGTCCGCAGCCCCGTCAACGACGCCCCGCTGGCCCACGTGCCGCAGTCGAGCGAGGCCGACGTGGCAGAGGCCTTCGCCCGCGCCCGGGTCGCTCAGGCCGCGTGGGCGAGGACGACGGCGCAGCACCGCGCCGCCGTCCTGCTGCGCTTCCACGACCTCGTGCTGGAGCGCGCGGACGAGATCATGGACCTCATCTGCTGGGAGTCCGGCAAGGCGCGCATCCACGCCTACGACGAGCCCGCCCACGTCGCGCTGACGGCCCGCTACTACGCCCGCACCGGCGCCGCCACGCTCGCCCGCAGGCGCGCCCCCGGCGTGGTGCCGGGGCTGACGAAGGTCGAGGTCAACCGGGTGCCCAAGGGCGTCGTCGGCGTGATCAGCCCGTGGAACTACCCGTTCACCATGGCGATGTGCGACGGGCTGCCCGCGCTGATGGCCGGCAACGCCGTGGTGGCCAAGCCCGACGCCCAGACCATGCTCACCGCCCTGCTCGGCGTCGACCTCCTCGAGGAGGCCGGAGCACCGCCCGGCCTGTGGCAGGTGGTGGCCGGGCCGGGCGCGGAGGTCGGCGGCGCGATCGTCGAGCGCGCCGACTACGTCTGCTTCACCGGGTCCACGGCCACCGGGCGGCGCATCGCCGCCGGCTGCGCGGAGCGGCTGATCGGCTGCTCCCTGGAGCTGGGCGGCAAGAACCCGCTCATCGTGCTGCGCGACGCCGACGTGGAGCGTGCGGCGGAGGGCGCCGTCCGCGCGTGCTTCTCCAACGCCGGGCAGCTGTGCGTCTCCACCGAGCGGCTGTTCGTGGCCGACCAGGTCTACGACCACTTCGTCGAGCGGTTCGTGGCCCGCACCCAGGCGCTCTCGCTGGGCGCGGGCACCGGCTGGGGCGTCGACATGGGCTCGCTGACCTCGGCCGACCAGCTGTCGAAGGTGGCCGCCCACGTCGAGGACGCGATGGCGCGCGGCGTCACGATCCTCACCGGCGGTCGGCACCGCCCCGACCTCGGCCCCTACGTCTTCGAGCCCACGGTGCTGGAGGGCGTCACCCCCGACATGGCCTGCTTCGCCGAGGAGACCTTCGGCCCGGTCGTGGCGATCCACCGGTTCACCGACGAGGCCGACGCGATCGCCCGCGCCAACCAGGGCGAGGAGGGGCTCAACGCCGCCGTCTTCGGCCGCGACACCGCGCACGCCCGCGAGGTCGCCCGCCAGGTGCGGTGCGGCACGGTCAACGTGAACGAGGGCTTCGGCGCCACGTTCGCCTCCATCGCGGCGCCGATGGGCGGCATGGGCACCAGCGGCCTCGGCCGTCGCCAGGGCGCCGAGGGCCTGCTCCGCTTCACCGAGGCGCAGTCGGTGGCCACCCAGCGCGTCATGCCGATCGCCCCGGCCTTCGGGCTCGACGACCGGCGCTACGCGCAGGTCATGACGGGAGCCCTGAAGGTGATGAGGAAGCTGGGGCGCGCATGAGCGGGCAGCCCGGGGTCGAGACCGGCCTCGACGCCGACGTGATCGTCATCGGCTCCGGCTTCGGTGGCTCGGTCGCCGCGCTGAGGCTGGTGGAGAAGGGGTACCGCGTCCTCGTCCTGGAGGCCGGCGCGCGCTTCGAGGACGACGACTTCTCCTCGGGCACCTTCGACCTGGCGCGCTACCTGTGGGCGCCGGCCCTGGGCTGCTACGGCATCCAGCGGGTCGAGGCGCTCAAGGACACGATGATCCTCGCCGGAGCGGGCGTCGGCGGCGGCTCGCTCGTCTACGCCAACACCCTCTACGAGCCCCCGCAGGCCTTCTACGACGACCCGCAGTGGCGCGACCTGACCGACTGGCGCGAGGAGCTCGCGCCCTACTACGACCAGGCCAAGCGGATGCTCGGCGTCGTCACCAACCCCGAGACCACCCCGGCCGACGAGGTGATGCGGGACGTGGCCGAGGAGATGGGCGTCGGCGAGACGTTCCACCCCACGCCGGTCGGGGTCTTCTTCGGCGGGCCCGGGCAGGACCCCGACACCGCCGTGCCCGACCCGTACTTCGGCGGCGAGGGCCCGGACCGCAACCCCTGCCGCAGCTGCGGGGAGTGCATGAGCGGCTGCCGGCACAACGCCAAGAACACGCTGGTGAAGAACTACCTGCACCTGGCCGAGAAGAAGGGCGCCCGCGTCCTGCCGCTCACCACGGTCACCCGGATCACCGAGCGTGCCGACGGCGGCTACGACGTGCACGTGCGCTGGACCAAGGCGCGCCGCGCCACCCGCGCCACCACCCGGGTGCTCACCGCCGGCCAGGTGGTGATGGCCGCGGCCAGCCTCGGCACCCAGAAGCTGCTGCACCGGATGAAGGACGAGGGGCACCTGCCGCGCCTCTCGGAGCGGCTGGGCCACCTCTCGCGGACCAACTCCGAGTCGATCCTCGGCGCCATCGCGCCGAAGGGCGGCGACGTCGACTACTCCCGCGGCGTCGCGATCACCTCCTCGTTCCACCCCGACGCCGACACCCACATCGAGCCCTGCCGCTACGGCCACGGGTTCAACGCCATGTCGATGCTCCAGACGGTGCTCACCGACGGCGACGGCCCGGCGCCCCGCTGGCGGACGTGGCTGGGCGAGCTGTGGAAGCAGCGGCGCAGCGTGGGCGACCTCTACGACCTCGCGCACTGGTCCGAGCGGTCGGTGATCGCGCTGGTCATGCAGAGCCTCGACAACTCGATCACGACCTACGGCAAGCGCGGCCCGTTCGGCTGGTATATGACCTCCAAGCAGGGGCACGGCGCCCCCAACCCGACCTGGATCCCGCTGGCCAACGACGCCGTGCGGCGGATCGCCAAGCGCGTGGGCGGCACCCCCGGCGGCACGGTGGGGGAGCCGTTCAACCGGCCGCTGACCGCCCACTTCATCGGCGGCTGCGCGATCGGCGGCACGGCCGAGACCGGCGTGGTGGACGGCTACCAGCGGGTCTTCGGGCACCCCGGTCTGCACGTGGTGGACGGGTCGGCGATCAGCGCCAACCTCGGGGTGAACCCGTCGCTGACCATCACTGCACAGGCCGAGCGGGCGCTGGCCCTGTGGCCGAACAAGGGCGAGGCCGACCCGCGCCCGGCGCTCGGTGCGGGCTACGCCCGGGTCTCGCCGGTGGAGCCGGTCTCGCCGGCGGTGCCGCCGTCCGCGCCCGCGGCCCTGCGGCTGCCGATCGTCGGGGTGTCCTGAAGGGCGCGGTCGGCGCTGGTCCAGACCGGCGGGGCCGGGTGGCGGCGCCCCCGTGACCCGCCGGTGCCACGGGCGTTGAGCCGGTCGACCCGGCATGCTCCCTCCCGAATGTCGCCGGGTCGTCCCCTGGTCCAGGCACCGTCCCCAGCACGGTGCGTGGACCGGTCAGGGCCCGGCCACTTTCTCCCTCCCCGGCCGGGCCCTGACGCATCCGGAAGCGGGCACCGGGCGCCGCCGGGGGTGCGCCCGGCGCCCGTCTCGGCGACGCGTCGTGACCGCGGGTGTCCAGGGGTCTCGCCGGTGCAGGGCGGACGGCGGCCCACGGCTAGGATCGCGCCATGAGCGAGGCCCCCACCACAGCGGTGACCCCGGAGCACGCCCACGACGAGCACGACCTCGTGCTGGTGGTGGACTTCGGCGCCCAGTACGCCCAGCTGATCGCCCGTCGCGTGCGCGAGGCGCGGGTCTACTCCGAGATCGTGCCGCACACGATGCCGGTCGAGGAGATGCTCGCCCGCAAGCCTGCGGCGATCGTGCTCTCCGGCGGCCCGAGCTCGGTCTACGCCGACGGCGCGCCCGGCATCGACGCGGCCCTGTTCGCCGCCGGCGTCCCCGTCTTCGGCATGTGCTACGGCTTCCAGCTGATGGCGGCGGGGATGGGCGGCGAGGTCGCCGCGACCGGCGCCCGCGAGTACGGCCGCACCCCGGTCACCGTCACCGACGGCGGGACGCTGCTGGCCGGCGTGCCCGCCGAGCACAAGGTGTGGATGAGCCACGGCGACTCCGTCACCGGTGCCCCCGCGGGCTTCTCCGTGCTGGCCTCCACCACCGTCACCCCGGTGGCCGCGTTCGAGGACCTCTCGCGCCGCCTCGCCGGCGTGCAGTGGCACCCCGAGGTGCTGCACTCCGAGCACGGTCAGACCGTGCTCGAGCACTTCCTGGTCGACATCGCCGGCTGCCGCCAGACCTGGACGATCGGCAACATCGCCGAGGAGCAGATCGAGCGGGTCCGCGCCCAGATCGGTGAGCGTGGCAAGGCGATCTGCGGGCTCTCCGGTGGCGTCGACTCCGCCGTGGCCGCCGCGATCGTGCAGCGCGCCATCGGCGACCGCCTCACCTGCGTCTACGTCGACCACGGGCTCATGCGCGCCGGCGAGACGGAGCAGATCGAGCGGGACTTCGTGGCCGCCACCGGCGCCCAGCTGGTCGTCGTGGACGCCGAGAAGCAGTTCCTCGACGCCCTCGCCGGCGTCACCGAGCCCGAGGCCAAGCGCAAGATCATCGGCCGCGAGTTCATCCGCACGTTCGAGGCCGCGCAGGCCGACATCCTCGGCAGCGACCCGGCCGCCACCGTCGGCACCGAGGAGGACGGCAAGATCGCCTTCCTCGTGCAGGGCACGCTCTACCCCGACGTGGTGGAGTCCGGCGGCGGCGCGGGCACCTCCAACATCAAGAGCCACCACAACGTCGGCGGCCTGCCCGACGACCTCGAGTTCGAGCTCGTCGAGCCGCTGCGCGAGCTGTTCAAGGACGAGGTGCGTGCCGTCGGCGCCCAGCTCGGCCTCCCGGACGTGATCGTCCAGCGCCAGCCGTTCCCCGGCCCCGGCCTGGGCATCCGCATCATCGGCGAGGTCACGCGCAGCAACCTCGACATCCTCCGCGCCGCCGACAAGATCGCCCGCGAGGAGATGACCGCCGCGGGCCTCGACGGCGACATCTGGCAGATGCCGGTCGTGCTGCTCGCCGACGTCCGCTCCGTCGGCGTCCAGGGCGACGGCCGCACCTACGGTCACCCGATCGTGCTGCGTCCGGTCACCTCCGAGGACGCCATGACCGCCGACTGGGCGCGCCTGCCCTACGAGGTGCTCGAGACCATCTCCACCCGGATCACCAACGAGGTGCCCGAGGTCAACCGCGTGACCGTGGACATCACCTCCAAGCCCCCGGGCACGATCGAGTGGGAGTGATCGCTCCCTGACGCGCGAAGGGCGCCCCGGCCAGGCCGGGGCGCCCTTCGCACGTGCGGGGCCGGGGGAGCGGTCAGCGGGCGGCCTTGGCCTCCGCCTTCGCGGCCTTCTTCCGCTGGCGCTCGCGGGCCTTGGCGCGGCGCCGCAGCTGCATGATCCGCAGCGAGCCGCCGAGCGCGGTGAACAGGATGCCGGCGGCGAACGCCACCAGGATGACGACGGCCACCGGGAACGAGCCGGAGAAGGACAGGAACGTCACCGTGGTGGCTGCGGTGTTCTGCGCGACGAAGATGACGACCAGGATGAGCACCAGGCCCAGGCCGACGGTCGCGGCGTAGAAGGCGCCGGTGCGGGAGCCGCGCATCGGGTCGCGGTCCGGGTGGTCCTCGGCCGGGCGCGCGGTGGGCTCGTGCTCGTGCGGGTCACGCGTGGCCGGCGGGGTGCCGTCCGTCGTGGGCTGCACCTCGGTGCCGGCCTCGGGGGTGCCGGGCTCGTGCTGGGTGGGCGCGTCGGTCGACGCGGTGGTGGGGTCCTGCTCGTTGCTCATCGTCTCTCCTCGTGCGTGCGCACCCCTCCTGCCCGGAGCGGGCCCGCGCAAACTCCGGGCGCGGCACAGTCTCGCGTCCTCGACGCTAGTGCGTGGCGGGGGCGCTCCGGACACCCGACCGGTGGGTGGGTCGCCTGCTCGCGGCCGGCCCGCGACGTTCGCCTGCCGTTCGACTGCCGGGCACCTGGTCCAGACGGGTGGCAGGGGATCAGTGACAGATCTGCGGACGCTCGCGTACAGTTCCTCTTGAACCGCTGGTGACCCGAGACGCCAGCGGTTCTCTACTTTTCCGGCACCCCGTCGGGCCTGCCGGCCCGGGGGCCGCCGAGGCCCCTGGCCAGGTCAGGCCGCTCGCCGCCGCGGACCGGGACGTTCGCCCCTCCGGCCCCCGCCCCGCCGGGAGCAGCATGAAGTCATGCTGGTCCACGAGGTGATGACGTCCCGCCCGATCTCCATCGGCCCCCGCACGCGCGTGAAGTCGGCCATGCGGCTGCTGGCGACGAACCGCCTGACCAGCCTCCCGGTCGTCAGCGCCGAGGGGCGCCTCGTCGGCATCGTCAGCGAGGCCGACCTGCTGCGCGACGCCCTCACGCCCGACGCGCGGGCCCGGCTGTGGCCCACGCACACCCCCGCCTCGTCCTGGGACGCCCAGGTCGACGACCGGCCGGCGTACGTCGAGGAGGTCATGAACACCCACGTGCTCACCGTGCACCCCAGCACCGACCTGGCCGTCGCCGTGGAGCTGCTGACCACCACGGGCGCGAAGTCGATGCCGGTGCTCGACGCCCACGACCGGGTCGTCGGCATCATCTCGCGCAGCGACGTGGTCCGGGTGCTGGCGCGCAGCGACGCCGACCTGGAGCGCGACCTGGACGCGGAGCTCCTCCAGCTGGGGCACCCGGACTGGCTGGTCGAGGTGCACGAGGGCGTGGCGCTCGTCGAGGGCCCCATGGGGCCGGGCGAGCGGGCGCTGGCCGAGCTGGCCGGCCACGACGTCCCCGGCGTCACCGAGGTGCACGTCCTCTAGGAGGCGCGGAGTTGCCCCGAGCACGCCCCGGACACGACGAGGCCCCGGACGCTGCACAGCGTCCGGGGCCTCGTCGCGGACGACGGTGGCACACCGGCGTCCTGTCTCCCGCGTGCGGCATCGGGCGCCGCACGCGGGCAGGTCACGTGAAGAGCGAGACACCGCCCGGGCCGACCAGGAGGCCGACGATGACGAGCACGACGCCCCAGAGGATCTGGCCCCTGAAGAAGTTGACGATGCCCGCGACCACGAGGATCACGGCCAGGATCCACAGGATGAACTCCATGCTGATACTTCCTTTCGGTACCCGGGGGCTCCCTGTCCCCGGGGGGGTGCGGCACCGCCGGGTGAGGCGGGCCGCGGTGCGGACGAGCTCCCCTCAGCCGTCCGCGAGGTCGTCGGCGGGGTCCTCCACGACGTGCACGGCCGCCTCCTCGGCGGACGCGGCGGCGCCGTCGATGCCCACGTCGTCGCCGACGAGGTCCTTCTCGGTGTCGGCGGCCAGGCCCTCGTCGGGCGCCACCAGGCGCCCGGCGCGCTCGTCGCCCACCTCGCCGTCGGCGAGGTGCTCCGTCTCGGAGATCTCGGTCGACTCGGCGTACGGGTCGGGCTCGGGGACCTCCTGCTCGACGCGCTGGTCGAGGGTCTCCCCGGTGGCCTCCTCGTAGGCGGTCGTGCCGTGGTCCTGCGCCGTGGAGTACTTCTCCGGCGGCGAGTACCCGCGGTCGAGGGCGTCGGCGACGTCGTCATCGGCCAGCGTGTCCTCGGTGGGCAGCTGGTCGCTCTCCTCGACGGAGTGACCCTCGTAGGTCTCCTCGATGTCGTGCGGTCCGGTGCTCATGGCTCCGACACTAGGGCCGCGAACGGGCCCCTCCACTCACCCCGGCGGGCACACCCGGGAGCAGGGTTTGGCGTGCCCGCCGCCTGGATACGACCAGGTCAGAGGTGCTGTCACCAGGCGGACGCGGTCAGGCCTGGTGTGACGCCGGCGGCTCGCCGACACCCGGGGGAGTGAGCATCACGCGCTGGGTCGGCAGGCCCTCCGGGTTGTGCTCGCGCACCCAGCGGATCAGCCCCTCACGCACGTGGCAGCGCAGGTCGTAGAGCGTCGGCGCGTCCACCGCGGTGACGAGGATGCGCACGTGCACCCAGCCGCCGACGGCGTCGGTGATCTGGAAGTGGCCGACGCGGCCGTCCCACATCGCCCCGGCGTCCTCCAGGAGCGGGGTCAGCGCCTCGCGCATGCCCAGGGTGTCGACGCGCCAGTCGAGGTCGAACTCGACGGTGCCCATGAGCTCCGAGGACTTCCTGGTCCAGTTCTGGAACGGGTTGGAGATGAAGTACGTGGACGGCAGGATCAGCCGCCGCTCGTCCCAGATCCGCACGACCACGTAGGAGAGCGTGATCTCCTCGATCCAGCCCCACTCGTTCTCCACGATCACCGCGTCGTCGACCTTGATCGCGTCGTTGAAGGCGAGCTGGATGCCGGCGAAGACGTTGGCCAGCGTCGACTGCGCGGCCAGGGCCGCGACCACCGAGATGAGGCCGGCCGAGGCCAGCACCGAGGCCCCCAGCGCGCGGACGCCCGGGAAGCTGAGCAGGATCGCGCCGACCGCGATGATCACCACCACCGCGACGGTGAGGCGACGGATCAGCAGGATCTGGGTGCGGACGCGGCGGGCCACCCGGTTGTCCTTCACGTCCGTGCGGGCCCGGCCGAGCGTGAGGTCCTCGAGGAAGAGCAGCACGCTGGTCAGCAGCCAGGCGCCGACGCCGATCGAGACGATCCGCAGCGCCAGCTGGGCGAAGGTCC
The DNA here is from genome assembly GCF_023554635.1 of Nocardioides bruguierae. Taxonomy (NCBI): domain Bacteria; kingdom Bacillati; phylum Actinomycetota; class Actinomycetes; order Propionibacteriales; family Nocardioidaceae; genus Nocardioides; species Nocardioides bruguierae. The sequence goes on from NZ_JAMJPH010000010.1 coordinate 123,767, forward strand.
ACCACCAGTCCGAGTCGTCGCGCGGGGTGATCGAGTGCACCCACCCGGTCACGCTCAGCACCACGACCATGACCCGGAACGGCTTGCGGCACGCGTCGGCGAGCCAGGTGGCGGGCTTCCACCTCCTCCCGGCGACCGTGAGCACGACCCGGGCGCCGATGATGACGGCGAGCCCGAGGAGGGCGAAGACGAGAGCGGCGACCAGGGCGTCGACGAGATCCGGCATGCGCCCCATCGTCGCGGTGCCACCCAAGCGCCCGCGAGCGCCCGTTCGGGCATGGTCGGTGTGCGGGTGGCCGACATCACGCGCCCGCCTCGACCTCACGTTGACCGAGGTCACACCGCCGGGTTGACTGGCGCGCGTGGCCATCGTGATGGGAGTCGACTCCAGCACCCAGTCGACCAAGGTCGTCCTCGTCGACGCGGACGACGGCACCGTGCTCGAGCAGCGGTCGGCACCGCACCCCCCGGGCACCGAGGTGGACCCGCGGGCCTGGCTGGCCGCCTTCGACGAGGCCTCCGCCGGGCTGCTCGAGCGCGCCGAGGCCGTGGCGGTGGCGGGGCAGCAGCACGGCATGGTGGCGCTGGACGCCGCCGGCGAGCCGGTGCGCGACGCGCTGCTGTGGAACGACACCCGCTCCGCCTCGTCCGCGGTGGACCTGATCGCCGAGATGGGCGGCCCCGCGGCGTGCGCGCAGGTCACCGGCTCGGTGATGGTCGCCTCGATCACCGCCTCGAAGCTGCGCTGGATGCGCGACCACGAGCCCGAGAACGCCGCGCGCACCGCCTCGGTGCTGCTGCCGCACGACTACCTCTCCGCGCACCTGGCCGCGTCCGGCACCGAGCCGTTCACCGACGCCGGCGACGCCTCGGGCACCGGCTACTTCGCCACCGCCGAGGGCCGCTGGCGCCCGGACCTGGCCGCTGCCGCGCTGGGCCACGAGGTCGCCCTGCCCCGGGTCGTCGGGCCCGGCCAGGTGGCCGGTCGCACCGCCGCGGGGCAGGTGCTGGCCGCGGGTACCGGGGACAACGCCGGTGCGGCGCTCGGGCTGTCGCTGGCCACCGGCGACGTGCTGCTCTCCGTCGGCACCTCCGGCGTGGCCTCGACGATCAGCTCCTCGCCGATCGCCGACCCCACCGGCACCGTGACCGGCTTCGCCGACGCGGCCGGTGGCTTCCTGCCGATGGTCACCACGATCAACGCCGCGCGCATCCTCGACCTCCAGGCCGTCTGGCTGGGGGTCGACGTGCACGCGCTGGCCGACCTCGCGCTCCAGGCCCCGCCGGGGGCGAACGGCGTCGTGCTCTCGCCCTACTACGGCGGTGAGCGCTCACCGAACCGCCCCGACGCCGTCGGGACGTGGACGGGCCTGCGCTCCACCACCACCCGCGCCGACCTGGCACGCGCCGCCTTCGAGGCGCTCGCCTGCAGCCTCGCGGACGGCGTGGAGCAGCTGTCGGCCCTGAGCGGTCGGGACGCCGGCAGGGTGCCGCTCGTCGGTGGCGCGACCCGCAGCCCCGCGCTGCAGCAGATCCTCCCCGCCGTCCTCGGTCGCCCGGTCGAGCTGCCGCCGCCGGGGGAGTACGTGGCCCTGGGCGCCGCGCGCCAGGCCGCCTGGGCGCTGTCGGGCGCGGACGAGCCGCCGTCGTGGCCGATGCCCGGGCTGCAGGTGCTCGAGGCAGAGCCGACCCCCGCCGTCCGGGAGGCCTACCTCGCGCTCAAGGCCGCCGTGGAGCCCTGGGCTTGATCGCTGGGCCTGATCGCTGGGCCTGATCGTCGGGCCGGACCCGGGCCGGACCCGGGAGCCTCAGACCACCTCGGCCAGGTCCACCTGCTCGGCCGCCACCAGCAGGCTGCCCAGCAGGCTGGCGCGCTCGCCGAGCGACCCGACGGCGACGGGGGTGAGCGCGACGGCGTCCAGCGCGTGCCGACGCAGGCCGATCCGCGCGCTCTCCAGGACCAGCTCGCCGGCCTGCCCCATGCGCCCGCCGATCACCACGATGGCGGGGTTGAAGAGGTTGACGATGCTCGCCAGGGCCCAGCCGAGGTGCAGGCCGGCGTCCTCGATCGCGCGTCGGGCGGCGACCGAGCCCTCCTCGGCGGCGCTGACGATCTGGGGGAACCCGGCGTCCGGGAGCTGGCCGGCCATCATCTGCTGGACGGTCTGGATCGAGGCGTAGGCCTCCAGGCAGCCGCGGCTGCCGCAGCGGCACAGCGGGCCCTGCTCGTCCAGCGTGAGGTGGCCGATCTCGCCGGCGCTGCCGCTGGCGCCGCGGAAGAGCTGGTCGGCGACGATCAGCCCGCCGCCGACGCCGTGGCTGATCTTGACGAAGAACGAGCTGTGCAGCCCTCGGGCGACCCCGAGCCGGTGCTCGGCGAGCGCGCCCAGGTTGGCGTCGTTCTCCAGGGTCACGGGCACCGAGAACGCCGCCCGGGCGGCCGCGAGCGCGTCCACGCCCTCCCAGCCCGGGAAGATGTTGGCCGACCCGACGCTCTGGCCCTGGATGGGCGCGGCCAGGCCCAGCGTGACGTGGCGCAGCGGGGCCTGCGGCACCTGGCCGAGCAGCGCCTCCAGCGTCGACCGCGCCGCCGCGAGCGCGCGGCCGTGGTCGGGCTCGGGCGCGAGGGCCACCCGCTCGGAGACCAGGAGCCTCCCGGAGAGGTCGCCGACCGCGACGGCCACGTGCTCGTGGCCGAAGTCGACCCCGGCCACGTACCCGGCCGTGGGGGAGAGACGGACGACGGACCCGCGACGCCCACCGCCGGCCAGGGTCTCCAGCACGCCGGCGGCGGTGAGGTCGCGGACGATGTTGGAGACTGTCGCCGGCGCCAGCCCGGTCTCGCGGGCCAGGCTCGCCTGGGAGAAGGCAGTGGGCGGCACCGGTGCGTCCTCGGCGGACGCGCTGCCGTCCGCGACCGCGTCGTCGTCCACCGCCAGCCGACGCAGGACGTCGAGCACGCGACGTCGGTTCGCCGTCCGCAGGGAGGACGGGGAACCAGGAGCCTGAACCATGAGCGAACTGTGACGCACGTCTCTCCTTCAAGCAAGCCGCAACGTTCAACACCTGAACGTTAGTCGCCGAGAGAGCGGTAGCAAGGTCGTTATGCGTTCACGTCTTGACGAATATCGATGTGACGGCCAACACTCCTCCTGGGCGCCGGGTCGTGGTGCCCGTCACACGAAGGAGTTCTCTGCCTTGACCAGTCGTCTTTCCCGTCTCGCCCTCATCGGGGCGACCGTGGCGCTCGGCGCCAGCACCTTCGCCGCCTGCGGCGCCAACGAGGCCACCACCGACTCGGGCTCCGGCTCCGACTCGGCGTCCGGCGCCACCATCGCGCTCCTGCTGCCCGAGTCGAAGACCACTCGCTACGAGGCCTTCGACAAGCCGCTCTTCGAGGCGGCCGTGGCCGACCTCTGCTCCGACTGCACCGTCGACTACTACAACGCCGACCAGGACGAGTCGAAGCAGCAGCAGCAGCTCACCACCGCGCTGAACGCCGGCGCCTCCGTGATCGTCCTCGACCCCGTCAACGGCGCCGGTGCCACCGGGATGGTCTCCGAGGCCCAGGGCCAGGACGTCCCGGTCATCGCCTACGACCGGTTCATCGAGGGCGCGGACTACTACATGTCCTTCGACAACGAGACCGTCGGCAAGATGCAGGCCGAGGCCCTCGTCGACGCCATGGGCGGCTCCGGCGACATCCTCATGCTCAACGGTGCCCCGTCCGACCCGAACGCCGCGCAGTTCAAGGCCGGTGCCCACTCGGTGCTCGACTCCACCTCGGGGGTGACCATCCTCGAGGAGTACGACAACCCCGACTGGAGCCCCGAGAACGCCCAGCAGTGGACCACCGACCAGCTGAGCAAGTACGACCCCTCCGAGGTCGCCGGCGTCTACGCCGCCAACGACGGCCAGGCCGGCGGCGTCGTCGCGGCCTTCACCGGCTCGGGCGTGGCCCGCGACGCGCTGCCCCCGATCACCGGCCAGGACGCCGAGATCGCCGCGATCCAGCGCATCCTCGCGGGCGAGCAGGCCATGACCATCTACAAGCCGATCCCGATCGAGGCGGAGACCGCCGCCGAGATCGCGGTCGACCTAGCCACCGGCGCGGACGTCCCGGACACCACCGACACCGGGGTCGACCAGTCGACCTACAACGACGTGGCGTCGTTCATCTTCACGCCCATCGCGGTGACCCAGGACAACGTGGCCGACACGATCATCGCCGACGGCTTCTACTCCGCCTCCGACATCTGCACCGGCGACTACGCCGCCGCGTGTGAGGCGGCTGGCATCTCCTGATGACCACCGCTGCTGCGCCGGTGAGGGAGAGCGTGCTCTCCCTCACCGGCATCAACAAGAGGTTCGGCGCCGTCCAGGCGCTGACGGACGTCCACCTGGACGTGGCGGCCGGCGAGGTCGTCGCGCTGGTGGGCGACAACGGCGCGGGCAAGTCGACCCTCGTCAAGGTCATCTCCGGCGTCTACCAGCCCGACGAGGGCGACATCACCTTCGCCGGCCGCAAGGTCACCGTGGGTGGCCCGAGCGAGGCGCAGGCCCTGGGCATCGCCACCGTCTTCCAGGACCTCGCCCTGTGCGACAACCTGGACGTGGTGGCCAACCTGTTCCTCGGTCAGGAGAAGCGCCGCGGGGGTCTCATCGACGAGGTCGAGATGGAGAAGGAGTCGTGGCGCCTGCTGCGCACCCTCTCCGCCAAGATCCCCTCGGTGCGCATCCCGATCGCCGGGCTCTCGGGCGGTCAGCGCCAGACGGTCGCGATCGCCCGCTCGCTCATCGGCAACCCCAAGGTGGTCATGCTGGACGAGCCGACCGCGGCCCTGGGCGTGGCCCAGACCGCCGAGGTGCTCAACCTCGTCGAGCGGCTGCGCGAGAACGGTCTCGGGGTCATCCTCATCAGCCACAACATGGCCGACGTCCAGGCCGTCTCGGACCGCATCGCGGTGCTGCGGCTGGGCCGCAACGCCGCGGAGTTCGTCACCAAGGAGACGAGCACCGCCGAGCTGGTCGCGGCCATCACGGGCGCCTCGGACAACGTCGTCACCGCTCGCGCGGCGCGCACCGGCGCCGCCGACGGTTCGAAGGGAGGCCCGGCATGAGCCAGGCACCGACCGAGCCCACCGCCTCGTCCGTGGCCGCGGACGCCTCCGACGAGCGGCTGATCCAGAGCCAGGGCATCGGGGGCGTCCTGTCCGGCTTCGTCAACCGCGTGCGCGGTGGCGAGCTGGGCATGCTCCCGGTGATCGTGGGCCTGATCGTGATCGCGATCGTCTTCCAGCTCAACGAGCCGACGTTCCTCTCCTCGCGCAACCTGGTGTCGATCACCCAGTTCGCCGCCCCCGTGGGCGTCATCTCGCTGGGCATCGTGCTGGTCCTGCTGCTGGGCGAGATCGACCTCTCGGTGGGCTCCGTCTCCGGCTTCGCGGCCGCCTCCATGGCCGTCCTGATGGACTCCCGTGGCTGGGACCTGCTGCCGGCGCTGCTCGTCGGCATCCTCGTCGGCACCGCGATCGGCTGCCTCTACGCGCTGCTGTACACGTGGATCGGCGTGCCGAGCTTCGTGTTCTCGCTGGCCGGCCTGCTCGCCTTCCAGGGCGCGCTGCTGTTCGTCCTGGGGGACAAGGGCACCGTGGTGCTCCCGCAGGACTCGGCGCTGCGCAGCTTCGCCCGCGAGAAGTTCCTCTCCGACGGACAGGCCTACGTCCTGCTCGTGGTGATCGTGGTCGCCTACGTGGTCAGCAACCTGCTGACCATCCGGCGTCGGCGGGCCGCGGGCCTCACCCCGCCGTCCCTGCCCCTGGTGCTGGTGAAGGCCGGCCTGCTCCTCGTGGGGCTGGGCTACCTCACCTACTACCTCGGCATCGACCGCGGCTGGTCGTACCTGCCGGTGCTCTTCGCGCTGCTGGTCTTCCTCGTGGACCTCGCGCTGCGGCGCACCACCTGGGGCCGGCACGTGTTCGCCGTGGGCGGCAACGAGGAGGCGGCCCGCCGCTCCGGCATCCGGGTGCCGGCGATCTACGTCTCCGTGTTCGCGCTCTGCTCCACCTTCGCGGCGCTCGGCGGCATCCTGATCGCGGGCCAGCTCACGAGCGTCTCGCAGAGCTCCGGCACCACCGACACCAACCTCACCGCCATCGCGGCGGCGGTCATCGGTGGCACCAGCCTCTTCGGCGGCCGCGGCTCGGCCTGGTCGGCGATGCTCGGCATCGTGGTGCTCCAGTCGATCCAGTCGGGGCTGAACCTGATGAACGTGGACTCCTCGGTCCGCTTCATCGTCACCGGTGCCGTGCTGCTGCTGGCGGTGGCCATCGACTCGGTCTCCCGCAAGGCACGCACCAGCTCCGGGCGCGGCTAGCGACGCGCACCGGTCCCCGGCACGAGCACGACAACGACGACGAGGGCCGGGTCGGCAGGGAGACCTGCCGGCCCGGCCCTCGTCGCCGTCCGGCGTCGTGCCGGGGCGTCGTGCCGGGGCGTCGTGCCGGGGCGTCGTGCCGGGGTCGTGCTGGGGTCGTGCTGGAGGGGTGCCGCTCAGGCCACCCACTCCTTGAGCTGGGCGATGGTCGCGGCCGGGTCCTGCGTGGCCGGCATGACCTGGAGGTTGGTGACGCCGGCGGCGCGGAACGCCTCGATCCGGTCCTTCACGTAGCCCTCGGGGCCGACCAGGTTGCCGGCCTCCAGCCAGGCGGTCGGCACGGCGGCCTCGGCGTCCTTCTTGTGCCCGGCCAGGTACAGCTCCTGGATCTTGGTGGCCTCCTCCTCGAAGCCGTAGGAGCAGGCGAGGTCGAAGTAGAAGTTCTTGCCCCGCGCGCCCATGCCGCCGACGTAGAGCGCGTACATGGGGCGGGCGAGGTCGAGCATGGGCTGCACGTCGTCGCCGATGCAGACCATGCCGCCGGTGCTGATCTCGAGCGGGGCCAGCGAGGCGTCCCGCTTGGCGGCGCCCTTCGCGAGGGCGGCGCCCCAGACCTCGTCCGCCTTCTCGGGCAGGAAGAGGAAGGGCAACCAGCCGTCGGCGACCTCGGCGGTCATCGCGACGTTCTTCTCGCCCAGCGCGGCGACGTAGATCGGGATCGTGTCGCGCTCGGGCCGGGTGAGGATCTTCAGCGGCTTGCCCAGCCCCAGGCCCTGGTCGGCGGGCAGCGGCAGGCTGAAGATGCCCTCGCTGGTCAGCGGCTCGCGGCGCAGCCCCGAGCGCACGAGGCGGATCACCTCGCGGGTGCGGCCCAGCGGCTTGTCGTAGGGCATCCCGTGGAAGCCCTCGATGACCTGCGGGCCGCTCGCGCCGAGGCCGAGCACGGCGCGCCCGCCGGAGACGTTGTCCAGGCCGGCGGCCGTCTGCAGCAGGGCGCCCGGGGTGCGGGAGTAGACGTTGAGGATGCCCGAGGCGATCTCGATCGTGTCGGTCTTGGCGGCCAGGTAGCCCATCAGCGTGGGGGAGTCGAAGCCGTAGGCCTCGGCCACCCACACGGTGTCGAGGCCTGCCTTCTCCAGCGCGGCGACCTGGTCGGCCGCCTCGCGCGGGTTGCCGGCGTACATGAGGGGCATGGACAGCTTCACGGGTGACCTCGCTGTGGCTCGCTGGGCGGGTGGGGCCGGGGGTGGGACTGGGCGTCGCCCGACGCCGTGGCCGGACGAGGCGGGGCCGGCGCGCCCGACGTGGCGCGCGTCACCCGCAACCGTGACAGTAGCACTGTCACGGTTCCGCTCGGGAGGGCCGCGAGCGGCGCTCAGCCCACCGGGCGCGCCAGCGCCTCGACCTCCTGCGCGCCCGGCAGCGTCCGCACCAGGTCGCCGGGCAGCAGCACCTTCGAGCGCCGCAGGCCCGAGCCCAGCACCACCAGCGGCGCCTGCGCGACGGCGGCGTCGACCAGCACGGGCCAGCCGGACGGCAGACCGAGCGGGGTGATGCCGCCATGCTCCATGCCGGACTCCGCCACAGCCCGCTCGTGCGCCAGGAACGAGCACTTGCGCACGTCGAGCAGCCGCTTGACCGCCCCGTTGACGTCCGCCCGGGTGTCGGCGCGCACCACGCACGCCGCGACCCGTTCCTCCCCGGCCCGTCGCCCCGCGACCACCACGCAGTTCGCGCCGGCGGCGTCCGGCAGGCCGAGGGCGGCGTTGAGCGCCGCTGTGTCCGCGAGGTCGGGGTCGATGCCGACGACCAGCGCGCGGCCGGCGTCCGCCCACCCGCGCAGGGCGGCGGTGACGGGGTCGGCCAGGAGGTCGGGGCGCTCGAGGGCGGGCACCGGGTCGAGGGCCAGCAGGGCCGGGTGGTCGGCCAGGGCGGGGAGGGCGTCGAGCGGGTCGGTCACGCCCCCATCCTGCGCGAGCGCCGGTGAGGCAGGCCCCGGTGAGGGAGATGTCGGCCGGCGGGGCGTGTGAGGCAGCGCGCACGCCCGCCGTCCACCTCTCACCTCGCGTTCACCTCGCTGTCGTCGCGCTGTCAGGGTCCCCGCGCACGTTGGGTGGCGTGACTGAGAAGCTCCGCGCGCGTCACCCGCTCCACCGCACCGGCTCCCTCGCCGTGACCCCGGCCGTTGTCGGGCACCGTGGGGCGAGCGGCTACCGGCCCGAGCACACGCTGGAGTCCTACCGGCTCGCCATCGCCCAGGGCGCCGACGACATCGAGCTCGACCTGGTGGTCAGTGCTGACGGTGTCCTCCTCGCCCGGCACGAGCCGGACCTCGCCTTCTCCACCGACGTCGCCTCCCGCCCCGCACTGGCCGACCGACGCAGCGTCCGGGTGATCGACGGGGAGCCGGTGGAGTCCTGGTTCGCCGACCAGCTGACGCTGGCGGAGATCCGCACGCTCGGGGCCGTCGAGCGGTTCGCGGACGTGCGCCCGGTCTCCGCCGAGCACGACGGGGCGTTCGGCGTCCCGACCCTGGACGAGGTCCTCAGCCTCGTCGCCCGGGAGACCGCGGCCCGCGGCCGCACGGTGGGCGTGCGGCTGGAGATCAAGGACGCCGCCTACTTCGCCTCCCGGGGGCTGCCCATCGAGGAGCCGCTGCTGGACTCCCTGGCCCGTTTCGGCCTCGACCACGCCCGCTCACGCGTCACGATCATGTCCTTCGAGCCGACGATCCTCCAGCGGCTCGCGCCCCTGACCCGGGTGCCGCTGGTGCAGCTGCTCGACGAGCCGCACCTGCGCCCGGCCGACCTCGAGGCGGCGGGGGACCCCCGCACCTTCGCCGACCTGGGCACCCCGGCCGGCCTCGCGCTGATCGAGCGGTACGCCGACGGCGTCGGCCCCCGGCACACCTGGCTCGTGGACGAGGTGGTGGGCCCCGACGGCAGCGCCGCCGTCGTCCCCACCGACTTCGTGCGGCACGCGCACCGCGAGTGGCTCACGGTCCACACCTGGACGCTGCGCCCGGAGAACCGCTTCCTGCCCGCCGCCTTCCGACGTCCGGACGACGCAGCCGGCCAGGGTGACCTGGCCGGCTACGCGCAGCGGCTGCTGGAGTACGGCGTCGACGCCCTCATCACCGACGCCCCGGACGTGTGCCTCGCGGCCCGGGACGCCGACGTTCAGGAGTCGCTGGCGGGCTGAGCGCCGGCAGCGACGGGCTGCCCGGTCTCCCCGGTCTGCCCCGACTTCTCCGACTTCTCCGTGGCGGCCGGGGCCGGCGGGGTGTCGGTGGCCCCGGCCCAGCCGAGGGTGGCGGGGGCCTGCGGCACCAGCAGCCAGGCGGCCACGTAGACCACGACGAGGACGCCGGCGCCGAGCACGGTGCCGGCCACGACGGCCAGGCGTACCAGGTTGGCGTCCACGTCCAGGTGCTCGGCCAGGCCGCCGCAGACGCCTCCAGCGATCTTGTCCTCCTGCGAGCGGTACAGCTTCCTCATCGTCCTTCTCCTGTCTCATCGGTGGTCTCGTCGGTGGTGCCCGGCGGCGCCTCGTCCGGGTGGTCCCAGACGCTCAGCGGGCGGGTCTCGTCGGGGGCGGCGGTCTGCTGGGTGGGCTGCTGGGCCTGGTACTCCTCCCACGCCTGCCGGCGGTGGCGGAGGTCCTCCTCCTCGAGCCAGTGGCGGTAGGCCTCGCGGTGGGCCTCCTCGGCGCGCTCGCGCCGCCGTCGTCCGCCGAGCACGGCGGTGAGGAGACCGGCCACGCCGGCCAGGACCCACGGCAGGGGCAGCAGCCAGCGCAGGTCGCCGCGCTCGACGACGTCGGCCTGGACGAGGGCCCAGGTGGCGGCGAGGCCGAGGAGCACGACGCTCATGACCAGGTGCGTGACGTTGACGGGGTGGGTGCCGCCGCTGGGCTCCTGCGGCTCGCGCAGGTCGGGGACGGTTTGCGTGCTCATCGGGTGGTCACCTCGATCCGGCCCAGCTCGACGCTCGCGTCGATCGTGAGCAGCGGGGCCTCGGGCTCGGTCATGGACGTGGTGCGGGCCGGCGGGAGCTGCTCTGCGGTGCCGTCGCCCTCGGGGTCGTAGACCCGGGCGATCATGGGGTCCTCGCCGCCGAAGCCTTCCCGGGAGAAGGTGAGCAGCTGCATCTCCCCGGCGCCGTTGACCGTGCCGGTGACGTCGACTGCCAGGCCCTCGGGGACGACGACGACCAGCTCGCCGACCCCGAGCTCCAGGTCGAGGGTGCGGCCGTCCAGGGCCGCCAGCTCGGTAGCCGGGAGCCCCGTCAGATCGATCTCGACCTGACCGACATCCTCCGAGTAGGAGTCCTGCAGCTCGGCCGCGCTGAGCGGCGCCACCAGCGTGCTCGGCGCCTCGATCCGCTCCACCGCGCCGCTGACCAGCGTCGCGACGGCGAGCAGCAGGCCCAGGGCGATGACGCCGCCCGCCCGACCCCAGAAGGCACCCACGAGGAGCACCACGGCCGCCACGACCACGCCGAGGGCCGGGTACGCCGAGCCCGGCACGTCGAGGCCGGCGACGTCCACGACACCGAGGACGCCCCAGGCGAGCAGCAGCAGCGCCAGGGTGGGGCCGAAGAGGAGCGGGCCGCGCTTGCGCGGGTCCCGCGGGGGCAGGGGTGGCTGGAAGGGGCGGTAGGCCACGCCCTCGGCCGCGGGCGAGGTCACCGGCCCGGTCGCGGGGCCCGTCGCGGGGCCCGTCGTCCCGACGGCGTACGCCGTCCCGGGCTGCTGAGGGCCCGCCTGGGGGTGCGAGGACTGGGGGTGCGGGGGCTGGTGGTACGGCGGGGTCTGCGGGGGCTGGTCCCCCGAGCGGCGCGTCACCAGCCACACCACCAGGGCGGCGAGCAGGACCAGGCCCCAGGGGATGTCGAAGACCCCGACGCTCGTGTCGACCAGGTCGGCCACGAGGGCCAGCGCGGCCACGGCGAGGGCCAGGGTGAGCGCCACGGTGCGGCTCCGGTCGTCCAGCCGCAGGGTCGCGGGACGGCCGTCGTCGGTGGGCAGCAGCAGCCAGCCGGCCAGGTACAGCAGGAGCCCGGCGCCGCCGAAGAACGCGAGCACGACGAACCCGACGCGGAGGATGACCGGGTCGACGTCGAGGTGGCGGGCCAGTCCGCCGGCCACGCCGGCGACGGTCTTGTCGGAGGTGGAGCGGCGCAGGCGGCGCAGGTCGCGGACCTGGGCGCCGGTGACGCGCGGTCCGCCGTCCTGCGGGCCCGGGCCGGGGGCGGCCGGGCCGGGCGCGGACTCGCCGCGGGCGTCGCTGCCCGAGGCGTCGGGGCTGGTGGTGTCCATGGCTCCACTCTCCAGCGCCGGCGACCCCACCACCATCGGGGACGACCCTGGTCCGGCACCGTCCTCGACCCCGAGGACCTCCGGCCCGGGCCCCGGGGTCGCCCCTCGGCGGTGGAGGGGGTCGCCCCTCGTCTCCGTGATGACCCTGAGTCCCGGGCGGGCAGGACCAGGGGCCTCACCGGTCCCGCGCGCGCCCGGCTGGTGGGAGAGTGGGAGCACCATGACGAGCACCGAGCCCCGACCCGCGGCACCGGCGGAGCAGCCACCCCCGCCCGGCGCCGCGCCCGGTCCTGTGCCCGGTCCTGCGCCCGGTCCTGCGCCCGGTCCGTGGGCCGCCCCCCGCCGCGCCTACCGCGACACCGAGGCGCCGGTGCTCGGCGGCGTGGCCGCCGGCCTGGCCCACCACCTGGGGCTGGGCGTGCTGACCGTGCGGGTCGCGTTCCTCGTCGCCGCGGTGCTCGGCGGCCTCGGGGTCGCGCTCTACGCCGGCCTGTGGCTCTTCCTCCCGCCCGCGCGCGAGGCGGCGCTGGCCCCCGGGCTCGCCGGGCACGAGCGCACCGGCCGCCGCCAGGGCGCCGGACGACGGATGGCGGACGTCGGCCCGCTCGTCGCGCTGGCCGCGCTCGGCGTCGGCGTGCTGCTCCTGCTCGAGGCGGTGCTCGGCCGGGCCGCGGTGTTCTGGCCGCTGGCCGTCGCGGTCGTCGGCGTCGCCCTGCTCTGGCGTCAGGCCGACGAGGCGCAGCGCGAGCGGTGGCTCGACCCCCGCTCGGGGCTGGACCCCGTCCGGATGGTCTTCGGCAACGGCGGCTGGGCCGCCTACGCCCGGGTCGCCGCCGGCCTGCTGCTGGTGCTCGCGGCGCTGGGGTGGTTCGTGCTCAGCGACGGCTCCCTGGCCGGCGCGTGGGACCTGGCGCTCGCCGCGGGCCTCGGCGTCGCCGGCATCGCCGTGGTTGTCGGGCCGTGGGTGCACCGCCTGGCCAGCGACCTCGGCGCCGAGCGCGAGGAGCGCGTGCGCAGCCAGGAGCGCGCCGACATGGCCGCCCACCTGCACGACTCCGTGCTCCAGACCCTGGCGCTGATCCAGCGCTCCGCGGACGACCCCGCCACCGTCGCCCGGCTCGCCCGCGCCCAGGAGCGGGACCTGCGCTCCTGGCTCTACGCCCAGGACGAGACGGGTGCCGAGACGCTGGCCGGCGCGCTGCGCGCCCTGGCTGCCGACACCGAGGGACGCTTCCCGGTGACCGTCGAGGTGGTCGTCGTCGGGGACGCCCCCTGGTCCGAGGGGCTGCGGCCCGTCGTGGCCGCGGCCGGCGAGGCGGTGGTGAACGCCGCGAAGCACGCCGGCGTCGACCGGGTCGACGTCTACGCCGAGGTCGGGGCGCGCGAGGTCGAGGTCGACGTCCGCGACCGCGGTGCCGGGTTCGACCCCGACGCGGTCGCCGAGGACCGGCTGGGCCTGCGTCGCTCCGTGCACGAGCGGATGGCCCGGCACGGCGGCCGCGCCGTCGTCCGCACCGCCCCCGGCGAGGGCACCGAGATCCGGCTGTACCTGCCCCTGCCCGACCCCGCCCCAGGAGACGACCGATGAGCAGCACCCCCACCCCCGGCACCGGCCCGGCCCGCGTGGTCGTGGTGGACGACCACGCCATGTTCCGCGCCGGCGTGCGCGCCGAGCTCGGCCACGCCGGCGCGGGCGTGGTGGAGGTGGTCGCGGAGGCCGCCGACGTGGACGAGGCGGTGGCGGCCGTGGAGGCCCACCAGCCCGACGTCGTCCTGCTGGACGTGCACCTGCCCGGCGGCGGGGGAGCGGAGGTGATGCGGCGTGCGCGCACCGAGGCCCGGTTCCTCGCGCTCAGCGTCAGCGACGCCGCCGAGGACGTCATCGGCACGATCCGTGGCGGGGCCCGCGGCTACGTCACCAAGACGATCACCGGTGCCGAGCTGGTCGACGCGATCCGCCGCGTGCGCGACGGCGACGCCGTGTTCTCGCCCCGGCTGGCGGGCTTCGTGCTCGACGCGTTCTCGGGCACCTTCGAGGTCGCGCAGATCGACACCGACCTCGACCGGCTCACCGAGCGCGAGCGCGAGGTGATGCGGCTGATCGCCCGCGGCTACGCCTACAAGGAGGTCGCCTCGGAGCTGTTCATCTCGGTGAAGACCGTGGAGACCCACATGTCCAGCGTCCTGCGCAAGCTCCAGCTCTCCTCGCGCCACGAGCTGACCCGGTGGGCCAGCGACCGACGGCTCCTCTGAGCCCCCTACGCTGAGCGCATGGAGATCCTGCGGCACGCCCTGCTCGTCCTTCACCTGCTCGGCTGGGCCGCGCTCTTCGGCGGGCTGCTCGTGCAGGCCCGCGACCCCGAGAAGAAGGTCAACGCCGCGATGCGCGACGGCATCGGCACCGCGTTCGTCATGGGCCTGGGCCTCGTCGGCGTGCTGGAGGCGGGTGACGACCCGGTCAACCACGCCAAGATCGGCGTGAAGCTCGTCGTCGGCCTCGTGCTCCTCGTGCTGGTGATGGCGAACATGAGGAAGCCGTCGATCCCGCAGGGCCTGTGGGTCGGGCTGCTCGGCCTCACGATCCTCAACGTCTGCGTCGCCGTCTTCTGGTGACGCACCCGCGCTGACACGTACCCCCGGCGACGCCGGGTCGCCTCCCCGGGCGGCCCGGCGTCGCTGCGTCCGGAACCTCTTGGCAGGCGCCTGACCTGCGACGACGGGTGTCGCACAAGCGCCGCGCCGGGTAAAGAAACCCGGCACCGGTGTTTCAGCCTGCCCTCAGGCGGTAACCGTGGAGGCAGGGGTGAGACCGCGTCCGGCCGGGAGACCGGCCCCTCTCGGAACGCCGTCGTCACCACGTCCTCGTCGATCCCCCTCGACGCCACGCCCGACCGCGCCCGCGGTGGCGGGGTGCCGCGGCGCGCCCGTCGGGGGCGGCGCCCCACCACCGACACGCCGGCCAGCAGCCCGCCGGCCGGCAGCCCGCCAGCCCGAGACCCGCCCGTCCCAGACCCGGAGGAGACCGCGCGAGCCATGTCCACCAGCACCCAGCCCACCCCCAGCCTCCACATCGACGGCACGTGGCGCGCGGCCGCCGACGGCGAGACGCGGGAGATCCGCTGTCCCGCCGACGGCAGTCACGTCGTCACCGTCGCCGAGGGAGGTGCCGCGGACGCCGAGGCCGCGGTCCTGGCCGCCCGCCGTGCGTTCGACGAGGGCCCCTGGCCCCGGACGCCGGCCCCCGAGCGCGCCGCCCTCCTGCACCGCCTCGCCGACCGGCTCGAGGCCGAGAAGGACGAGGTCGCCCGCCTGGAGTCCCTCGACACCGGCAAGCGGTTCGTGGAGTCGCAGATCGACGTCGACGACATCGTCACCGTGTTCCGGCACTTCGCCTCCCTGGCCCAGGCCGAGGCCGGCCGCGTCGTCGACCCCGGCGTCCCGGACGTCTCCAGCCGGGTCGTGCACGAGCCGATCGGCGTGTGCTCGCTCATCACCCCCTGGAACTACCCGCTGCTCCAGACGTCCTGGAAGGTGGCCCCCGCGCTGGCCGCCGGCTGCACGTTCGTGCTCAAGCCCAGCGAGATCACCCCGTCCACGTCGATGTGGCTGCTTCGCACCCTGGCCGACCTCGGCCTGCCCGAGGGCGTGGCCAACCTGGTCACCGGCGCCGGCGACCGCGTCGGCCCCACGCTGACCGAGCACCCGGCCGTCGACCTGGTCTCCTTCACCGGCGGCATCGTCACCGGCCGGCGGATCATGGCCTCGGCCGCGCCGACCGTGAAGAAGGTCGCCCTGGAGCTGGGAGGCAAGAACCCCAACGTCGTCTTCGCCGACGCCGACCTCGACGCCGCGATCGACAACGCGCTCACGGCCGTGTTCCTCGACTCCGGCCAGGTCTGCTCCGCGGGCGCCCGGCTGGTGGTGGAGGAGAGCATCCACGACCAGGTCGTCGACACCCTCGTGCGCCGGGCCGAGGGCATCCGCCTCGGCGGCCCCTTCGACGACGACGCCGAGACCGGCCCGCTCATCTCCGCCGCGCACCGCGAGAAGGTCGAGGCCTACGTGGCCGCCGCGGTGGCCGAGGGGGCGGTGCTGCGCACCGGCGGCGAGCGCCCCACCGGCGGCGCCTGGGACGACGGGTTCTACTTCCCGCCCACCATCCTCGACGCCTGCTCCTCGGCGATGACCTGCGTGCAGGAGGAGTCCTTCGGGCCGGTGCTCACCGTCGAGACCTTCTCCGGCGAGACCCGCGAGGAGGCCGAGGACGCCGCCGTGGCGATAGCCAACGACACCATCTACGGCCTGGCCGGCGCCGTGTGGAGCGCGGACGGCGGCCGCGCCGAGCGCGTCGCCCAGCGGCTGCGCCACGGCACCGTCTGGATCAACGACTACCACCCCTACGTCGCCCAGGCGGAGTGGGGCGGCTTCAAGCAGAGCGGCACCGGCCGCGAGCTCGGCCTCGCCGGGCTCGAGGAGTACCGCGAGACCAAGCACATCTGGCACAACACGCGACCGGCCCGTGCGGGCTGGTTCACCGACCGGACGGAGGACGGGCAGTGAGCGAGAAGTACGACTACGTGATCGTCGGGGGTGGCTCGGCGGGCTCGGCCCTGGCCAACCGCCTCTCGGCCGACCCCGGCACCAGCGTCCTGGTGCTCGAGGCGGGCCGCAGCGACTTCCGGCTGGACCCCTTCATCCACATGCCGGCGGCGCTGCCCTACCCGATCGGCAACAAGCTCTACGACTGGAAGTACGAGTCCGAGCCCGAGCCGCACATGAACGGCCGTCGCGTCTACCACGCCCGCGGCAAGGTGCTCGGCGGGTCGTCCTCGATCAACGGGATGATCTTCCAGCGCGGCAACCCGATGGACTACGAGCGCTGGGCCGGCGACCCCGGCATGGAGCACTGGGACTACTCCCACGTGCTGCCGTACTTCAAGCGCATGGAGACCCGGATGCTCGCCGACGGCAGCGTCGGCGCGGACGCCTGGCGCGGCGGGTCCGGGCCGCTGGTGCTCGAGCAGGGCCCCGCCACGTCCCCGCTCTTCAACGCGTTCTTCGAGGCCGCCCAGCAGGCCGGTCACCCGCTGACCGACGACGTCAACGGCTACCGCCAGGAGGGCTTCGCCCGGTTCGACCGCAACGTGCACCGCGGCCGCCGGCTCTCCGCGGCCCGCGCCTACCTGCACCCCGTGCGCTCGCGGAAGAACCTGACCGTGCGCACCCTGGCGATGGTCACGGGGCTGCGCACCCAGGGCAACCGCGTCACCGGCGTCGAGTACACCCGCGGCACCCGCAAGGGCCGCTCGAGCACCGTCGAGGCCGGCGAGGTCATCCTCTGCGGCGGCGCCATCAACACCCCGCAGACGATGCAGCTGGCAGGCATCGGCCCGGCCGACCACCTGCGCAGCCTCGGCATCGACGTCGTCGCCGACCTGCCCGGCGTCGGCGCCAACCTGCAGGACCACCTCGAGGTCTACATCCAGCACGCGGCGAAGCAGCCCGTCTCCATCGCCCCCTGGCTCAAGCACCGGCACAAGCCGCGCATCGGGGCCGAGTGGCTCTTCGGGCGCAGCGGCGTCGGCGCCTCCAACCACTTCGAGGCGGGCGGCTTCATCCGCTCCAACGACGACGTGGCCTACCCGAACCTGATGTTCCACTTCCTGCCGATCGCGATCCGCTACGACGGCTCGCAGCCGGCCGCGGAGCACGGCTACCAGGTGCACATCGGGCCCATGTACTCCGACGTGCGCGGCTGGCTGAAGATCCGCAGCACCGACCCGTACGAGCACCCGGCCATGCAGTTCAACTACCTCTCGACCGAGAACGACCGGCGCGAGTGGATCGAGATGATCCGCAAGGCCCGCGAGATCCTCGAGGCCCCGGCCTTCGCGCCGTTCTCGGCCGGAGAGATCTCGCCCGGCCCGTCGGTCGAGACCGACCAGGAGATCCTGGACTGGGTGGCGAAGGACGCCGAGACGGCTCTGCACCCCTCGTGCACCGCCAAGATGGGCACCGGCGAGGACGCGGTCGTCGACCCGTCCTCGATGAAGGTGCACGGCGTCGAGGGCCTGCGCGTCGTGGACGCCTCGGTGATGCCCTACGTGACCAACGGCAACATCTACGCCCCCGTGATGATGCTGGCCGAGAAGGCCGCCGACCTGATCGCCGGGAACACGCCGCTGCCCGCCCTCGACGCGCCGTTCTACCGGCACGGCACGGGCATGCCGCTCTACCCGGAGGGCGACCCCCGCAACGCCGCGGCCCCCGGCACCGTCCGCGCCGGCCGCTGAGCCGCACGCCCGCCCTCCCCACGACCAGCAGGAGGTACTCGTGACCGCCATCGACACCCCGCCCACCCCGTCCGCCGACGCGGCCGGGCCACCGGAGGACCAGAAGGACTGGACCCTCGACAAGCCCGTGTTCCTCACCGCCGCGGCGATCACCCTCGCCGTGACGGTGTGGTGCGTGGCCTGGCCCGACCACGCCTACTCGACCCTGGAGTCCGTGGTCGGCTGGGTGTCGACCTGGTTCGGCTGGTACTACGTCGCGCTGACCACCAGCGTGCTGCTCTTCGTGCTGGGCCTGGGCTTCTCCCGGTTCGGGCGGGTCCGGCTCGGCCCCGAGCACTCCCGGCCGGAGTTCTCCACGGGCGCCTGGGCCGCGATGCTGTTCGCCGCCGGCATCGGCACCGACCTGATCTTCTACGCCGTCTACGAGCCGGCCTTCCAGTACCTCAACCCGCCGGCCATCGAGGGCGGCACCACCGAGGCCGCCCGCGAGGGCACCGTGTGGACGTTGTTCCACTACGGCCTCTCGGGCTGGGGCATGTACTCGCTGATGGGCATGGCGCTGGCCTACTTCGCCTACCGGCAGGGCCTGCCGCTGGCGGTGCGCTCGGCGCTGTACCCGATCTTCGGCAAGAAGGTGAACGGCCCCATCGGCACGACCGCCGACACCGCCGCCATCCTCGGCACCATCTTCGGCGTCGCCACCTCGCTGGGCATCGGCGTCGTCAGCCTCAACGTGGGCCTGGAGATCGTCTTCGGCCTCTCCGTCGGCCTGCCCGTGCAGATCGGCCTGGTCGTGCTGGCCATCGCCATCGCCACGCTCTCCGCGGTGACCGGCGTGGACCGCGGCATCAAGCTCATCTCGCAGTTCAACGTGCTGCTGGCCATCGTGCTGGCCGCCTACGTGCTCGTCACCGGCCGCACGGCGCACCTGCTCAACTCGCTGGTGCAGAACGTGGGCGACTACGTGACGATGTTCCCGGGCATGACGAACCGGACGTTCGCCTACACCGACACCGGTGACTGGATGAGCTACTGGACCCTGTTCTTCTGGGCCTGGTGGATCGCCTGGGCGGCCTTCGTCGGCATGTTCCTGGCCCGCATCTCCCGCGGCCGCACCATCCGCCAGTTCGTGGCCGGCACGATGATCATCCCGTTCAGCTACATCGTCATGTGGATCGGGATCTTCGGCAACGCCGCCCTCGACGAGCTGCGCAGCGGCAACACCGACCTGGCGGACGTGGTCAACGACGCCAGTGGCCCCGACACCGCCCTGTGGTCGCTGCTCCAGCAGTACCCCGGCTTCACGTTCGTCGCCGGCGCGTTCATCCTCATCGGCCTGCTGTTCTACGTCACCTCCGCCGACTCCGGCGCCCTGGTGATGGCGAACCTGTCGAGCCGCCTCAAGAGCGCCAACCACGACGCCGGCCCCTCGCTGCGGATCTTCTGGGCGGTCGCCACCGGCGCGCTGACGCTGGCCATCCTGGCGGCGGGCAACATCTACGCCCTGCAGTACGCCACGGTGATCATCGGCCTGCCGTTCGCGTTCGTGATGATCGGCGTCATGTGGGGCCTGTGGAAGGCGCTCTCGGCCGAGGGGCACCTCGCCGACAGCCGCCGCGGCGCCATGCCCGGCGTGCTCTCGGGCCGCAGCACCCCGAGCGAGCGCGAGCGCGGCTCCTGGCAGTCGCGCCTGCGCCGGTCCATGGACTTCCCCGACCAGCGCCGCGCGGACACCTACCTCTCCGAGACCGCCGTCCCGGCCCTCGAGGACGTGGCGGGCGAGCTGCGCGAGCAGGGCGTCGAGGTCGTCGTGGAGTCCGTGGTCGCCGAGCCCGAGCCGGGCACGGAGTCGGCCGACGAGGGGGTCGCCGAGCCCGCCGTCGTCCTGCGTGCCGGCGTGGGGGAGCGTCCCTTCGTCTACCGGCTCCAGCGCACCCGCGCCGCCACCCCGAGCTACGGCGGCCGGATGTCGCGCGGCGACGACTGGTACTTCCGCCTCGAGGTGCACCTGCGCGAGGGCGGGCAGGGCTACGACGTGATGGGCTACAGCCGCGTGCAGCTCATCGACGACGTGCTCGACCAGTACGAGCGGCACCTGGAGTTCCTGCGGCTGGGCGGCAGCACCGTCTGAGGCGACCCGCCCACGCCGCACGCACAGCGCCCCACGACCCGTCCTGGGTCGTGGGGCGCTGTCGTGCGCGCTGCTGCATGCTGGGTCAGGACCGGTGGTGCACCTCCTGGAGCCGGTAGACCGGCGTCTCGATGCCCTCGTGGCGGGCCTTGAGCTGGAGCGCCAGGTAGAGGGAGTAGTGCCGCGACTGGTGCAGGTTGCCGCCGTGGAACCACAGATTCTGCTGCTGGGTCGGCTTCCACATGTTGCGCTGCTCGCCCTCCCACGGGCCGGGGTCCTTGGTGGTCTCCGAGCCGAGGCCCCACACCTTGCCGACCCGGTCGGCGACCTCCTGGCTGATCAGGTCGGCGCACCAGCCGTTCATGGAGCCGTAGCCGGTGGCGTACACGACGAGGTCGGCGGCAGCTCGGTGCCGTCGGCGAGCACCACCGCGTCCTCGGTGAGGTGGTCGACCTGCCCGTGCGCGAGGTGCACCTCGCCGTCCGCGACCAGCTCGGCGGCACCGACGTCGATGTAGTAGCCCGAGCCACGGCGCAGGTACTTCATGAACAGTCCCGACCCGTCGTCGCCCCAGTCGAGGTCGAAGCCCGCCGCCTCGAGCCGGGCGTAGAAGTCGGCGTCGACCTAGGCCATCTTCTCGTAGGCGGGGATCTGGAACTCGTGCATGATCCGGTACGGCAGGGAGGCGAAGACCAGGTCGGCCTTCTCCGTGGTCATGCCGGCCGCGAGCGCCCGCTCGGAGTAGAGGTCGCCCAGGCCGTGCTCCATGAGGGAGGCGCTCTTGACGATGTGCGTGGAGGAACGCTGCACCATCGTCACGTCGGCGCCGTGCTCCCACAGGGCCCCGCAGATGTCGAAGGCCGAGTTGTTCGAGCCGATGACGACGGCTCGCTTGCCCGCGTAGGCGTCGGGGCCGGGGTGGGCCGAGGAGTGGTGCTGGTCGCCGCGGAAGACCTCCATGCCCGGGAAGGACGGGAGGTTCGGCTTGCCCGACATCCCGGTGGCCATCACCAGCTGGGTGGGGCGCAGCGTCAGCGCCTCCCCGTCCCGCTCGACCTCGACCGTCCACTGCCCGGTCTCCTCCGAGAAGGACGCCGACGTCGCGACCGTGGAGGACCAGTACGGCACCTCCATGACCCGGGTGTACATCTCCAGCCAGTCGCCCACCTTGTCCTTGGGGGCGAAGACGGGCCAGTTGTCCGGGAACTTCAGGTACGGCAGGTGGTCGTACCAGACGGGGTCGTGCAGGCACAGGGACTTGTACCTGCTGCGCCACTGGTCGCCGGGCCGGGCGTGCTTGTCGATCACCAGGGCCGGCACGCCGAGCTGGCGCAGGCGCGCGCCCAGGGCGATGCCGCCCTGCCCGCCCCCGACGACGAGGACGTAGGGCTGCTCGGTGCGGCCCAGGGCGGCGTCCTCGGCCTCGCGCCGCTCCAGCCAGGACGAGCGGTCGCGCCGGGCGCCGTGCTCCGCCCCCATCGGGCGGCGGGTGCCGCGCGGCTCCTCGTGCCCGACGAGCTCGTACATCGTGGTGAGCATGGTCCATGCGCGGTCGGTGCCGTCCTCCTCGCGCAGCCGCAGCAGGCCGCGGCACCGGCCCACGGACGTGGTGAGCCCGAACCAGGCGGTCACGACGCCGCCGTCCTCGCTGGCCTCCTCCTCGAGGACGAGGCCGTGCGGGTCGACCCGCTCCAGGGTGTGCTCCAGGAGGTCGGCGACCCCGGCGCGGTCCTCGACGGTGGTGAGGTTCCACGAGAACGCGACGAGGTCGCGCCAGAAGCTGGTGGTGGCGAACATGCCGGCCGCGGCCCGGACGTCGCGGGCGGCGAGCGCCGCCTCGAAGTCGCCCAGCCAGCGGGTGGCCCGCTCGCTCGGGGTGGGCGCCGCCGCGGTGCCGGCGGGTCTGTCGAGGATCTCGGTCATGGGTGCTCCCTTCGCTCACCGGGCTGCCCTGCTCGGTGTGACCGGCAGCACACTCCGGGGCGTGCCGGTCGCGGAACCGTTGCGTCGTGTTGCAGGCTCCGCGGGGCGGTTCTCCTGTGGCGTGCGTCACGATGCCGCTCTACGCTCACCGCATGCCCACCCGGTCTCCCGCGTCCGACCCGCGGTTCGAGGCCGTCGCGCCCGGCACCGACCTCGGCGTGCGCGCCCGCGAGCTGCGCCGCATCCGCGACGCGGTGCTCGGTGGCGGACGCGCTCCGTCGCGGCCCCGGGCCCTGGTGGCCCGCTCCTGGCGGCGCGTCCTGGACGTGGGCCTGGACCCGGACGGCGACAACGCCCGCGACCCGCTCGGCCCGGCCGCG
This sequence comes from Nocardioides bruguierae, assembly GCF_023554635.1. NCBI lineage: Bacteria > Bacillati > Actinomycetota > Actinomycetes > Propionibacteriales > Nocardioidaceae > Nocardioides > Nocardioides bruguierae. The sequence goes on from NZ_JAMJPH010000010.1 coordinate 146,189, forward strand.
GTCGAGGAGGCCCGGCGCGCGAGCCGGCTCTCCCTCGTGGTCGACGAGCTGCGCCTCGTCCTGGGCAGCGTCGCGGACGCCTCGCACTTCCTCGTGGTGATCACCGACGCCGACGGCGTGGTGCTGTGGCGCGACGGCGCCGCCGGCGTCCGCCGCAAGGCCGACGACCTGGGTTTTGCCGAGGGGGCGACCTGGACGGAGCGGCAGGTCGGCACCAACGCGATCGGCACCGCCATCGCCGAGGCGGCGCCCGTGCAGCTGTTCTCGGCCGAGCACTTCGAGGCCCAGCAGCACCCCTGGTACTGCACGGCCGCCCCGGTCCACGACCCGCGCGACGGGTCGCTGCTGGGGGTCGTGGACGTCAGCGGCCCGGCCCTGACCCTGCACCCGGCGATCGGCGGGCTGGTGGCCTCGGCGGTGCGCCTGGGCGAGGCCGGGCTGTGGCGGCGCCACCACGAGGACCTCGAGCGGCTGCGGCGTCGCACCGAGCACGTCGTCGGCGGCAGCGGACCGTTGCTCGTGGTGGACGACGAGGGCTGGGTGGCGCACCGGGTCGGGGTCGCCGCCGGGCCGCGGCTGGAGGCACCCTCGGCGGGGCGGCCGCTGGCCGTGCCCGGCCTCGGGGTCTGCCTGGCCGAGCCGCTCGGCGACCGCCCCGGCGACGGGTGGCTGGTGCGCCCGGCGGCCACGGCGGCGTCCGCCCGACCGCTGCGCGCCCGGCTCCTGGCCGGCCCGCCCGCCGTCCTCGAGGTGGCGGACGGCGGGGGCGGGGCGCCCTGGCGGGTGCAGCTGACGCCGCGGCACGCCGAGATCGTGCGGGCGCTCGCCGCGGCCGGGTCCGCCGGCACCGACGCGGCCGGCCTGAGCCGCGCGCTGCACGGGGACGCCGAGCACCTGGTGACCGTGCGCGCCGAGGTCTCGCGGCTGCGCCGCGTCCTGGGTGCCCTCGTGCTCAGCGGGCCCTACCGGCTGGCGCCCGAGGTGGTGCTGGAGGTCGAGCCTCGCTCCTGAGGTGCTGCTGCCGGGGCCGGGGCCGGGGCCGGGGCCGGGGCTGTGGAGACGACTCGGCCGCGGCCGGCGGCGCGCCGTAGGCTGGAGGCAGCATGAGCGACACCGACTTCAGCCCCTCCGCCAGCGCCGACCTGGGTGGCATGCTGCCCGGGTTCGACCACCTGACCCCGGCCGCGCCGGCCCGCACCGAGCGCCGCGGGCCGACCCGCGAGCAGCTGCTCGAGGGCCTCAACGAGCCGCAGGCGGCAGCCGTCGTCCACGAGGGCGCGCCGCTGCTGGTGGTGGCGGGTGCCGGGTCGGGCAAGACCCGGGTGCTGACCCGGCGGATCGCCTGGCTGATCCAGGAGCGGCGTGCCCACCCCGGCTCGATCCTGGCCATCACCTTCACCAACAAGGCCGCGGCCGAGATGAAGGAGCGGGTGGAGGACCTCGTGGGCAAGCGCGCCCGCATCATGTGGGTCTCGACCTTCCACTCCGCGTGCGTGCGCATCCTGCGCAAGGAGGTCGAGCGCACCGGTCTGAAGTCGAACTTCTCCATCTACGACGCGCAGGACCAGAAGCGCCTCATGACGCTGGTCTGCAACGACCTGGACCTCGACCCCAAGCGCTACCAGCCCAACGCGCTGCTGAACTGGGTCAGCGACCACAAGAACGAGCTGAAGGACGCCGAGGCCGCGACGGCGGAGGCGTCCAACAAGCTCGAGGAGACCTATGCGGCCGCGTACACGCTGTACCAGCGGCGGTTGCGCGAGGCGAACGCGCTCGACTTCGACGACCTGATCATGACGACGGTGCACCTGCTCCAGTCGAACCCGGAGGTCCGCGAGACGTACCGCCGCCGGTTCCGGCACGTGCTGGTCGACGAGTACCAGGACACCAACCACGCGCAGTACGCGCTCGTGCACCAGCTGTGCGCGGACCCGTTCGACGCCGGCACCCTCGCGGGCGGGGACGCCGGGGCCGAGGCGTCCGCGGAGCGCGTGCCGCCCGCCGAGCTGATGGTCGTGGGTGACGCCGACCAGTCGATCTACGCCTTCCGCGGCGCCAACATCCGCAACATCCTCGACTTCGAGCAGGACTTCCCCGACGCGACGTCGATCCTGCTCGAGCAGAACTACCGCTCCACCCAGACGATCCTCACCGCGGCCAACGCGGTCATCGGCCACAACAAGGGCCGCAAGGAGAAGCGCCTGTGGTCGGACGCGGGCGCGGGGGAGAAGATCGTCGGCTACGTCGCCGACGACGAGCGGGACGAGGCACGCTTCGTCTCCTCCGAGATCGACGCGCTCACCGACGCCGGCGGCCGCCCGGGCGACGTCGCGGTGTTCTACCGCACCAACGCCCAGTCGCGGATCTTCGAGGAGACGTTCATCCGCACCGGCCAGCCCTACAAGGTCGTCGGCGGCGTGCGCTTCTACGAGCGGCGCGAGGTGCGCGACGCCCTGGCCTACCTGCGGGTCCTGGCCAACCCGGAGGACCAGGTCTCCCTGCGCCGCATCCTCAACACCCCCAAGCGCGGCATCGGTGACCGTGCCGTGGCCTGCGTCAACGCCTACGCCGAGCGGGAGTCGATCACCTTCTGGCAGGCGCTGCAGCGCGCCGAGGTGGCCCCGGGCCTGGCGACCCGCTCGCTGTCGTGCATCCGCACCTTCACCGACCTGCTGCTCGAGCTGGGGCAGATGGTCGCGGCCGGCGAGCGGGCCGACGTCATCCTCGAGACCACCCTGGACCGCTCCGGCTACCTGGTGGCGCTGGAGGAGTCCGAGGACCCGCAGGACGCCACCCGGCTGGAGAACCTGGCCGAGCTCGTGGCCGTGGCCCGGGAGTTCTCGGAGGACCCGCAGGCCGGCCCCTCGGCGGACCCCGCCGACGTCGACGCGGGCACCGTGGCACCCGGGCTCGGGGACTTCCTCGAGCGGGTGGCCCTGGTGGCGGACGCGGACCAGATCCCCGACGACGAGGAGAACGGGGACGGCGTCGTCACCCTGATGACGCTGCACACGGCCAAGGGGCTGGAGTTCCCCGTCGTGTTCCTCACCGGCATGGAGGACGGCGTCTTCCCGCACTCCCGGGCCCTGGGCGACCAGCCCGAGCTGGAGGAGGAGCGGCGGCTGGCCTACGTCGGGATCACCCGCGCCCGGCAGCGGCTGTTCCTCTCGCGGGCGATGGTCCGCTCCGCGTGGGGGGCCCCGGCGCACAACCCGGCGTCCCGCTTCCTCGACGAGCTGCCCGTCGATCTCGTCGACTGGCGCCGCACCGAGGCGGCCCAGGCCGCGTGGTCGCGGCCGGACCTGTCGAGCCAGTGGGGCAGCCAGGGGCGGACCTACGGCTCGGGGGAGTCCTCGGGCTCGTTCGGCTCCCCGACGGCGGCCGGCCGCCGCAACTTCTCCGCAGCCGCGGCCCGGGCGGACGCGGCAGGCAAGGCCAAGGCGGCCAAGGTCGTGCCGAACCTCGACCCGGGCGACCGGGTCACCCACGACTCCTTCGGCCTCGGCACGGTCGTCTCCGTCGAGGGTCAGGGCGACAAGTCCGTGGCGTCCATCGACTTCGGCTCCGCCGGCGTCAAGCGGCTCCTCCTGCGCTACGCCCCCGTCCAGAAGTTGTGAGGTCGTGGCCCCGAGGAACGAGGGGCCACGACACCGAACAAGGTCGAGGGAGCACCGCGACCGAGGGACGAGGTCGCGACGTGCGGCTCGAGACATCCCGCACGTGCGCAGGACGTGCGCCGACACCGAGGTGCCGGTGGGCGAGGAGACGTCAGGGCGTGATGCCGTGCTCGACGAGCGCGGCGTAGGGGTCCACCGGGTCGCCGCCACCGGGGCGGACCTCGAGGTGGAGATGGGGGCCGGTCACGTTGCCGGTGGACCCGATGGTGCCGATGGTGTCGCCGGCGGTGACGACCTGGCCGACGGTCACGTACTGCGTGGTCTGGTGGGCGTACCAGATCTCGGTGCCGTCCTCGAGCGTCACGACGGTCTTGTAGCCGTAGGCGCCGTCGTAGCCGGCGAAGGTGACGGTGCCGGAGGCGACCGCGTAGATCGGCGTGCCGGCGTCGGCGGCGAAGTCGAGGCCCGTGTGGTAGCTGGCCCAGAGGCCGTACTCGCCGAAGCGGGCGGTGAGCCGGTAGCCCGAGACGGGCAGTATCCACATGTTGGCCAGGTCCTCGGACCGCTCGCTGGCCTGGTCGTCGATCGACTGGAGGGCCTCGGCGCGCTCGGCGGCAGCCTCGGTCACGGCCTCGGAGTCCTCGTCCGTGGTGGCGTCCGCGTCGGCGTCGGTGAGGCCGACGGCCTCGCCGAGCGACGTGGCCGCCCGGTCGGTGCTGCGGGAGACGACGTCACGGTCGTTGCCCACGACGGTGCCGGTGTTGCCGACCAGCGCGGTGACGCTGTCGGGGGCGCTGGTGTCCGGGACGACGTCGGACTGGCCGGACCACACGACGCCGCCGACGGTGACCGCGAGCGTGGCCAGGCCGGCCACGAGCGGGACGCCGGGCAGGCGGGTGCGCGGCTTGCGGCCGCGGGCGGCTCGCCGGCGGCCGGGCTCGGCCGCGCGCAGCAGCGGGAGGATCTCGGTCTCCTCGGCGGCGAACGAGGTCGAGTGGTCGCGCGGCTCGAGGTCGGCCAGCACGGCGGCGATGACGCCGGTGTCCAGGGACGAGGTGCCCGTGCCAGTGCCGGTGTCGATGCTGGTGCCGACGGTGGTGGCCGGTGCGGGACCGTCCACGATCGCGGCGATCTCCTGCGTGGTGGGCGCGGTCGCGGGGACCGTCGCGGCGTCGACCTCGAGGAGGGCGACCTCGCTGCGCACGACCGGCAGGGCCGCGGGGCTCGTGGCGGGGGCGTCCTGCGCCAGTCGGCGACGACCGACGTAGGAGCGTGCGGCCTCCTGCGGGGCGGGTGCCGCCGGGGCTGCGGGCGCGGGTGCTGCCGCGCGCCGGCGCCCGACGTAGGGGGCTGCCGGGGCCGCGGGCTCCGCGGCAGGTGCGGCGGCACGCCGCCGTCCGACGTAGGGGGTCGAGGTCGCTGAGGTGGGCTCGACGGGGGTTCCGGCGGTGGAACCTTCCGGTCGGTGCTGGCCCATCTGCTGCGTGCTCCCCGGGGTGTCGGTTGGCTGGTGCGGTGCAAGGAGGGGGGTGGGTGTGCCCCTGTGTGCCGAGCACCCGAGTGGGTGACGGCCTCGCCGACCATAACGGATGGGCCCACACGTGCGGGAACTGTGGGGACCAGTCTTTACCCAGGCTTGTCGATGGCTGGGCGCACTCTCGTGCCGATTTTCACAAGCCCGTCACGCGGCTGGAACGACACGGTGACGTGGGTCACGTCACTCGGGGCGGTCTCGTGGCGTCGGACACCCCGGTCTATCGTCGCGGGCGAACGACATCGCCCGCCGCCTGGCGCGGGCCCGTCACCGGGTCCACCCCGTCAGGCGACGTCGCGGCGTCAACGATGACGACGAGGCGGCCGCTCCCAGAAGGCTGCCAAGACGAGAAGACGGTGGATCAGTGGATCTGATGGAGTACCAGGCGAAGGAGCTCTTCGCCAAGCACGGTGTCACCACGACGCTCGGCAAGGTCGTGGAGACCGCCGAGGCGGCCAAGGCCGCTGCCGAGGAGATCGGTGGTGTGACCGTCATCAAGGCCCAGGTCAAGGCCGGCGGCCGCGGCAAGGCGGGCGGCGTGAAGCTCGCCAAGACCGCGGACGAGGCGTTCGAGTACGCCTCCGACATCCTCGGCATGGAGATCAAGGGCCTCACGGTCAACCGCGTCCTCGTGACGCCGGCGACCCCGCCGGTGGAGGAGTACTACTTCTCCTTCCTGCTCGACCGCGCGAACCGCCAGTACCTGTGCATCGCCTCGGTCGAGGGCGGCGTGGAGATCGAGGAGGTCGCCAAGACCAACCCCGACGCCGTCAAGCAGATCCCGGTCGACCCGGGCACGGGCGTCGACGAGGCCAAGGCCCGCGAGATCGCGACCGAGGCCGCCTTCCCGGAGCCCGTCTTCGAGCAGGCCGTGACGATGATCCAGGCGCTCTACACGACCTTCGTCGAGGAGGACGCCACCCTCGTCGAGGTCAACCCGCTCGCCCGCCTCGCGGACGACAAGCTGGAGGCCCTCGACGGCAAGGTGTCGCTCGACGACAACGCCTCGGAGTTCCGCCACCCGCACCACGAGGAGTTCGTGATCCGGGAGGAGGCCGACCCGCTCGAGGCGAAGGCCAAGGACCTCGGCCTGAACTACGTCAAGCTCGACGGCCAGGTCGGCATCATCGGCAACGGCGCGGGTCTCGTCATGAGCACCCTCGACGTGGTCGCCTACGCCGGCGAGGCCCACGGCGGCGTCAAGCCCGCCAACTTCCTCGACATCGGTGGCGGCGCCAACGCCCAGGTGATGGCCAACGGCCTCGACGTCATCCTCAACGACCCGCAGGTCAAGAGCGTGTTCGTCAACGTCTTCGGCGGCATCACCGCCTGCGACGAGGTCGCCAACGGCATCAAGGGCGCGCTGGAGATCCTCGGCGACGCGGCCACCAAGCCGCTCGTGGTCCGCCTCGACGGCAACAACGTCGACAAGGGCCGCGCGATCCTCGACGAGCTGGCGCACCCGCTGGTCACCCTCGTCGGCACCATGGACGGTGCGGCCGACAAGGCCGCCGAGCTGGCGAACGCCTGAGAGAGATAGAGAGCAGAGAACAGTGAGCATCTACCTCAACGCCGACAGCAAGATCATCGTCCAGGGCATCACCGGTGGCATGGGCTCCAAGCACACCACCCTGATGCTGCAGGCCGGCTCGAACATCGTCGGTGGCGTCAACGCCCGCAAGGCCGGCACCACCGTCGAGCTCAACGGCACCACGCAGCCCGTGTTCGGCACGGTCGAGGAGGCCATGAAGGAGACCGGCGCCGACGTGTCGGTCGTCTTCGTGCCGCCGGCCTTCACCAAGGCCGCCTGCATCGAGGCCATCGACGCCGGCATCGGCCTGCTCGTGGTCATCACCGAGGGCGTCCCGGTGCAGGACACCGCCGAGGTCTGGAGCTACCTCCAGTCCGAGGCGAACCACGCCGGCACCCGGATGATCGGCCCGAACTGCCCCGGCATCATCACGCCGGAGGAGTCCCTGGCCGGCATCACGCCGCACACCATCGCGGGCAAGGGTCCGATCGGCCTCGTCTCGAAGTCGGGCACCCTGACCTACCAGATGATGTACGAGCTGAAGGACTTCGGCTTCTCCACCGCCATCGGCATCGGTGGTGACCCGATCATCGGCACCACCCACATCGACGCGCTCGCCGCGTTCGAGGCCGACCCGGAGACCAAGGCCATCGTCATGATCGGTGAGATCGGTGGTGACGCCGAGGAGCGTGCCGCCGCCTTCATCAAGGACAACGTCACCAAGCCGGTCGTCGGCTACGTCGCGGGCTTCACCGCCCCCGAGGGCAAGACGATGGGCCACGCCGGTGCGATCGTGTCCGGCTCCGCCGGCACCGCGCAGGCGAAGAAGGAGGCCCTCGAGGCCGTCGGCGTGAAGGTCGGCAAGACGCCGTCCGAGACCGCCGAGCTCATGCGGGAGATCATGAAGGCTCTCTGAGCCTGCTGGTCCCCAGCAGCACCGCACGGCCCCCGGAGCACCGCTCCGGGGGCCGTTCTGCGTCCTGCCCCTGAGAGACCCTGAAAGGTGCTGCCGACTCGGCGGGGGGGATGGGAGAGAGGGGGTCAGGACAGCTGGTCGAGGACGGGGCGGGCGGCTGCCTCGGCAGCGGCGAGCGTCTCGTCGGTCTTCGCCGCCGACGACTCCCCCCAGGTCTGCGCGAGCGTGACCAGCACCTGCTCGCCGACCTGGTCGACCCGCTGGACGACGAGGTAGGAGAAGTCGTCGGCGCCGTCGGCGGTCCGGGTGACGGTGGTCAGGTCACCGCCGGAGCCGACCACCTCGGTCCGCGCGTCGGCGGTCTCGCCGCCGCCCCCGGTGAAGCCCTCGGCGGCGCAGGCGTCGGCCAGGTCGGCAGCGGCCGCCACGGCCGCGGTCGCGGCGGCCTCGTCGGCGTAGGTCAGCAGCAGGCGCTGCGTCCCGTCGCCGGGGTCTCCGGTGCGGGCGTGCTCCGTCCGCGTGCCGTCGACCGGCACACCCTGGTCGCAGTAGTACCAGCCGATCCGCTGGCCGCGCGGGACGGATCGGTAGCCGCCGACGGTCAGGTCCACCTGGGGCCCCGCCGACGCCGACCTCGAGGGGGAGGAGGTGGAGTCGGTGTCGGCGTCCTCCCGGCCACCCCCGACCTCGAACAGCGGCTCGAGGGGCAGCTGAGCGAGCTGGATGGACGCCAGGCCCGCCGGGACGCCGGCGTTGCCGGTGCCCTGGGTGTACCGGGCGTCGAGCAGCAGGGCCCGCCCCGAGCGGACGAGCACGACGACGTAGCCCTCGCCGCCGTCCATCGGCTCGACCAGGGTCCAGACCTCGTCGACCCGGGAGTCGGCCAGGAACCGCTGCGTCAGCGTCGGGTCGTCGACGCGGGCGTCGTCGGCGTCACCGGTCAGCGACTCCACGCAGCCGTAGACCCGGTCGGTCTCGTTGTCCGCGGCACGTGCCGCGGCGTCCTCGTCGGCGTAGACGGCCAGGAGCCGCTGGACCCCGCCCTCGCTGGGGTCGGTGTAGGTGGCCAGGCGCGAGTCGGAGGCCCCGTCCAGGAGGCTGGAGGGTTCGCAGGCGTCGATCTCGTAGCCGAGCCGCTCGGCGGCCCCCACTGCCCCGACGGTCAGGGTGCCGCCGTCGGTCTCGTCGGGCATGCCCTCGGTGAGGGGGAAGCCGGGCGGGATGACGTCTGCCTGCTCGGACGTGCCCGAGGCGGCCGTGGGGGAGACCGCGATCGGGGTCTGTGCGGCACGCGGGGTGCCGCCGGCGAGCGCGAACGGCACGCCCACGGCGAGGACGACGGCCGCCACGGTGCCGCTCACGGCGACCGCGGTGCGGCGCCGGCGCAGCACGTCGCCGCGGCGGCGGACGTCGGCGGGGGCGGGGGTGCGGACGGTCGACGGGTCCTCGCGGAGCAGGTCGAACAGGTCGTCCGTGCAGTGGTCAGCCACGGTTCGCTCCTTCGTGCTGGGTGTCGGGCTCGTCGGCGAGCAGGGCCGCCAGGGCGGTGCGACCACGGCTGAGCCGGGCCTTGACGGTGCCCTCGGGGGCGCCGACCTCGCGGGCGACCTCGCGCACGGGCAGGTCGGCCAGGTGGTGCAGCACCAGGGCGCGGCGCTGGTCCTCGGGCAGCCGCGCCAGGGCCGCGAGCAGCGCCACGCGCCGCTCGTCGGGCGGGGGAGCGGTCACCGGGGTGGCGACGGCCCGGTCGGCGGGCCGGCGTCCGCGCACCACCCGTCGCCAGCGGCTCACGGCCAGGCGGTGGGCGGTGGTGCGCACCCACGCCTCGGGGTGCTCGGCGGCGCTGAGCCGCCGACGGTGCGCCCAGGCCCGGGCGAACGCCTCCTGCACGCACTCCTCGGCCTCGTCGCGGCTGCCGATCATGGCGTGCACCTGACCGACGACGCGGGCGTAGGAGGCGGCGTAGAAGTCGTCGAACTCGACCTCGTCCATCTCACGTCCTCTGCTGCGGGCCGCACTGACGGGGCGGCCCGGTGGTCCCGATAGCCCTCCGAGCGAGGGTCTCACCGAGTACTACGCCGCAGGGGCGTAGCCGGTTGCGTGGGCGAGGAGGAAATCCCTCAGCGGGCGCGGACGCCGGCGCGCAGCCGGGAGAGCGCCCGCTCGGCGAGCGCGAGGAACGAGCCCTGGGTGACGGTGCGCTCGCCCGCCGCGACGAAGCCGACCTGGGCCACCGCGCCGCCGTGCCGCACGACGGCCATGTCGTAGACGATGGTGCGGCGCGCGGTCACCTCCACCGAGACGCGCCACACGGAGACCTCCTCGCCGCGCCGACCCTGGCCGGTGACGCGCTCGCGCAGCAGCGTCACCTCGGTGCCGGGGTCCCGCTCCTCGCAGGAGGACATCTGCGAGCGGATGCGGTCCACCAGCGCCTCGGCGCGGCCCACGGGCAGCTCGCCGACGGTCTCGGTGAGCCCGAACTCGACGGGCAGGCGGGAGGCGTCGGGGATGAGGAAGGTGCGCGTGGCGTTGCGGGTGAACCGGGCACCGCGGAACCGGCCGGAGAAGGACGTGGCGTCGCAGCGCGTGGAGGCGTCGTTGACGCTCACCCGGCGGTCGGTGTCGGAGCCGACCCAGTCGAAGCGGACCTTGGCCACCGGCGGGAGGTCGGCGTCCACGATCATCGTGGGCACGTCGGCGACCGGCACCGGGTCGGCGGCCGCGGCCGAGACCTTCTCGCTGCACGCGCCACCGCCGTCGAGGTCGCAGACGTCGTCGACGGCCGAGGCGAGGACGCGGGCCCCTGCGGGGACGTCCTCCACCGTCTCGCCGTCGCGCTGGGTGGCCACCACGGTGAGGTAGCGGCCGGTGCGCGCGACGCCCAGCACCGTGGTGGAGACGCCGCCCCAGTCGCGCAGCACGACCTGGAGCGCCTCGTTGCCCACCCCGGAGACCTCCCGGACGGCCATCAGCTGGGTCCGGGCGTCGGTGCAGCCGGAGAGCCACTCCGACCAGGTCTCGAAGGAGTCGGCCGCCACGGCCGCGTCCGCGGACTGCTCCGTCATCTGCGTGGTGGTGCGCACGGTGCCCCGCGCCGGGGCGGAGCGGAAGGTGCGGACGAGGGCGTCCTCGACCTCGGTGTCGGCGTAGCGCACCTGCTGGCAGGAGAGGACGAGGCCGTCGCCGTCGACGTTGTGGTCGGTCTCCAGCACCTTCCAGCCGCGGCCGGTGAGGGTGCCCTGGAGCTGACCGGCGGTGAGCATCGCGTCCTCGGCGAGCTCGGCCGGCTCGGGGTCGGCCGACGCCGAGCCGGAGGCCGAGGCGTCGGCCGAACCCGCGGCGGCGGAGGCGTCCCCGGAGCGCGGGGCGGCGGTGCTGACGCCGGACAGGGAGCGGTCCAGCGACGGACGGGCGCCCTCGGGGTCGTGGACGACGAGGCCGGTGACCGCGACGGAGGCCACGACCAGTGCCACGCCCGCCACGAGGTGGCCACGGCGCCGGGTCGCGCCGCTGCGGCGCAGGCGGGCCGGGCGGATCCACCGGACGTCGTCGAGGCTGGCCACGAGGCCGCGCAGCATGACGGGCACCTGGGTGCTCGGCTGGTCGGCGGCCAGGGCGACGGCGGCGGTGCCGAGCTGGAGGTCGCGGGTGAACTGGTCGGTGGTGACGCCCACCTCGCGGGCCGCGTCGGTGATCGAGAGCCCGGCCAGGTGGCTCATCACCAGCACCCGGCGCTGGGTCCAGGAGAGGCCGGCGAGGGCCTCGAGGGTGGTGCGCACCCCCTCGTCCAGGGACTTCTCGCGGTGCCAGACGTGCGTGCGCTGCCGGCGGTGGGCCAGCGCCCACGCCCGCGGGCGCACCCAGGACTCCGGCGTCGCACCGTCGGCGGTGATCCTGCGCCAGTGGTGCCACGCCTGCACGGTCGTGTCGCGGACGGCGCTGCGGGAGGCCTTGAGGTCCCCCGTCAGGGCGTAGGCCTGGAGCAGGAGCCGCTCGCGGGCCTCGGCGTAGAAGTCGTCGAAGTCCTGCTGGTCGGTCATGGCCGGTCCAGACTACGGGCGGCCCCCAGAGACGCGGGAACCGGCGTGCCGTCGCCGTCCGGGCCCCCGGCCGAGGGAGCATGGGGGCGTCATGACGCCTCCCGAGACATCCACCCTGTCCTCCCGCACCCAGCGCCGCCCGTCCGGGGCCGCGGCACGGGGGCGCGGCGCGTCGAGCCGCCCGGGACGCCCAGGACGTGGCGGACGTGGCGGACGACCCGCGCGTCAGCGCCCGCTGCCGCTGGTCGCGGGCGTCGCCGGGGTGCGGGCCGCGGGGCTCTCGCTGGTCGTGTGCCTGGTGCTGGGCCTCCTCGGCTGGTTCCTGGCGGACGCCGGCCTGCACGGCGCCCCGCGCGACGCGCTGCGCGTGGGCGCGCTGGGCTGGCTGATGGGCCACGGATCGGGCGTCCAGGTCGAGAACACCCCCGTCACGCTCGTGCCGCTCGCGGTCACCCTGCTGGCCGCCTGGGCGACGTGGCGTCGCGCCGTGCGCGCCGGCGAGGCCCTGGCCGGCCACGGCCCGGACGCCGACCGCCTGGCCGACGGCGAGCGCGACTGGACCGTGGCCGTCGCCTCGGGCTGCTTCACGCTCGGCTACCTGCTCGTCGCGCTGGTCACCGACACCGTCGCGGCCACCGCCGACACCGACCCCGACACCGGCCGCGTCGTGCTGGTCTCGCTGGTGCTCAGCCTCGGCGTCGGGCTGCCGGGCCTGGCGGTGGGCTCCGGCCGCGCCGCCGTGCTGGCCGCCCGGCTGCCCGACTCCGTGCGCGGCCTGGTGGGCGTCACCCGTCGCGTGCTCGGCCTCTGGCTGGCGCTGTGCACCGCCGTCGTCCTGCTGGCCGTGGCGACCGACTTCTCCACCTTCGCCAACATCCTCTCCCAGCTGCACGTGGACGCCGGAGACGTCACCGCCTACCTGGTCGTGTGCCTCCTGCTGCTGCCGAACGCGGCGCTGTGGGCCAGCGCCTACCTGCTCGGCCCCGGCTTCGTGGTCGGCACCGGCACGGTGGTCAGCCCGGCCGCGGTCGTGCTCGGCGCGCTGCCGATGTTCCCCCTGCTCGCCGCCCTCCCGGACGCCGGCACCCCCGGCGCCTGGCAGGGCGGGCTGCTCGTGCTCGCGCCCCTCGTGGCGGGCGCGGGTGCCGCGCTGGCCCAGCGCCGCGACCCGGTGCCCGGCGTCGTGGACGCCACCCTGCGCGGCGCGCTGGGCTCGGTCCTCGCCGGGCTGCTGCTGGGCCTGGTCACCGCCCTCTCCGGTGGCGCCGCGGGCCCCGGCCGCATGGCCGAGGTCGGGCCGTCGGCCGTCGACGTCCTGGCGCACGCCGTGCCCGCCCTCGCGCTGGGCGGCGCGGTCGGGGCGCTGGTGACCCTGCTGCTCCAGCGCCGCCGCGGCTGACGCGGCGGGCTGGAACTACAGTCCTGCCCGTGAACGACGCCTCCGCACGCCCCCGTCTCGTCGTGCTGGTCTCCGGCTCGGGGACCAACCTCCAGGCACTGCTGGACGCGGCCGCCGACCCGGCCTACGGCGCCGACGTCGTGGCCGTGGGCGCCGACCGGACGGACATCGCCGGCCTCGAGCGCGCCGAGCGGGCCGGCGTCCCGACCTTCGTGGAGCGGGTCAAGGACCACCCCGACCGCGGGTCCTGGGACGAGGCGCTCACCGCCGCCGTCGCCGCGCACGAGCCGGACCTCGTCGTGCTGGCGGGCTTCATGAAGCTGGTCGGCCCCGCGTTCCTCGCGGCCTTCGGAGGTCGCACGCTCAACACCCACCCGGCGCTCTCGCCGTCCTTCCCCGGGATGCACGGCCCCGCGGACGCGCTGGAGTACGGCGTGAAGGTCACCGGCTGCACGCTGTTCGTGGTCGACGAGGGCGTGGACACCGGCGTGATCGTGGAGCAGACCGTGGTGCGGGTCGAGGTCGACGACACCGTGGAGAGCCTGCACGAGCGGATCAAGACCGCCGAGCGGGGCATGCTCGTGGAGCAGGTCGGCCGCCTGGCCCGCGAGGGCTTCCGCGTCGACGGACGCCGCGTCGTCGTCGGGGCCTGAGCACCGGTAGGCTGGCCGCACCACGACTGGCGCAGGTGGGCCACCACCAGGGAGTGACGTCGGGAGCATCGAACGCCTGGGTGCTCCTCCTCGCATCCGACGCAGGAGAGACGCATGTCTGACCCCGTCCTGACCATCGACCCCACCGCCGGCGACGGCCGCGTCCCGATCAAGCGGGCGCTGGTCTCGGTCTACGACAAGACCGGCCTGAAGGGCCTCGTCCGCGGGCTCGTGGACGCCGGCGTGGCGCTGGTCTCCACCGGCGGCTCCGCCCGCCTCATCGAGTCCCTCGGGCTGCCCGTCACCAAGGTGGAGGACCTGACCGGCTTCCCCGAGTGCCTCGACGGCCGCGTGAAGACGCTGCACCCGCGCGTGCACGCCGGCGTGCTGGCCGACCGGCGCCTCGACGCCCACGCCGCCCAGCTGGGCGAGCTGGGCGTGGAGCCCTTCGACCTGGTGGTCGTGAACCTCTACCCCTTCACCCAGACCGTCGCCAGTGGCGCCGGCCCGGACGAGTGCGTGGAGCAGATCGACATCGGCGGCCCGTCCATGGTCCGCGCCGCCGCGAAGAACCACCCCAGCGTGGGCATCGTGACCAGCCCCGAGGCCTACGACGACGCGCTCGCCGCCGTCGCGGCCGGCGGCTTCACCTACGCCCAGCGCAAGCAGCTGGCCGCCCAGGCGTTCGCGCACACCGCCGCCTACGACGTGGCCGTCGCCTCCTGGATGGGCAACGTGCTCACCGACACCTCCGAGGGCACCGGCTTCCCGGCGTTCGTCGGCGCGACCTGGGAGAAGTCCTCCACGCTGCGCTACGGCGAGAACCCGCACCAGGCGGCCGCGCTCTACACCTCGGCGTGGGGTGCCGGCCTGGCCCAGGCCGAGCAGCTGCACGGCAAGGAGATGTCCTACAACAACTACGTCGACGCCGACGCCGCCCGCCGTGCGGCCGGTGACTTCGACGAGCCGGCCGTGGCGATCATCAAGCACGCCAACCCGTGCGGCATCGCGGTGGGCAGCGACGTCGCGCAGGCCCACGCCCGCGCCCACGCCTGCGACTCGCTCTCGGCGTTCGGCGGCGTCATCGCCGCCAACCGCCCCGTCTCGGTCGCCATGGCCGAGCAGGTGGCCGAGGTCTTCACCGAGGTCATCGTGGCCCCCGGCTACGAGGACGGCGCCGTCGAGGTGCTGGCGCGCAAGAAGAACATCCGCATCCTCGTGTGCCCCCTGCCCGGCAAGGGCGAGGTCGAGATGCGGCCCGTGTCCGGCGGCCTGCTGATGCAGCAGCGCGACCACGTGGACGCCGTCGTCGACGGTGGCGGGGACGACCCGTCGGCCTGGACGCTGGCCGCCGGCGAGCCCGCCTCCGCCGAGGTGCTCGCCGACCTCGCGTTCGCCTGGAAGGCCTGCCGCGCCGCCAAGTCCAACGCGATCCTGCTCGCCAAGGACGGCGCCTCCGTCGGCGTCGGCATGGGCCAGGTCAACCGCGTGGACTCCTGCAAGCTGGCCGTGGAGCGCGCGAACACGCTGGCCGATGGCGAGGAGCGGGCCCGCGGCTCGGTCGCCGCCTCGGACGCGTTCTTCCCGTTCGAGGACGGCCCGCAGATCCTCATCGACGCCGGCGTCACCGCCATCGTGCAGCCCGGGGGCTCGGTGCGCGACGAGCTGACCGTCGAGGCCGCCAAGGCCGCGGGCGTGACCATGTACTTCACCGGCACGCGACACTTCTTCCACTGAGCGGGGGCCTGACATGACTGCACAGAAGCTGGACGGCTCGGGGACCCTCAAGGCCATCAAGGCCGAGCTGAAGGTCCGCGTCGAGAAGCTGAAGGACGCCGGCGTCACCCCGGGCCTGGGCACGATCCTGGTCGGCGACGACCCGGGCTCGCACTGGTACGTCGGTGCCAAGCACAAGGACTGCGCCGAGATCGGCATCGAGTCCATCCGCGTCGACCTGCCCGCCACGGCCACCCAGGCCGAGGTCGAGGCCGAGGTGGACCGGCTCAACGCCGACGACGCCTGCACGGGCTTCCTCATCCAGCAGCCCACCGGCCTGGACGAGTACGCGCTGCTCTCCCGCGTCGACCCCGACAAGGACGTCGACGGCCTGCACCCGGTCTCGCTCGGACGCCTCGCGCTCAACGTGCCCGGCTCCCTGCCCTGCACCCCGGTCGGCTGCCTGGAGCTGCTGCGCCGCCACGGCGTCGCGCTCGCCGGCGCCGAGGTGGTCGTGGTGGGCCGCGGCCTCACCGTCGGCCGACCGATGGGCCTGCTGCTCACCCGCCGCAGCGAGAACGCCACCGCCACGCTGTGCCACACCGGCACCCGGGACCTGGCCAAGCACGTGCGCGAGGCCGACGTCGTGATCGCCGCGGCCGGCGTGCCCGGCATCATCACCGGCGACATGGTCAAGCCCGGTGCCGCGGTGCTGGACGTCGGCGTCAGCCGCGTCGACGGCAAGATCGCCGGCGACGTGGCCGCCGACGTGTGGGACGTCGCCGGGTGGGTCTCGCCCAACCCGGGTGGAGTCGGCCCGATGACGCGCGCCATGCTGCTCTCCAACGTCGTGGAGATGGCCGAGCGCCAGGCCGGCCTGGCCTGAGAGGAGCACCAGCAGTGGACCAACCGGCCTCCGACGACCCCGCGGTGCCCAGCACCGAGGAGATCGCCGAGGAGATCGCGGCCGTCGAGCCGCGGCGCAAGCCCTCCACCATCGGTGGCGCGTTCTACATCCTCGTGCTGCTGGTGGCCGTGGGGTCGCTGGCCTGGGCCGCGCTGGGGGAGTGGCGCGCCGGCATCACTGTCTTCGCCGGCGCGCTGCTCGCGGCCGCGGCGCTCCGCCTCGTCCTGCGGGAGGTGGACGCGGGCATGCTCGCGGTCCGCTCCCGCTGGATCGACGTCACGCTGCTGAGCGCGACGGCGCTGGCGGTGCTGGCGCTCGTGCACTCGATCCCGGTGCCCATGGGGGGCTGAGACGCCCGCCTGCCCCGCACGCACGCCACGGGCCCCGCCCTCCGCGAGGAGGGACGGGGCCCGTGGTGCGTGCGGGTGGGGCCGAGCCTCAGATCAGCCCGAGGCCGGTGACGGCCTCCTTCTCCTCGACCAGCTCGGCGGTCGTGGCGTCGATCTTCGAGCGCGAGAAGTCGTCGATCTCGAGGCCCTCCACGATGCTCCAGTCGCCGTCCTTCGTGGTGACCGGGAAGGAGGAGATGATGCCCTCGGGCACGCCGTACTCGCCGCGGGAGACGACGGCCATGGAGACCCAGTCGTCCTCGGCGGAGCCGTAGAGCCAGTCACGGGCGGCGTCGATGGTGGCCGAGGCCGCCGACGCGGCCGAGGACGAGCCCCGGGCCTCGATGATCGCGGCCCCGCGCTTGGCGACGGTGGGGATGAAGGTGTTCTCCAGCCAGTCCTGGTCGCCGACGGCCTCGGCGGCGTTCTTGCCGGCCACCTGGGCGTGGAACAGGTCGGGGTACTGGGTGGCCGAGTGGTTGCCCCAGATCGTCATCCTCGAGATGTCGGTGACGGGCGCACCGGTCTTGGCGGCCAGCTGGGAGATCGCGCGGTTGTGGTCCAGGCGGGTCAGCGCGGAGAAGCGCTCGGCCGGGATGTCGGGGGCGTTGCTCATCGCGATGAGGGCGTTGGTGTTCGCCGGGTTGCCGGTCACGCCGATGCGGACGTCGTCCGCGGCCACCTTGTTCAGCGCCTTGCCCTGAGCGGTGAAGATCGCGCCGTTGGCCTCGAGGAGGTCGCTGCGCTCCATGCCGGGGCCGCGCGGGCGCGCGCCGACGAGCAGCGCGAGGTTGACGCCGTCGAAGACGGTCTCCGCGTCGTCGCCGATCTGCACCCCGGCCAGGCCGGGGAACGCGCAGTCGTCGAGCTCCATGACGACGCCCTCGAGCGCCTTCAGGGCAGGGGTGATCTCCAGCAGCCGCAGCTCGATCGGGCGGCCGCCGGTGAGGGCGCCGCTCGCGAGGCGGAACAGGAGGCTGTAGCCGATCTGGCCGGCGGCACCGGTGACGGCGACCTTCAGCGGGGTGGTGCTCACGTCGTCTCCTCAAGTAGGCGTGACGGGCTTCTCGTCGCGGGCTCCCGTCGAGGTCCGGCCGCGCGCGGCGGCCGGGGCAGGAGCCTCGTGGCGAACCTAGCAGTGTGTGACCCGCGTCGCGTGTGCCGAAAGGTGTCTGTTCGCACACCACCGACCCTGGCGCACCCGCGCGGACGGGCACCCGGGTCGCCGGGCGCCCGCCCGGCCGGTCGGTGCCCGGGTTGGGCCTGCTGCGACGATGGGGTCGTGCGCCTCGTCCGGACCCGCCCCGCCGCCCGCGTCGGCACTCGCACAGGTCGTGCGCGCGCCACGGTGCTGGGCGCCGCGCCGGCCCTGCTGCTCCTCCTCGGCGGTTGCGCCTGGATGGAGCCCCCGCAGGTCGCGGAGGCCGGCGTCGACACCCTCACCTCGCCGCTGCCCGACCTGGGCTCGCGCGCGTGGGTCGAGGGCCTGACCCACCCCGACCTCGCCGTGCCGGCCGCCGGCACCACCTTCGACGACGGCTCCGTGCTCCGCCTCGCGGAGGGGACGACCGACGTCGACGGCGTCGCGGCCTCGGCGCTGGTGCGGACCGACGCCGACGGCGCCACCAGCACCACCTACCTGGCCCAGGACGCGAGCGGCAACGTCTGGTGGCTCGGCCAGGACGACTCCGAGGACGCGGCCGCCGACTGGCGGGCGGGGGAGGACGGTGCCGAGGCCGGCCTGCTGCTGCCGGCCGAGCCCCGCCGGGGTGACGGCTGGGCGACCGCCGGCGAGGCGGTGCCGGACGCCGGCGTGGCGACCGTCGTCAGCCTGGACGGCCAGGTCGTGCTCGCCGACGGCGCCTACTCGGGCGCCCTGGTCGTGCGCACCGTCAGCGACGGCGCGAGCACGACCTCCTACTACCTGCCGGGCACCGGCCTGGTCGCCTACACCGCCGGCTCGGACGTGGTCGGCGCCGTGGACCCGACCGGCTCGGGCCTGTCAGGCTGAGGCCGGACCCCGGTCCGCCCGGCCCGTCCGGTATCTTGACGTCAAGAAAGTTTCGCCCTCGATCGCTCCAGGAGCTGCCCGCACCATGGCCAAGATCATCTACACCCACACGGACGAGGCACCGCTCCTCGCGACCTACTCGTTCCTGCCGATCATCCAGGCCTACGCCGCGAAGGCCGGCGTGGACGTCGAGACCCGCGACATCTCGCTGGCCGGCCGCATCCTCGCCCAGTTCCCGGAGCACCTGACCGAGGAGCAGCGCATCGGCGACGCCCTCGCCGAGCTTGGCGAGCTGGCTACCAAGCCCGAGGCCAACATCATCAAGCTGCCGAACATCTCGGCCTCCGTCCCTCAGCTGAAGGCGTGCGTGAAGGAGCTCCAGGCCAAGGGCTACGCGATCCCGGACTACCCGGAGAACCCCACCACCGACGAGGAGAAGGCCGCCCGCGCCGCCTACGACAAGGTCAAGGGCTCGGCCGTGAACCCGGTCCTGCGCGAGGGCAACTCCGACCGTCGCGCGCCCGGCGCGGTGAAGAACTACGCCAAGAAGTACCCCCACCGCATGGGCACCTGGAGCGCCGACTCCAAGACCGACGTCGCCACCATGGGCGAGAACGACTTCTTCTCCAACGAGAAGTCCGTCGTGCTGGAGGCCGCCGACACCCTGACGGTGACGCACACCGGCGTCGACGGCACCGTGACGGTGCTCAAGGAGTCGATCCCGGTGGAGGCCGGCGAGGTCGTCGACGCCACCTACATGGACGTCGCCGCGCTGCGCCGCTTCCTGACCGAGCAGATCGCCCGCGCGAAGGCCGAGGACGTCCTCTTCTCCGTGCACCTCAAGGCCACGATGATGAAGGTCTCGGACCCGATCATCTTCGGCCACGTCGTGCAGGCGTTCTTCCCGACCCTGTTCGAGCAGTACGGCGAGCAGCTGGCCGCGGCCGGCGTCTCGGCCAACGACGGCCTCGGCGGCCTGCTGTCCGGCGTCGAGTCCCTGCCCGAGGGCGAGGCCATCAAGGCCGCCGTCACCGCCGGCCTGGCCGACGGCCCGCGCATGGCGATGGTCGACGACCGCAAGGGCATCACCAACCTGCACGTCCCCTCCGACGTCATCATCGACGCCTCGATGCCGGCGATGATCCGCATCGGCGGCCACATGTGGGGCCCCGACGGCAAGGAGGCCGACACCCTCGCCGTCATCCCCGACTCCTCCTACGCCGGCGTCTACTCGGCCGTCATCGACGACTGCAAGGCCCACGGCGCGCTCGACCCGGCCACCATGGGCTCGGTGCCGAACGTCGGCCTCATGGCCAAGAAGGCCGAGGAGTACGGCTCCCACGACAAGACCTTCGAGATCCCGGCCGCCGGCACGGTGACCGTCACCAACGCCGCGGGCGACGTGCTCATCTCCCACGACGTGCAGCCCGGCGACATCTGGCGCGCCTGCCAGACCAAGGACGCCCCGATCCGCGACTGGGTGAAGCTCGCCGTCACCCGCGCCCGGGCCACCGGCGACCCGGCCGTCTTCTGGCTGGACGAGGAGCGCGCGCACGACGCGAACCTCATCGCCAAGGTGAAGGAGTACCTGCCCGAGCACGACACCGAGGGTCTGACCATCGAGATCATGGCGCCGGCCGCGGCCTGCACCTACTCCCTCGAGCGCATCCGCCAGGGCAAGGACACCATCTCGGTGACCGGCAACGTCCTGCGCGACTACAACACCGACCTGTTCCCGATCCTCGAGGTCGGCACGTCGGCGAAGATGCTCTCCATCGTCCCGCTGATGAACGGCGGCGGCCTCTTCGAGACCGGCGCGGGCGGCTCCGCCCCCAAGCACGTCCAGCAGCTGCTCGAGGAGAACTACCTCCGGTGGGACAGCCTGGGTGAGTTCTTCGCCCTCGCCGCCTCGCTGGAGCACCTCGCCGGCTACGCCGACAACGCCGGCGCGAAGATCCTCGCCGACACCCTCGACGCCGCCACGGCCACGTTCCTGGAGAACGACAAGTCCCCGACGCGCAAGATCGGCGGCATCGACAACCGCGGGTCGCACTTCTACCTGGCCCTGTACTGGGCCCAGGAGATGGCGAAGCAGACCGCGGACCCGGCCCTGGCCGAGGTCTTCGCCCCGCTGGCCGCCACCATGGCCGAGCAGGAGGAGACCATCGTGTCCGAGCTCAACGGCGTCCAGGGCAAGCCGGCCGACGTGGGTGGCTACTACCAGCCCGTCGACGAGAAGGCCGACGACGTGATGCGCCCCTCCGCGACGCTGAACGCCGCGCTCGCCGCGCTGTGAGCACCTCCGACGACGACCGCTCCTCCGGCCCCGCGCAGGGGCCGGAGGGCACCGGGCACGACTCGGCGACCGCCATCGCCGAGGGCTGGGACGGCCGGGCCATGAGCACCCGCGGCTACGTGATCATGGCGCTGATCCCGTTCCTCGGTGCGGCGCTCCTGTTCGGCCTCGTCGCGCTCAACGCGCAGCGCACCGGCACGGGCGAGGGCACCTCCGTGCGGCTGCCCACCAACAGCTGGCTCCCGGGCCAGGCGGTCGGTGCGTCCCCGGTCGCCGGTGAGCTCGTGGCCGGCGAGGGTGGGTGCGTCTACCTCGACGCCACCGACGGCACCCGGGTGTGGCCCGTGTGGCCGGCCGGATGGACGGCCCAGGAGTCCGAGAGCGGCGTCATCAGCCTCTACGACGACACCAGCAGCCTCGTGGCCCGCACCGGGACGTCCATCACGGCCTCCGGCGAGACGACCACCGACACCGACTACACGGGCACCGCGGCCTGCGCCGCCGGCGCGGACAGCGTGCAGCTGATCGAGTCCGAGGTCGTGCCGGTGGGCTGAGCCCCCGGCGGCGGCACCCCCCCCAGCAGCGCCGCCCGGCGCACGACGTCCCACGGCCCCGGTCGACCACACGGTCGGCCGGGGCCGCGGCGTTCCGGAGGTGGCCCGGTGGGGCGCAGACCGTCATGTGTCTGAAGACACGGCGTTCAGGAATAGCGGTAAACCAGCCCGGCGTTGGACAGTGGACGCACGGCAGTACGGCTGCCCGTTGCCCGAGGCGCCTCACGCGTCCCGGCGACCACCTCTCGCAGCACCCGCACGACCCCCCCCGCCCGGCACCCCCGTGACGACCGCGCCCCGGCGCACCGCACGGGCCGGGCGCAGCACTGCCCGCACCACGGCCGGCACCGCCGGCCCGCACGACCACCGACCACGCCGGCCTCCGGGCCGGTCCCCACGCGCCCCTCCAGGAGGTGTTTCGTCATGTCGCTCGCCGACGTCCGCACCGAAGACCCCACGCCCACCGGTTCCTTCCCTGTCGTGGCCGCCGACCAGCGGCCCGGCCTGCGCTTCTGGATCGCCGTGCTCGCGCTCGGCACCGGTGGCTTCGCCATCGGCGTCACCGAGTTCGTGGCGATGGGCCTGCTGCCCGAGGTCTCCGCCGGCCTGGGGATCTCGATCTCCCAGGGTGGCCACCTCATCTCCCTCTACGCCGCCGGCGTCGTCGTCGGTGCGCCGCTCATCGCCGCGCTGGGCGCCAAGCTGCCGCGTCGCGGCCTGCTGGTCGGGCTCATGGCCTTCTACGGCCTGGTCAACCTGGCCTCGGCCTCGGTCACCGACTACCGGCTCCTGGCGGTGCTGCGCTTCCTCGACGGGCTGCCGCACGGCGCCTACTTCGGCCTGGCCGCGCTCGTCGCGGCGTCGATGGTCGCCCCCAACCGCCGCGGCTTCGCGCTGTCGATGGTGATGATGGGCATCCCGCTGGCCAACGTCGTCGGCGTGCCGCTGACCACCCTCGTCGGCCAGCAGCTGGGTTGGCGCTGGGCCTACGTGGTCGTCGGCGTGCTCTCGCTCGTCACCGTCGTCCTCGTCCTGCTGGCCGTGCCGCGCATGCCGGGCGACCGCACCGCCACCAGCCGCCGCGAGATCAGCGGCCTGCGCCAGCCGCAGCTCTGGTTCGCCGTCCTCGCCGCCGGCGGCGGCTTCGGCGGCATGTTCGCCCTCATCTCCTACATCTCCCCGCTCACGCAGGACGTCGGCGGCCTCGGCGAGAGCGCCGTCGCGGTGTTCCTCTTCGTGCTGGGCATCGGCATGGTCGTCGGCAACATGCTCGCCGGTCGCCTGTGCGACTGGTCGGTGGAGAACAGCCTGCGCCTGGGCTCGGTCGGCCTGGCGGTCTCCCTGCTGGCCTACTTCGTCCTGGCCCCCACCGGCTGGGGCGCGCTCGTGGCCGCCTTCACCACCACGGTGACGGGCTCGGTGCTGGCGCTGGGCTTCCAGATGCGCCTGATCGACGCGGCGGGGGAGTCCCAGACCCTCGGCGCCGCCCTGAGCCACTCCGCCCTCAACATCGGCAACGGCCTCGGCGCCTGGGTCGGCGGCGCCGTGATCGCCGCGGGCTGGGGCTTCCGCTCCCCGCTGCTGGTCGGTGCGCTGCTGGCCGTCTTCGGTCTCACCGTCGTCGTCCTGGCCGCGCGTGCCCGTTCCGCCGGGCAGGCCCCGGGGGCCGTCGAGACCTCCGCCCTGGTCTGACCCGGGCACCGCGCACCACCCGCGGGCGCGTCCCCGGCCGCACGGCCCGGGACGCGCCCGCGGCCCGTTCCGGACCCGGGGCCACCCGGACCGGGGCACCCGGACCCGGAGGCGGGCGAGCGGGCCGGATCGGACAGAATGGGGCCCATGGCAACGACGCAGCCCCAGGTCGAGGTCCCGGCCGCCACGGGAGGCGCGCGACCCCGCGTCCTCTCCGGCATCCAGCCGACCGCCGACTCGTTCCACTTCGGCAACTACCTCGGGGCGCTGCGCCAGTGGGTCGACCTCCAGCGCGACCACCAGCCGTTCTTCTTCATCGCCGACCTGCACGCCATCACCGTGGAGCAGGACCCCAAGGTGCTGCGCGAGCGGGCGCTGCGCTCGGCCGCCCAGCTGCTGGCCATGGGCATCGACCCCGAGCGGTCCGCGATCTTCATCCAGTCGCACGTGCCGGAGCACGCCCAGCTCGGCTGGGTGCTCCAGTGCCTCACAGGCTTCGGCGAGGCCCGCCGGATGACGCAGTTCAAGGACAAGTCCGCCAAGGGCGGCGAGGGCGCGGCCAGCGTCGGCCTCTTCACCTACCCGGTGCTCCAGGCGGCCGACATCCTGCTCTACCGCCCGCACTACGTGCCGGTCGGCGAGGACCAGCGCCAGCACCTGGAGCTGACCCGCGACCTCGCCCAGCGCTTCAACAGCCGCTACAAGAAGACCTTCCGGCTCCCCGAGCCCTACATCCTCAAGGCCACCGCGAAGATCACGGACCTCCAGGAGCCCACGGCGAAGATGTCGAAGTCGGCCTCCTCTCCGGCGGGCATCATCGAGATGCTGGACGAGCCGGCGCGCTCGGCCAAGAAGATCCGCTCGGCCGTCACCGACTCCGAGGCGGAGATCCGCTTCGACCCCGAGGCCAAGCCGGGGGTCAGCAACCTGCTCACCATCTACTCCGCGCTCACCGCCCGCAGCGTCACCGACCTCGTCGAGGAGTACGCCGGCAAGGGGTACGGCGACCTGAAGAAGGACCTCGCCGACGTCGTGGTCGACTTCGTGACGCCGTTCCGCGACCGCACGCTGGAGCTGCTCGACGACCAGGCGTACCTCACCGAGGTCCTGCGCCGCGGCGCCGAGCAGGCCCGCGAGGTGGCCGCGGCCACGCTGCGCGACGTCTACTCCCGGGTGGGTTTCGTCGCCCCTCCGGCGTAGAACAGTAGGGACGTGCCCATGCCCACCATCGGAGTCGCGATCGCCGTGCCCGAGCCCTGGGCCAGTCAGCTCCAGGGTTTCCGCACCGATCTCGGCGACCCCTCCGCGTCCCTGATCCCCACCCACATCACCGTCGTGCCGCCCACCGAGGTGCCCGAGGGCGACCTGCCGGCCGTCAGCGAGCACCTGGACGCGGCCGCGGCCAGCGTCGAGGCCTTCGACGTGCACCTGCTCAGCACCGGCACCTTCCGGCCCGTCTCGCCCGTCGTGTTCGTCGCGCTCGAGGACGGGGCGGAGAGCTGCGGCCGGCTCCAGGCCGCGGCCCGCTCCGGCCCCCTGGACGTGCCGCTGGACTACCCGTACCACCCGCACGTGACCGTGGCGCACCACCTCGACGACGAGCGGCTGGACGCCGCCGCGGCCGACCTGGCCGACTTCGAGGCCACCTTCACCGTCGACTCCCTGGCGCTGTGGGTGCACGACGCGGACCGGGGCTGGCAGACGGCCGCGGAGTTCGCGCTGGCCACGACGGGCCCCACGACGGGCCCCACGACAGGCCCCACGACGGGGGAGGAGCGCGCATGAGCACCGTGTCGAACGTCAAGGACAGGGCGTCCCAGGGAGTCACCGAGGTGCGCGATCGCGCCCCGTGGCTCGACCACCTGATCCGGATGCAGCAGCACTACGGCAACACCTACGCCGCCCAGCAGGCCGGGGCGATCACCTACTTCGCGTTCCTGTCCTTCTTCCCGGTGCTGGCGATCGCGTTCTTCGTCGTCGGCCTGGTCTCCAACATCTGGCCGAACGCCAACGAGGCCCTGCGCGACGCGATCTCGGCGATGTTCCCCGAGATCATCGGCCCCAACGAGGGGGACCTCCAGCTCAGCGACTTCCGCACCTTCTCCGGCCTCGCCGGCGTGCTGGGCTTCGTCGCGGTCCTCTACTCCGGGCTCGGGTGGATCTCCGCCCTGCGCCGTGCCCTGGGCGCGGTCTTCGAGCAGTCCGACGACGAGCGGCTGGGGTTCGTCCCCGGCAAGCTGCGCGACCTGGCGACGCTGACCCTCCTCGGGCTCACCCTCCTGCTCACCGTGGCGCTCAGCGGCGTCCTGAGCCGCTACGCCCCCGCGATCCTGGGGTTCTTCGAGCTCGACGAGGAGCTCGGCGGGCTCGTCTCCGTGCTCACCTACGTGCTCAGCATGGCGGCGAACGTCGCCCTGTTCTTCTGGATGTTCCGGCTGCTCGGTGGGCACGAGGTGCCGAACCGGTCGCTCGTCGGCGGCGCGGTGCTGGGCGCCGTCCTCTTCGAGGTCCTCAAGCAGCTGGCTGCCCAGGTCATCGGCCTCACGGAGGGCCAGCCCGCCTTCCAGGCGTTCGGCCTCGCCCTCGTGGTGCTGGTGTGGATCAACTACTTCAGCAGGCTGGTCCTCTACGCCGCGTGCTGGGCGTGGACGACGGAGCAGGCCCAGGAGGCCCGTGCGGAGCTCGAGGAGCCCGCGGGGGAGCCGGTGCAGGGCCCGCCGCTGCCCAGCGGCGACGCGAGCCCCGTGCTGGCCGCGGCCGAGGAACCCCGCGGCGGGGGCTGGCGGGCGCCGTTCGCTGCCGGCTCCGCCGTGGCGCTGGCCGCGGTCGCGCTGACGCGTCGTCTCCGTTCCGGCGAGTAGGCCCGGGCAACCACCGAGCCCCCGGACGCCCTCCGGACGCACGAGAGCCCCTCACCCGCGCAGCGGGGGAGGGGCTCTCGTCAGCCTGAGTCAGTGGCGGTGGGTCAGTGACCGTTCTTCAGCGCGGTGCGCAGGTCCTTGTTCAGCTGGGAGATCACGTCGAGCGGGATCTCCTTCGGGCAGGCGCTGGCGCACTCGCCGATGTTGGTGCAGCCGCCGAAGCCCTCGGCGTCGTGCTGGCCGACCATGGAGACCACGCGGTCCCAGCGCTCCGGCTGGCCCTGCGGCAGCTCACCGAGGTGGGTGATCTTCGCGCCGAGGAACAGCGAGGCGGAGCCGTTGGGGCAGGCCGCGACGCAGGCGCCGCAGCCGATGCACGTGGCGGTGTTGAAGGCACGCATCGCCTTGTCGCGGGGCGCCGGCACCGAGTTGGCCTCGGGGGCGGAGCCGGTGTTCGCGGAGACGTAGCCGCCGGACTGGATGATCCGGTCGAAGGCGGAGCGGTCGACCATCAGGTCCTTGACCACCGGGAAGGCCCCGGCACGCCACGGCTCGATGGTGATGGTGTCGCCGTCGTTGAACGAGCGCATGTGCAGCTGGCAGGTCGTGGTGACCTCCGGCCCGTGCGCCTCGCCGTTGATCATCAGCGAGCACGCGCCGCAGATGCCCTCGCGGCAGTCGTGGTCGAAGGTGACGGGGTCCTCGCCCTTGGCGTTGAGGTCCTCGTTCAGGACGTCGAGCATCTCCAGGAAGGACATGTCCTCGGAGACCGAGTCCAGCTGGTAGGTCTTGAGCGCGCCCGTCGCGGTCGCGTTCGCCTGCCGCCAGATCTTGAGGGTGAGTCTCACTTGTAGCTCCGCTGCTTCATCTCGATGGCGGTGTAGATCAGGTCTTCCTTGTGCAGGACCGGCTGGCCGCCGTCCCCGCCGAACTCCCACGCGGCGACGTAGGCGAACTCGTCGTCGTGACGCAGCGCCTCGCCCTCCTCGGTCTGGGACTCGGCGCGGAAGTGCCCGCCGCAGGACTCGCGCCGGTTCAGCGCGTCGATGCACATCAGCTCGCCGAGCTCCAGGAAGTCGGCGACGCGGCCGGCCTTCTCGAGGCTCTGGTTGAGGCTGTCGGCGGTGCCCAGCACCTTGAGGTTGGACCAGAAGTCGGCCTTGAGCTCGCGGATCTGGTCGATCGCCTTGCGCAGGCCCTCCTCGGTGCGCTCCATGCCGCAGTACTCCCACATGATGTGGCCCAGCTCCTTGTGGTAGCTGTCCACGCTGCGGGTGCCGTTGATCGACAGGAACGTCGAGACGCGCTGCTCGACCGACTCGCGGGCCTCGACGACGGCCGGGTGGCTCTCGTCGATCTTGTCGAACGGGGCGTCCGCGAGGTACTCGCGGATCGTGTTCGGCAGGACGAAGTAGCCGTCCGCCAGGCCCTGCATGAGCGCCGAGGCGCCCAGGCGGTTGGCGCCGTGGTCGGAGAAGTTCGCCTCGCCGGCCACGAACAGGCCCGGCAGGTTCGACTGGAGGTCGTAGTCCACCCAGAGGCCGCCCATGACGTAGTGCACCGCGGGGTAGATCCGCATCGGCGTCTCGTACGGGTTCTCGCCGGTGATCCGGGCGTACATGTCGAAGAGGTTGTCGTACTTCTCCTTCACGCCGTCGATGCCCATGCGGGAGATCGCGTCGGTGAAGTCGAGGTAGACGCCGCGGCGGAAGTCGCCGACCAGCGGGCCGACGCCGCGACCCTCGTCGCAGACGTTCTTGGCCTGGCGGGAGGCGATGTCGCGGGGGACCAGGTTGCCGAAGGAGGGGTAGATCCGCTCCAGGTAGTAGTCGCGGTCCTCCTCGGGGATGTCGCGCGGGTCCTTGTCGCAGTCCTCGCGGTTCTTCGGCACCCAGATGCGGCCGTCGTTGCGCAGCGACTCCGACATCAGGGTCAGCTTCGACTGGTGGTCGCCGGAGACCGGGATGCAGGTCGGGTGGATCTGCGTGTAGCAGGGGTTGGCCATGTAGGCGCCCTTGCGGTGCGCGCGCCACGACGCGGTGACGTTGGAGCCCATCGCGTTGGTGGAGAGGAAGAAGACGTTGCCGTAGCCGCCGGAGGCGATGACGACGGCGTCGGCGAGGTGGGTCTCGATCTCACCGGTGACCAGGTCGCGGGCGATGATGCCGCGGGCCTTGCCGTCGACCATGATCAGCTCGAGCATCTCGTGGCGGGTGAACTCCTCCACGGTGCCGGCGGCGATCTGGCGCTCGAGGGCCTGGTAGGCGCCGATCAGCAGCTGCTGACCCGTCTGGCCGCGGGCGTAGAACGTCCGGGAGACCTGCACGCCGCCGAACGAGCGGTTGTCGAGCAGGCCGGCGTAGTCGCGGGCGAACGGGACGCCCTGCGCGACGCACTGGTCGATGATGTTCGCGCTGACCTCGGCCAGGCGGTAGACGTTCGACTCCCGCGAGCGGTAGTCGCCACCCTTCACGGTGTCGTAGAAGAGGCGGTAGACGGAGTCGCCGTCCTCCTTGTAGTTCTTCGCCGCGTTGATGCCGCCCTGGGCGGCGATCGAGTGGGCGCGACGCGGGGAGTCCTGGTAGCAGAACGACTTCACGTGGAAGCCGGCCTCACCCATGGTCGCGGCCGCGGCGCCACCGGCCAGGCCGGTGCCGACGATGATGACGCTCATCTTGCGGCGGTTGGCCGGGTTGACCAGCCGGTTGTTCATCTTGTGCGTGGTCCAGCGGTCCTTGATCAGACCGGCCGGCGCCTTGGTGTCGGCGATCGGCTCGCCCGGCGTGTAGTAGCCGCGGGCGTCGTCGGAGGTCTGGTGCGGGGGCTGGGTCAGCTGCGTGAGACCGCTGACGTCGGCGTTGGAAGCCATGTGAGGTGTCCTCTCAGCGGGGGGTCAGTAGGTGATCACGCCGAAGAGCGTGAACAGCGGCACGAGGGAGAACCCGCCGGCGATGACGACGGCCACGACCCAGCCCGCGATCTTGGCGCGCTTGCGCGCCACCGGGGAGGTGGTGAAGCCCAGCGTCTGCATGGCGCTCCAGGTGCCGTGGTGCAGGTGCATGCCCAGGGCGGCCATGGCGATCAGGTAGATGATCGTCAGCCACCAGGTGGAGAAGGAGTCCACGACCAGCTGGTAGGGGTTGTTGGTCTCGCCCCCGGTCACGTTGACCTTGCCGATGGTGAAGTTCAGCAGGTGCCAGATGATGAAGGCCAGCAGCGTGATGCCGCCCCACCGCATCGTCCGCGAGGAGAGCGAGGAGTGGACGTTCTTCTTCACCGCGTACTTGACCCGGCGCGCCTCGTTCGACCGACGCCACAGCTTCGCCGCGCTGTAGACGTGGGCGACCAGCGACACGATCAGCAGGATGCGGATCACCCACAGCGCGCCGCTGTAGGGGAGCATCGGCTCGCCCAGCGTGCGCAGGTGCTCGGCGTACTCGTTGAAGGCCACCTCCCCCGCGAACGCGTGCAGGTTGCCGTACATGTGCAGCAGCGTGAAGGCGATGAAGATCAGCCCGCTGCCGGCCATGACGATCTTGAGCGTGATCATCGAGCGCGACGCACGCGCTCCTCGTACGAGAGTCGGTGTTGCCACGGCCGGTAGGTTACCTCTCCCGCGACGTGGCGCTCACCACGGCCTGTGTGACAAACGCCTCTGCCGTGGCGGCCCTGGGCGGGGTTGACCTCCCGGGCGTCCCGGCGTCCGGCCCCGGCGACGGGGTCGGAGGTCCTGCCGGGCCCGGACCTCCCTCACCAGCGGGCGCAAGCGTCCGTCGAGCAGATCACACCGGGTGGCGGGCGTCACTGCCCCGGCCTAGGGTCCCCTCATGAGCAGTCCCCGCCCCACCGACGGCCCTGACCAGGGCACCCTCGCGCTCGCGACCCCCGAGGACGAGCGGCCGGTCGCGGCCTGGGAGGCGGCCGCCGCCGCCGTCCTGCGCAAGGCCCGTCGGCTCGGCGAGGACGACGCCGACGGCCTGGTCTGGCAGAAGCTGACCCGACGGACGCTGGACGGCGTCGGGGTGACGCCGCTGGGCACCGCGGCCTCGGTCGCGGAGCTCCCGGAGCGGGAGCGGCCGAGGGTCGCCCGCGGCTGGGACGTGCGCGGGCTGGTCGAGCCGATGCCGGCCGACCTCGCCAGGGAGACCGCGCTGGCGGACCTCGACGGCGGCACCACCTCGGTGTGGCTGCAGCTCGACGAGGAGACGGCCACCGGCGAGGACCTGACCGACGAGCTGGCCGAGCGCCTGGACGGCGTCCTGCTCGACCTGGCCGGCGTCGTGCTCGACGCCCCGGCCGCCCCCCTCGCGGCGGCCGACGCCTTCCTCTCCGTGCTGGGCTCCTCCCTGGAGGAGGGTGTCCTGCCCGCCCGCGGCACCAACCTCGGCTGCCCGGCCGACGCCGACGCCGACGCGCTGGTCGCGGTGGCCCGCCTGGCCCAGAGCGCCGGTGTCGCCGGCGTGGTGGTGGACGGCACCGCGGTCCACGACCGGGGCGCCTCCGACGGCACGGAGCTGGCCCACGTCCTGGCCTCCGGGGTGCGGGTGCTGCGGGTGCTCGAGGCGGGTGGCCTCCCGCCGCTGGTGGCGTCGACGCTGATCGAGCTCCGGGTCGCCGTCACCGACGAGCAGCTCGCCTCGGTCGCCAAGGTGCGGGCTCTGCGTCGGCTCTGGGACCGGGTGCTGGAGGTGAGCACGGGGCACGCCGGCGTGGGGTCGCGCATCCACGCGGTCACGAGCCGGCCGATGATGACGCGCTACGACTCCTACACGAACATGCTGCGCACCACGGTCGCCGCGTTCTCCGCAGGCGTCGGCGGGGCGGACGCCGTCACCGTGCTGCCCTTCGACGCCCCGCTGGGCCGCTCGGAGTCCTTCGGTCGTCGCATCGCGCGCAACACCTCCCACCTGCTGGTCGAGGAGTCGCACGTCGCCCGGGTCGCCGACCCCGCCGGCGGCTCGTACGCGATCGAGCGGCTGACCCACGACCTCGCCGAGGCCGCGTGGGCGCTGTTCATCGACCTCGACACCCCCGACGGCCCGGACCTCGGGCTCCTGGAGGAGCGCATCGCCGCGACGGTGGCCGAGCGCGACGCCCAGGTCGCCACCCGGAGGCGTCCGGTCACCGGCGTCTCGGAGTTCCCGAACCTGGCCGAGGACCTGCCCGTGCGGGAGCCGTCGGCCGCGTTCGAGGACGTCGTCGGCTGGGCCCGGGCCTACGAGGCGATGCGAGACGAGCCGCCGGCCAGGCACGCCTTCCTGGCCACCCTCGGCCCGGTCGCCCAGCACACGGCCCGCGCCACGTTCGCCACGAACCTGCTGGCCGCCGGCGGGATCGCCGTCGACGTCGCCGGCGCCACCACCGGCCCCGACGACCTGGTCGCGGCCTGGGACGGCCAGCCCGTCGTCGTCCTCGCCGGCAGCGACCCGACCTACGAGGAGTGGGGCGCCGCCGCGGCCGAGGCCCTGCGTGCCGCCGGCGCCACCCGCGTGGTGGTCGCCGGCAAGCCGGCCGACCACGCCGACGACTCCTGCGCCATGGGCGTGGACGCGCTCGCGTTCCTGACCCGCACCAGAGCGGCTCTCGGGGCCGCGCTCGAGAGCACCGAGGGGGAGTCGCTGTGAGCGTCCCGACCAGCTTCACCGGCCTGCCGCTGACCGCCGCGCCGGGCGACGAGGGCACCAGCCCCGACTGGACCATGGGCTGGGGCCAGGACGAGACCTGGACCAGCCCCGAGGGGATCGAGGTCAAGCAGTCCTACGGGCCCGCCGACCTCGAGGGCCTGGACGCGCTCGACACCCTGCCGGGGCTCAGCCCGTTCCTGCGGGGGCCCTACCCGACGATGTACACCACCCAGCCGTGGACGATCCGGCAGTACGCGGGCTTCTCCACCGCCGAGGCGTCCAACGCCTTCTACCGACGCAACCTGGCGGCCGGCCAGAAGGGCCTCTCGGTCGCCTTCGACCTGGCCACCCACCGCGGCTACGACTCCGACCACCCGCGCGTGCGCGGCGACGTCGGCATGGCGGGCGTGGCCATCGACTCCATCTACGACGCACGCACCCTGTTCGACGGCATCCCGCTGGACAAGATGTCGGTCTCGATGACGATGAACGGCGCCGTGCTGCCCGTCCTCGCGCTCTACATCGCGGCGGCCGAGGAGCAGGGGGTGAAGCCGGAGCAGCTGAGCGGGACCATCCAGAACGACATCCTCAAGGAGTTCATGGTCCGCAACACCTACATCTACCCGCCGGCGCCGAGCATGCGGATCATCTCCGACATCTTCGCGTTCACCGCCGCACGGATGCCACGGTTCAACTCCATCTCGATCTCCGGCTACCACATGCAGGAGGCCGGGGCGACCAACGACCTCGAGCTCGCCTACACGCTGGCCGACGGCGTCGAGTACATCCGCGCCGGCCTCGAGGCCGGCCTCGACATCGACGCCTTCGCTCCGCGGCTGTCCTTCTTCTGGGCCATCGGGATGAACTTCTTCTCCGAGGTCGCGAAGATGCGCGCCGCCCGCGCGCTCTGGGCGCGGCTCGTGCGCCAGTTCGACCCGCAGAACCCCAAGTCGCTCTCGCTGCGCACGCACAGCCAGACCTCCGGCTGGTCGCTGACCGCCCAGGACGTGTTCAACAACGTGGGACGCACCTGCATCGAGGCGATGGCGGCGACCCAGGGCCACACGCAGTCGCTGCACACCAACGCCCTGGACGAGGCGATCGCGCTGCCGACCGACTTCTCCGCGCGCATCGCCCGCAACACCCAGCTGCTGCTGCAGCAGGAGTCCGGCACCACCGGCACCATCGATCCCTGGGGCGGCTCCTACTACGTCGAGCGGCTCACCCACGACCTCGCCGAGAAGGCCTGGGCCCACATCATGGAGGCCGAGGCCGCCGGCGGCATGGCCGCCGCGATCGAGCAGGGCATCCCGAAGATGCGCATCGAGGAGGCAGCCGCCCGCACCCAGGCGCGCATCGACTCCGGCGCCCAGAAGGTCATCGGGGTCAACACCTTCCGCCCGGCCGCCGAGGACCACCTCGACGTCCTGCGCGTCGACAACGACGAGGTCTACCGCGCCCAGGTCGCCAAGCTCGAGCGGCTGCGCGCCGAGCGGGACGCGGGCGAGGTCGCCGCGGCGCTGGAGAAGATCACGAACGCGGCCGAGCAGGGCGCCGGGTCGGGCCTGGAGGGCAACCTCCTGGGCCTGGCGGTCGACGCCGCGCGGGCCAAGGCGACCGTCGGGGAGATCTCGGACGCCCTGGAGAAGGTCTACGGGCGCCACCAGGCCGTCATCCGTACGATCTCCGGCGTGTACCGCGACACTGCTGCCGAGGGCGAGGGCGGGTCCGCCGTCACCCGCGTCCTGGCCGAGACCGAGGAGTTCGCCGAGGCCGAGGGGCGCCGCCCCCGCATCCTCGTGGCCAAGATGGGCCAGGACGGGCACGACCGCGGCCAGAAGGTGATCGTCTCGGCCTTCGCCGACATGGGCTTCGACGTCGACGTCGGGCCGCTGTTCTCCACCCCCGAGGAGGTCGCGCAGCAGGCCGTCGACAACGACGTGCACATCGTCGGCGTCTCCTCGCTCGCCGCCGGCCACCTCGCGCTGCTCCCCGCGCTGCGGCAGGCGCTGGCGGAGCAGGGGCGTGAGGACATCATGGTCGTCATCGGCGGCGTCATCCCGCCCGACGACGTCCCCACGCTCAAGCAGATGGGCGCGGCCGAGGTGTTCCTGCCGGGCACGGTGATCGCAGAGTCCGCGCTGTCGCTGCTCGCCGGCCTGCGCGAGCAGCTCGGGCACTGATGCCGGGCTCGCCCGAGCTCCCGCACACCGACGCGGGCACCGGCGCGGACCTCGACGAGCGCTCCGCCGCCCGCGTGGACGCCCTCGTGGAGGGCGTGCGCGCCGGGCGACGCGCCCAGGTGGCGCAGGCCATCACACTGGTGGAGTCGACGCGGCCCCAGCACCGGGCGATGGCGCGGGTGCTGCTGACCCGGGTGGCCGACCTGGCGGCGGGGCCCGGCGTCGTGCGCGTCGGCATCTCCGGCGTCCCCGGCGTCGGCAAGTCCACCTTCATCGAGGGCCTCGGGGTGCGGCTGACGCAGGCCGGCCACCGGGTCGGGGTGCTGGCCGTGGACCCCTCGTCCGTGCGCACCGGCGGCTCCGTGCTCGGCGACAAGACGCGGATGGGCCGTCTCGCCTCCGAGCCCGCCGCGTTCATCCGCCCCTCCCCGTCGGCGGGCACGCTGGGCGGCGTCGCGCGCGCCACGGTGCAGGCGATGACCGTGCTGGAGGCCGCGGGCTTCGACGTGGTGCTCGTGGAGACCGTCGGCGTGGGCCAGAGCGAGGTGACGGTGGCCGGGATGGTCGACACGTTCCTCTTCCTCACGCTGGCTCGCACCGGCGACCAGCTCCAGGGGATCAAGAAGGGCATCCTCGAGATCGCCGACGTCATCGCCGTCAACAAGGCCGACGGCGACCGGGCGGTCGAGGCCCGCGCCGCCGCCCGCGACCTGGCCGGCGCACTGCGCATGGTGCGCGGTCACGACGAGTGGGCGCCGCCGGTGGTGACCTGCTCCGGGCTGCACGGGGACGGCGTCGAGGACCTCTGGCAGCGGGTGCAGGCGCACCGGGAGCACCTCGGCGAGGCCGGCCTGGGCGCCAAGCGCGCCGAGCAGCAGCTGGACTTCACCTGGGCCCTGGTGCGCGACGAGCTCGACCAGCGGCTGCGGCTCTCGCCCGGCGTCCGGGCGGTGCGGGACGAGGTGCGCGCCGCCGTCCTCGCCGGAGAGCTGCCCGCGACCGTGGCCGCCGACCGGCTGCTGGCGGCCTTCGACGCGGCCCCGACCGGGTCTTCGTGACCGCCCCCGCCCGGTGCGGTCCGCCGTGCCGGCGCGTGGGCCGCCCGGACGGGTGCCCACGGCTCCGTCCCGCCTAGGATGAGACCGCCATGCCGAGTCTTCCCGCCCTGCCGTCCCCGACCGCCGCGATCCTCACCGAGGTCGTCGACCAGCGGACGGCGGACCTGGTGGCGCTGCGCCGCGAGCTGCACGCGCACCCGGAGGTCTCCTGGGCCGAGGAGCAGACCACCGAGCGGCTCGTGGCCGCGGTGACCTCCCTGGGCTGGCGCACGCAGCGCCTGGCCCGGTCCGGCTTCGTGGCCGACCTCGGGGACGCCGGGCCGCTCGTCGCGCTGCGCACGGACATCGACGCGCTGCCGGTGCAGGAGGTCTCCGACGTCCCCTTCGCCAGCACCGTGCCCGGCGTCGCCCACGCCTGCGGGCACGACGTGCACATGACGGCGGTCGTCGGGGCCGCGGCCGCGCTGACCGAGGTGCACCGCGCCGGCCTGCTGCCGGGGCGGGTGCGGCTGGTCTTCCAGCCGGCCGAGGAGGTCATGCCCGGGGGCGCCCTCGAGGTGCTCTCGGAGGGACACCTCGACGAGGTCGAGCGGATCTTCGCGCTGCACTGCGACCCGGTGGTCGAGGTGGGTCGGGTCGCGCTGCGCTCGGGCGCGCTGACCAGCGCGGCCGACAAGATCGAGATCCGGCTGGAGGGCACCGGCGGCCACACCTCCCGCCCGCACCTCACCGGGGACCTGACCTTCGCGCTGGCCAAGCTCGTCACCGAGCTGCCCGCCGTGCTCTCGCGGCGGCTGGACCCCCGCGCGGGGGTCTCGGTGGTGTGGGGCGTGGTCCGCTCCGGCTCGGCGGTCAACGTCATCCCGCGCGACGGCCTGCTCGCCGGCACCATCCGCATCCTCGACCGCGAGACCTGGCACTCCTGCGAGGACATGGTCCGCGAGCTGGTCCCGCAGATCGTGCGGCCCTACGGCGTCACCGCCCACCTCGACTACCAGCGGGGCGTGGCGCCCGTGGTCAACGACCCCGCCGCCCACGCCGCGCTCGCCGCAACCGCCGCCGCCCTGCTCGGCCCCGGCCACGCCGACCAGGCCGTGCAGAGCCTCGGCGGCGAGGACTTCGGCTGGTACACCGACACCGTGCCGGGCGCGATGTTCCGGCTCGGCACGCGGACGCCCGGAGGCCGGGTCTACGACCTGCACCAGGGCGACCTCGTCGTCGACGAGGCCGCCATCGGCGTGGGCGCGCGGATGCTCGCGGGCGCAGCACTCACCTCGCTCACCTCGCTCACCTCGCTCGCGGCGCCCGGTGGGGCAACGGGTGTTTAGTCCTTCCTGACGCGGGCACCGTGGCTGGGTCGGATCACTCCTCGGGAAGGACGACCTGTGCGACGCCACTCCCAGCGGCGCCCCCGCGCGCGCGTCGCGGCACCGGCACTGGTGCTCGCCGCGCTCCTGGCCACCGCGGGCTGCGCGGACGACGGCGGTGCCACCGAGGAGATCGAGCTCGACGCATCCCCCAGTGCGGCCGCGCCCGATGATCCGGACGCCTCGGCCGGCGCCGACGCCGGCGCGACGGACGGCTCGAAAGACGGCGCGGACCGGACCGTGCCGCGCGACCCCCGCGACGGTGAGCTGATCGCCGGGCGGGAGCCGCGGCGCCTCGACGCCGAGCAACGCGCCGTCCTCGACGTGCACCTGGCCTACTGGGACGAGCGGCTGCGCTCGTTCCGCACCCAGCGCGTCGACCAGGGCCGCGTCCACGAGCTGGCCACCGGTGCGGCCGCCGCGTTCGTCGTCTCCTACAGCCGCGAGCTGGCCCGCCAGGGCCACGACCAGATGGGCGGGGCAATCCTGGGAGTGCGCCGGGTCAGCGTCACCGGCGACCGGGCCCGCGTCCTGACCTGCTTCCGCAACAGCGCGGTCGACGTGGACGCGCGCACGCGCAAGCCGGTCGAGCCCGCCGTCGCATTCGCCCAGACCACCGACCTCCTGGTCCGCGAGGGTCCGGACTGGCGCGTCACCTCCACCACCCTGACGAGCAACGACCCGTGCGAGTACCGGTGAGCCCTCGCTGGACGCAGTGAGGGCCGGTCCTCCCCGCGGGGAGGACCGGCCCTCGTGCTGCGTGGGACGGCCGTGCGGCCGCCCGAGGAGTGCTAGCCGAGCTTGTACGGCTGCCCGGACGCCGCGGGCGGCCGGGAGTGCCCGACCAGGCCGGCGACGGCGAACAGCGTCACCACGTAGGGCAGCATCAGCATGAACTGGCTGGGCACCGGCGAGCCGATGACCGACAGGGTGCCCTGGAGCTGGGAGGCGAAGCCGAACAGCAGGGCGGCCAGCGTGGCCCGGATGGGGTCCCACTTGCCGAAGATGACCGCCGCCAGGGCGATGTAGCCCGCGCCGCCGGTCATCTCCCGGTTGAACTGCGAGACGGCCACCAGCGTGTACGAGGCGCCGCCCAGGCCGGCGATGGCGCCCGCGAGCAGCACGGTGCGGAACCGGGTGCGGTTCACCTTGATGCCCACGGTGTCGGCGGCCTTCGGGTGCTCGCCGACGGCCCGCAGCCGCAGGCCCCACCGGGTGCGCCACAGCGCGAAGGTCACCAGTGCCACGGCCACGTAGAGCGCGTAGACGAGCAGGGTCTGCCGGAACAGCACCGGACCGATGAGCGGGATGTCGCCCAGGATCGGGATGTCGATGGCGCGGAACCGCGGCGGCGAGTTCAGCGTGGCCGCGTTGGGCGCGAGCACCTGGCTGAACATGAAGCTCGTGACGCCGATGACCAGCACGTTGAGCACGACACCGACGATCACCTGCTCGACGAAGTAGCGGACCGCGAACACGGCCAGCAGCACCGCGACGAGCATGCCCGCGAACGCGGCACCCGCCGAGGCGACGATCGCGCCGGTGAAGTCACCGGCGCTCTCGCCCAGCGCGGAGACCAGCGGGGGAGCGGCCAGGGAACCGACGATGGCTGCGGCGAACGCGCCGAAGAGCAGCTGCCCCTCGATCGCGATGTTCACGACGCCCGCCCGCTCGCCGAGCACGCCGCCCAGGGCGCCGAAGACGAGCGGGACGGCCAGGGCCAGCGAGCCGGACAGCAGGCCGACCATGGGGATGGTGCCGTCCGCGGCGGCCCAGGCCAGGAACGCCAGGAGACCGACCACGGCGTACAGCGCCGTCTCCCACATCGGGGTGCGGTGCCCGGTGAGCTGCCGGCGCCAGGAGTCGACGGAGACCAGGGCCATCACGACGATCCCGATCCACGCGGTCAGCTCCGCGGGGACGACCACGTCGGGCAGCTGGAAGAGGTCCTTGCCGGTGGCCAGGCGGAACGTGGTGTCGCCGTCCTGGGCGCCCAGGGCCACGGCCAGCGCGAGGGCCACCGTGATCACCGTGAGGATCACCGGGACCTTGCGCGGGACGATCTCGACCCGGTCCGGCGACGCGACCGGCGCGGAGGCGGGGGCGGTGGTGCTCATGCGGCCTCCTTCGTGGGCAGGCGGAAGACGGCCCGCACGAGGGGCGGAGCCGCGAGGAACAGGACGATGAGGGACTGCACGACCAGCACGATGTCGACCGGGATGCCCTCCGAGGCCTGCATCAGGAAGCCGCCGGACTTGAAGGCGCCGAAGAGCAGGCCCGCGAAGAAGATGCCGATCGGCCGCG
This sequence comes from Nocardioides bruguierae, assembly GCF_023554635.1. Classification (NCBI taxonomy): domain Bacteria; kingdom Bacillati; phylum Actinomycetota; class Actinomycetes; order Propionibacteriales; family Nocardioidaceae; genus Nocardioides; species Nocardioides bruguierae. The sequence continues at coordinate 184,841 of NZ_JAMJPH010000010.1, forward strand.
AGCGCCCGAGGAGGGCCACGGTGATGGCGTCGAAGCCGATGCCGGAGTCCAGGTCGAGGGCGACGCCACTGGTGACGGTGCCCAGCACCTGGTTCACGCCGGCCAGGCCCACGAGGGCACCGGCGATCAGCATCGCGGCCACGTAGGTGCGGCCGACGTCGATGCCGGCGGTGCGGGCGGCGTGCGGGTTCTCGCCCACCGCGCGGAACCGGTAGCCCAGCGCCGAGCGGTTCAGCAGCCACCAGCAGAAGGCGACGGCCGCGACGGCGAGCAGGAAGCCGGCGTGCAGGTTGAAGCGGTCCCCGAGCAGGTCGGGGAGGATCGCGGTGTCCTGCGCGGGCGCCGACTTCGGGTTCGACGAGCCGGGCTGCTGGAGCAGGCCCTGCCGCGAGAGCGCGAAGAACAGCAGGTAGTAGCCGACGTAGTTGAGCATGATCGTGACGATCACCTCGTGCGCGCCGGTGCGCGCCTTGAGCAGGCCCGCGAGCCCGGCCCACAGGGCACCGGCCAGGGCGCCCACGATGATCGCCAGCGGCAGGTGGATCCAGATGGTCAGCGAGGAGAGCGACTCCGAGAGCGCGATCCAGCCGGCGGCGCCGCCGGCCAGCAGCATCTGGCCCTGGCCACCGATGTTGAACATGCCGGCCCGGAAGGCCAGGCCGACGCCGAGGCCCGCGAGGATCAGCGGTGCCGCGTACTTCAGGGTCTCGGTCAAGGGTCGGATGCCGGAGAGGAAGTCGTCCGCGTTGGTGTTGTAGACCGACCCGCGGAACAGCGCCGAGTACGCCCCCTCGATCGCGTTCCAGGACGCGGCGAAGAAGTCGCTGGGGCGCGCACCGATGTAGCCGAAGGTCGTGCGGACCTCCTCGTCGGTGAACAGGATCATCAGCGAGCCGACCAGGACGGCCAGGATGATCGCGCCCACCGCGACCAGCGCGTTGCCCTGGGTGATGGAGCGCAGCACGGTGTGCCAGTAGTTGTGCTGCTCCGGCGGCGTCGGCTGCTCGCTCTCCGGGGGAGGGGAGGCCTGGGCGGTGGCGGCGTCGTCGTCGCTCATCAGGCCACCCCCGCCGGACGCTCACCGGTCATCATCAGCCCGAGCACGTCGCGCGGGGTGTCCGCGGGGACGATGCCGACGATCTGACCTCGGTACACGACCATGATCCTGTCTGCGAGGGCCACGACCTCGTCGAGCTCGGTCGAGACGACCACGACGGGTACGCCGGCGTCTCGCGTGGCGATGATCTGCTTGTGGATGAACTCGATCGAGCCGACGTCCACGCCGCGGGTGGGTTGCGCGGCCACGAGGAGCCGCAGGTCCTTCGACAGCTCGCGAGCCACGACGACCTTCTGCTGGTTGCCGCCCGAGAGGTTGCCCGCCTGCGTGGTGATGCCGGGGGCGCGGACGTCGTACTCCTCGAGCTTGGCCTGGGCGAAGGCGTCCAGGTCGGCCCGGCGCACGGTGCCGGCGCTCACGAACGGGCCGGAGAAGCTGCGGTCGAGCATGAGGTTCTCGGCGATGGTGAAGGAGCTGACCAGGCCGTCGACCTGGCGGTCCTCGGGCACGAAGCCCACGCCGGAGTCGAGCACCTGGCGCACGTTGCGGCCGACGAGCTCCTTGCCGTCCAGCGTGATGGACCCGGCCACGTGCTCCTGGAGGCCCATGAGCGCCTCGGTGAGCTCGGTCTGCCCGTTGCCCTGCACGCCGGCCACGCACAGCACCTCGCCGGCGCGCACGGTGAAGGTCATGCCGTTGACGTGGGCGAGGCCGGTGTCGTCGCGGACCACGAGGTCGGAGACCACGAGCGCGTCGTCCCCGAGGGTCGGGGCGTCCTTCTGGACGGTCAGCTCGACGGCGCGACCCACCATGAGCGAGGCCAGCTCGGTGTTGCTGGCGGTCGGCTCGGCCTCGCCGACGACCTTGCCGAGGCGGATGACCGTGATCCGGTCCGCCACCTCGCGCACCTCGCGGAGCTTGTGGGTGATGAAGACGATCCCGACCCCGGAGGACTTGAGCTGGCGCATGATGCCCATCAGCTCGTCGGTCTCCTGCGGGGTGAGCACCGCGGTCGGCTCGTCGAAGACGAGGACCTTCGCGTCGCGGGAGAGCGCCTTGATGATCTCGACGCGCTGCTGGACGCCGACGGGGAGGTCCTCGACGACGGCGTCGGGGTCGACGTGGAAGCCGAACCGTGCCGAGATCTCGCGGACCTTCTCGCGGGCGGCCTCCAGGTCGAGCTTCCCGGCGAAGCCGGTCTGCTCGTTGCCCAGCACGACGTTCTCCGCGACGGTGAAGACCGGCACCAGCATGAAGTGCTGGTGGACCATGCCGATGCCCGAGGCGATCGCGTCACCGGGGCCGGCGAAGCTCTGCACCTCCCCGTCCAGGACGATCTCGCCCTCGTCGGCCTGGTAGAGGCCGTAGAGGACGTTCATCAGCGTCGACTTGCCGGCGCCGTTCTCGCCGAGGAGGCAGTGCACCTCCCCGGGCTCGACGGTCAGGGAGATGTGGTCGTTGGCGACGAGCGCTCCGAAGCGCTTGGTGATGTTGCGCAGTGCCAGCTGCATGCTCGCGATCCTAGGGAACGAGGCGGGAGCGCACGAGACCAGCACGCGCCCGAGGGGGGCCGACCACGTGGTCGACCCCCCTCGGTGCCGTGGCCTCGGGCGTGCCCGGGGCGGACGGGCTCAGTTCAGGTAGGACGTGACGGGGATGGACCCGTCGATGATGCCGGCGGTGATGTCGTCCAGCTCGCCCTGGAGGGAGTCGGAGACCTCGCCCTCGTAGTCGTGGAAGGACGCGATGCCGACACCGTCGTTGTCGAGCGTGCCGACGTAGGCCTCGGCGTCGAAGTCCTCGTCCGCGACGGACATGACGGCCTCGTAGGTCGAGAGCTTCATGTTCTTCAGGATCGAGGTGAAGACGACGTCCTGGCTGTTCGGGTCGGACTCGTACAGGTCGGCGTCCGTGCCGATCATGACGGCGTCGGAGCCGGAGTCGGCGATCGCGGTGAGCGCGCCCTGGTAGATCGGACCACCGACGGGGAGGATGACGTCCGCGCCCTGGTCGAGGATCTGCTGGGCGGTGTTGGTGGCCTTCTGGTTGGCGGAGAAGCCGCCGGTGAAGCTGCCGGTCGAGCCGTCCCAGCCGACGACCTGGACGTCGGCGCCCTTCTGCTCGTTGTAGTACTGCACGCCCTGGTAGTAGCCGTCCATGAAGATGGTCACGGTCGGGTACTCGGCGCCGCCGTAGGTGCCGACGGTGCCGGTCTTGGAGAAGTCGGCGGCGGCGTAGCCGGCCAGGAACGCGGCCTGGGCGGTGTCGTAGAGGAGCGGCTTGATGTTGTCCGCGTCCTTGGTGCCGTCGAAGTCGTTGTCGGCCTGGTCGTCGATGAGGACGTAGGGCAGGTCCGGGTTCGCCGTGGCGGACTCGACGGTCGCGGCGGAGAGCGCGAAGCCGACGGAGACGATGACGTCGCAGCCCTCGGCCACGAGGCTCTCCATGTTGGGGGCGTAGTCCGACTCCGAGTTGGACTCGACGGCCTTGAAGTCGGCACCGAGCTCGTCGGCGGCCTGCTGGACGCCTTCGTAGGAGAGCTGGTTGAACGACTTGTCGTCGAAGCCGCCCGCGTCGGAGACGATGCAGGGGAGGAAGTCCGAGGTGGTCTCGCCACTGTCGGAGCTGGTCGTCTCGTCGGGAGCCTCGCCGCAGGACGTGAGCGCCAGGCTGGCCGCGACGGCCAGGGAGAGGCCGAGACCGGCCTTCCGCATCTTCTTCACTTCGATTCCTCCATCAGGATGTGTGGGTGGCCCCGCGTCCGGCTGGGGGCATCGGTGGGACGTTAACGGAAACTTCAGGTTCGACCCCCGTTTGTCGCGGCTCGGGACCGGATGGTTATCGAGTTGCGATGTTTGAAACGAAAGATCCATCGCTCCGGGCCGGTCTACTGCGGCGTACGTCCCGTCCAGCGGAGCCGGACGTCACGCTCCCCGCTGTGACCGCTGCAACGAGCGTTGCAGCCCGCCGGCCCGCCACCCGGCCGGGTGACGGGACGGGGGACGCGGGTCACGGCTCGGTCACGGCGGGCGCCGGACCGGCACCGGACCAGTGCGGGCCGACGCCGCGACCCGGGGCAGGATGGACCCATGGACGCCGCCGAGCCGACCCCCGCCACCGCCCAGCCCGACCCGCTGGCCGCCGAGGCCACCGCCGCGGACGGCTTCGACTGGTCGGCGCTCCAGGAGGCCGCCACCGCCGCGATGCGGCACGCCTACGCGCCCTACTCCGGCTACGCGGTCGGCGCCGCGGCCGTCGTCGAGGACGGCCGGCTCGTGACCGGGTGCAACGTGGAGAACGCCGCCTACGGCGTCGGCCTGTGCGCCGAGTGCGGACTGGTCAGCCAGCTGCACCTGACCGGGGGCGGTCGCCTCACGCACTTCGTCTGCGTCGGGGGCGAGGGTCAGGTGATCATGCCGTGCGGCCGCTGCCGCCAGCTGCTGTTCGAGAACGGCGGCCCCGACCTACGCCTGCTCACCGTGGCCGGCCTGCGGTCCATGAGCGAGGTGCTGCCGGATGCCTTCGGCCCCCACGACCTCGCTTGACCTGAGCGACCCCGCGTTCCTGGCCGACCCCTACCCGGCCCTGGCGCGGGAGCGGGCCCGCCACCCGGTGGCCTGGCACGAGCCGTCGCAGACGTGGCTGACCTTCACCCACGCCACGGTCGGGCAGGTCCAGCGCGACCGCCGCCTCGGCCGGCGCTGGGTCGACCGCGAGCCCCGGGACGCGCTCGAGCCGTTCAACCTGCTGCACCGGCACCAGATGATGGAGCACGAGCCGCCCACGCACACCCGGCTGCGGCGCCCGGTCGCCTCCGCCTTCTCCCGCGGTCACGTCGAGCGGCTGCGCCCCCGGGTGCGCGAGGTCGCCGCCGGGCTGCTGGAGGAGGCCGGCCCCGACCGGTTCGACCTGGTCACCGCGTACGCCGAGCCCCTGCCGGTGCTCGTCATCGCCGAGCTGCTGGGCGTGCCGAGGGCGCACGTCGGCGACCTGCGGCGGTGGTCGCAGGCGATCGTCCGCATGTACGAGGTCGACCCCGGCCCCGCGGTGGTGGACGCGGCGGTGTCGGCGTCGGTGGACTTCGCCGCGCTCGTGCGCGACCTGGCCGCGCACCGGCGCCGACGCCCGGCCGCCGACCTGGTCAGCGACCTGGTGGCCACCGAGCTCTCGCAGGACGAGGTGGTGGCCGCCGTCGTCCTGCTGCTCAACGCCGGGCACGAGGCCTCGGTCAACGTGCTCGGCAACGGACTCGTCGCTGCGCTGGACCCGACAACGCTGGACTCGACGGCGCCGGACCCGACGGCGCCGGCCTCGCAGGGGCGCACCCTCGAGCAGGCGCTGGCCGGGGCGCCCGTCGCACTCGCCGTCGAGGAGCTGCTCCGGGTGGACGCGGCGCTCCAGCTGTTCGTGCGGACCGCGAGCGAGCCGGTCCGGCTGGGGGAGGGGCCGGGCTCCGTCGTGGTCGGGCGGGGCGAGCGGGTCTGCGCGCTGCCCGGCGCCGCCAACCGCGACCCGGCGGTGTTCGCCGACCCCGACACGTTCGTGCCCGGCCGCGACCCCAACCCGCACCTCTCCTTCGGCGTCGGCGTGCACTTCTGCCTCGGCGCCCCGCTGGCCCGCGCCGAGCTCGCCGAGGCGCTGGCCGTGCTGCGCGAACGGCGACCCGGCCTGCACCTGGCCGGAGAGCGCGTGCGGCGGGGCACGTTCGTGCTGCGCGGGCACACCCGGGTGCCGGTCGCGGGCTGAGCCCGACCGGCGTGACCCCCGGCCACCGGACCGGTGCCGTTGGACCCCTGGGGAGGGGCCGGTCCGGCGGGCACACTGGCTGCCGTGCCCGACTGGCCGGTGGTCCCGCTCTTCTGCTTCCTCGTCGTCGTCGCGTTCGCGCGCGGCGGGGCGACCTACGCCCTGGCCCGCGGCGCCCGCGGGGTGGCCGCCCGCGACGACGGTCGCCGGGCCTGGCTCGAGCGGCCGGCCGTCGTCCGGGCCGAGGGCACCGTGCGCCGCTTCGGCGCCCCGGCCGTGACCCTGTGCTTCCTCACCGTCGGCGTGCAGACGGCGGTCAACGCCGCCGCGGGCAGCCTGCGGATGCCCCTGCGCCGCTACCTGCCCGCCCTGGGGGTCGGCGCCGCGCTCTGGGCGAGCGTCTACCTCACCGTCGGGCTCGCGGTCCTCGAGGCCTTCTGGACGGCGGCGCCCGGCCGCGTCCTCGTCGCGGCAGCCGCCGTCGCGGCGCTGGTCGCCGTCGTGGTCGGGGTGCGTCGCTCCCGCCTGGGGCGCGCCGGCCGGGACGCGGCGCGCCCGGCCGAGGAGCCCGTGGACGCCCCGGAGCCCTGCGCGGGTCGCTGAGCCCGGCGGCTGCGCCGCCCGGGCGTGGCTGTGGCAGGCTCGCCCTCCCGGGCGGCGGTCCCGCCCGTCTCGCCCCGCGAGCCCCACAGGACCTGACCAGGAGGACCAGCAGTGCACGACGCGGTGGAGGTGATCGTCGCCAAGCGCGACGGCGCCGCTCTGTCCGACAGCCAGATCGACTGGGTCATCGACGCCTACACGCGCGGCGAGGTGGCCCACGAGCAGATGTCGTCGCTGGCCATGGCCATCCTGCTCAACGGCATGGACCGCCGCGAGATCGCCCGCTGGACGGCCGCGATGATCGCCTCCGGCGAGCGGATGGACTTCGGCGCGCTCTCGCGCCCCACCGCCGACAAGCACTCCACCGGCGGCGTCGGGGACAAGATCACCCTCCCGCTCGCCCCGCTCGTGGCCGCCTGCGGCGTCGCCGTGCCCCAGCTCTCGGGCCGCGGCCTCGGCCACACGGGCGGCACCCTGGACAAGCTGGAGTCGATCCCCGGCTGGCGCGCCGGCCTCTCCAACGCCGAGATGATGGCCCAGCTCGAGGACGTCGGCGCCGTGGTGTGCGCCGCCGGCTCCGGCCTGGCCCCGGCCGACAAGAAGCTCTACGCCCTGCGCGACGTCACCGGCACCGTCGAGGCGATCCCGCTGATCGCCTCCTCGATCATGAGCAAGAAGATCGCCGAGGGCACCGGTGCGCTCGTGCTCGACGTGAAGGTCGGCACGGGCGCGTTCATGAAGGACCTCGACAAGGCCCGCGAGCTGGCCCGCACCATGGTCGAGCTCGGCACCGACGCGGGCGTGCGCACCACCGCGCTGCTCACCGACATGTCCGTGCCGCTCGGCCTCACCGCCGGCAACGCCATCGAGGTGCAGGAGTCCGTCGAGGTGCTCGCCGGCGGTGGCCCCGCCGACGTGGTCGAGCTGACCCTCGCCCTGGCCCGCGAGATGCTCACGGGCGCCGGCGTCACCGACGTCGACCCCGCCGACAAGCTCGCCGACGGCTCGGCCATGGACGCCTGGCGCCGGATGATCTCCGCCCAGGGCGGCGACCCGGACGCGACCCTCCCGGTGGCGCAGGAGTCGCACGTGGTGACCGCGCCGAGCGACGGCGTGCTGGCCCGCCTCGACGCGATGGCCGTCGGCCTGGCCGCCTGGCGCCTCGGCGCCGGTCGCGCCCGCCAGGAGGACCCGGTGCAGGCCGGTGCCGGCGTGCGCTGGCACGCCCGCCCCGGTGACGTGGTCACCGCGGGCCAGCCGCTGTTCACGCTGCTCACCGACACCCCCGAGCGCTTCGACCGGGCCCTGGCCTCGCTCGAGGGCGGCTGGGAGGTCGCGGCCCCGGGCACCGAGGTCACCCCCGGCCCGCTGCTGATCGACCGGATCGCGTGAGCACGGCGCGGCCCCGCGTCCTGCTGGCCACCTGCGCGCTGCTGCCGCAGGGCGAGCCCGGCGGGGACGCCCTCGTCGCGGCGCTCGCCACGCGCGGTGTCGACGCCGCCTGGGCCGTCTGGGACGACCCGTCCGTGGACTGGGCGGGCGCCGACCTCGTCGCCGTGCGCGCGACCTGGGACTACCACCTGCGGCCGGAGGCGTTCCTGACGTGGGCCCGGGCCGTCGAGGACGCGACGGTGCTGCTCAACGGCGCCGACGCGATGACCTGGAGCAGCGACAAGGAGTACCTCCTGCGCCTGTCCGCCGAGGTGTGGACGGTGCCGAGCGTGCCCATCGAGGTCGAGGACGTCGTCGGCGGGCTGCGTCCGGCGTTCGAGCGCTGGGGCACCCTGGTGGTCAAGCCGCGCGTGGGGGCCAGCGGGCAGGGGCTCGTGGTCGCCACCGGGCTCGAGGACCCGCGCCTGCTCGGGCTGACGCCCGGCCCCTGGCTGGCCCAGCCGCTGGTGGCGTCCGTGCGCACGCGGGGCGAGTCCTCGGTGGTGCTCGTCGCCGGCCGCCCCGTCGCCCAGGTCGACAAGCGGCCCGGCTCCGCCGGGGACGGCGCCGACGTGCGGGTGCACGAGGAGTACGGCGGCACCAGCGTCGCCGTGCCGGTCGACCCCGACGCCGGCGCGCTGGCCCGCGCGGCCGTCGAGGCCACGCAGAAGCTGCTCGGCCGGGAGGAGGCGCTCGACTACGCCCGCGTCGACCTGCTGGAGATGGACGGGATGCTCGTGGTCAGCGAGGTCGAGCTGGTCGAGCCCGGGCTCTACCTCGACCTCGTGCCCGCCGTCGCGGACGCGTTCGCCGAGCACCTGGTGACCCGCCTGGCCCGCTGAGCGGGCCTACGCTCCGGGGCATGGACGACCTGCCGGAGTACGCCCGCGTCAACCGGGACAGCTGGGACGACCGGGCCGCCGCGCACGCGGCCTCGCCCGACTACGCGCTCGACCGGCTGCTCGCCGACCCGACCGCGGTCTCGGACGTGGTGGCGTTCGACCGTGCGCGCCTCGGCGACCTCACGGGCCTGCGTGGCGTGCACCTCCAGTGCCACATCGGCACCGACACCCTCTCCCTGCACCGGCTGGGCGCGCGGATGACGGGGCTGGACCTCTCGGGCGCCTCGCTGGCCCAGGCCCGCGACCTGGCGGCCCGCGCCGGGGCGGAGGTCGAGTACGTGGAGTCCGAGGTCCACGCGGCGGGCGCCGTGCTCGAGCCGGCGTCCTTCGACCTCGTCTACACCGGCATCGGGGCGCTGTGCTGGCTGCCCGACGTCGCCGCCTGGGCGCGGGTCGTCGCCGGGCTGCTCGCTCCCGGCGGGCGGCTGTTCCTGCGCGAGGGGCACCCGATGCTGTGGGCGCTGGACGACGAGCGCGCCGACGACCTGCTGGTCGCGCGGTACCCGTACTTCGAGACCGCCGAGCCGCTGGTCTTCTCCGACGCCGGCACCTACGTCGAGACCGACCACGTCTTCACCGCGAGCACGACCCACGAGTGGAACCACGGTCTCGGCGAGATCGTCCAGGGCCTGCTCGACGCGGGGCTCACGCTGACCTCGCTGGCCGAGCACGACTCCGTGCCCTGGAACGCGCTGCCCGGCGCCATGGAGCCGGTCGGCGGGGGCGAGTTCGCGCTGCGCGAGGGACGCGACCGCCTGGCCGCGTCCTACACCCTCACGGCCGTCAAGCGCTGAGCCTCAGGCCGGCTGGGCGACCAGCAGCACGAGGGTCTCGGCCACGCAGGCGGGCCGCGGGTGGTCCTCGATCTCGACCGTGTGCACCAGGGTGGCGCGCACACCGGCGCCGGTGTCCTCGGCCGCGGCCATCCGCACGTGGGTGCGCACGCGTCGGCCGACCGGCAGCGGCGCCGGGAAGCGCACCTTGTCCAGGCCGTAGTTGAGCACCGCGCCCGGGGTGTCGAACCGGTAGACGCCCGCCCCGAGCGCCGGCAGCAGCGACAGGGTGAGGAAGCCGTGGGCGATGGTGCCGCCGAAGGTGGAGGTGGCCGCGCGGGCCAGGTCCACGTGGATCCACTGGTGGTCGCCGGTGGCGTCGGCGAACGCGTCCACGCGCGCCTGGTCGACGGTGAGCCAGTCGGAGGTGCCCAGCTCGGTGCCCGCGGCCGCGAGCACCTCCTCGACGGTGGTGAAGACGATCACGGGGAGCTCCTGGGCCGCGGCGGTGCGGACTCATCCGGGGGAGTGGTCAGGTGGTTGGATGACGCTCATGAGCGTCACCCCCGCGCAACCTACCCCCGCCGCCACCCCTGGTCCCACCACCGCCTCCCTGCCCACCCGTGAGCAGGTGCGGCGCGCGCCCAAGGTCGTCCTGCACGACCACCTGGACGGCGGCCTGCGACCGCGCACGGTGCTGGAGCTGGCCGGCGAGGTCGGCCACGCGCTGCCCGCCGACACCGCGGACGACCTGGCGACCTGGTTCGCCGAGGCGGCGGACTCCGGCTCGCTGGAGCGCTACCTGGAGACCTTCGCGCACACCGTCGGCGTCATGCAGACCGCCGCGGCGCTGACCCGCGTGGCGCGCGAGTGCGTCGAGGACCTGGTGGCCGACGGCGTCGTCTACGCCGAGCTGCGGTGGGCCCCCGAGCAGCACACCGAGGCCGGGCTGAGCCTGGACGAGACCGTCGAGGCCGTCCGGCAGGGCATCGACGAGGGCTGTGCCGCCGCCGGCGGCCGCATCGTCGTGCGCCAGCTGCTGACCGCGATGCGGCACGCTGCCCGCTCCAGCGAGATCGCCGACCTGGCCATCGCCTGGCGCGACCGGGGCGTAGCCGGCTTCGACATCGCCGGCGCCGAGGCCGGCTTCCCTCCCACCCGGCACCTGGACGCCTTCGAGAAGGTCAAGCGCGCCAACGGGCACATCACCATCCACGCCGGCGAGGCGTTCGGCCTGCCCTCCATCTGGGAGGCGCTGCAGTGGTGCGGCGCGGACCGGCTCGGCCACGGCGTCCGCATCGTCGACGACATCACCGTGGCCGAGGACGGCACCGTCCACCTCGGCCCGCTGGCCTCCTACGTCCGGGACAAGCGCGTCCCGCTGGAGCTGGCGCCGGCCTCCAACGTGCAGACCGGGGCCGCGGCCTCGATCGCCGAGCACCCCATCGGCCTGCTCACCGACCTGCGCTTCCGCGTCACCGTCAACACCGACAACCGGCTGATGAGCCGCACCTCGATGACCGACGAGATGGCCGACCTGGTGGAGGCGTTCGGCTTCGACCTCGACCGTCTCCAGTGGTTCACCGTCAACGCGATGAAGTCGGCGTTCCTGCCCTTCGACGAGCGCCTGGCGATCATCGAGGACGTCATCAAGCCCGGCTACGCCGCGCTGCGAGCCGAGGGCTGAGGGACCCCGCGGGGGTCCGGGGCCGGCAGGGTCGAGCGGAAGGGTGGGGAGCGGCATGGGTCTGTCCGGCGTCGACGTCGTCGTGCTCGTGGCGGCGGTGCTCATGCTCGCCGCGGCCGCCCGGCTGGCGGTGCGTGCGGGACGCCAGCGGGCGGAGGCCGCCGACTTCGAGAGCCGTGCGGTGCCCGCCGAGGGCGAGGTGCTCCAGACCCGGGCCAAGGACGTCTCGCTGGCGGGGGAGCCGACCACCGTCTACTTCCACCTCGTCCAGTGGAGGCTGCCCGACGGCGGCCTCGTGCGGGCCGAGACGCTGAGCGGCACCACCCCGCCCGTGCCGCGGGTGGGGGAGCGGGTGGCGCTGCGCTACGACCGCCTCCGCACCGACCAGGTGGTGCTCGCCGCGGCCGACCCGCGCCTGGGTGCGGGCGGCACCGCCTGGGCCCTGGCCCGGCTGCTCGCCGCCGTCGGGCTGGCCGTGCCGCTGGCGTGGCTGGTCGTCCGGGTCGTCGTCGCCACCCTCTGACGGGCGGGCACTCGTACCGGGTCAGGGCTGGTCAGGCCTGGTCAGGACTGGTCAGGCGTTGGTCAGGGCCGGGCAGGACCGGGAACCACACCCGCGTCCAGCGCCCGACCGGCAGCCGACCCTCGCGCACCTGGGCCGGCGAGACGGCGCCCAGCTGCCCACGAGCGGGGTCGTAGACGGCCCAGCCGTCCCCGTCCGCGACGCCCACCACCAGCACCACGTGCCGCGGCAGCCACCGGTCACCGACGTAGACGGGCACCGCGACCTCGCGGCGGGCGTGGGCCAGCACGTCCTCGACGACCGCCCCGGCGCGCACCGACCGCACCCCCGCCCACCACGACCAGCGACCGCCCGGGTCGCGGCCCAGCGCCGCGGCGAGGTCCCAGGGCGCCAGGCCCAGCACGCGCGGCCAGCGCCGGCCCTCGGCCCGGTGGGTGGCGAGGACGACGGCCGCGAAGTCGTGCTCCAGCGCCGTCGGGGCCTCCTCCCGGGCGCACCACCGCGCCACGACCAGGGACGACGGCCCACAGCTGTACCGGTCGGGCTGCCGCAGCCGGGCCCACTCCGGCCAGTCGGCCGGGGAGCGACGCGGAGGCCCCGGGGGCGTCATCGGACCCGTGCGTCCCGCAGCGCCGCGACCTCGGTGAGGACCTCGTCGGGCGTGCGGGGCACGCAGCCCTTGCCCACCGCGTCGGCCACCACGCCGCGCTGGCCCCGGGCCAGCACGACACCGCGGCGCAGCAGCACCAGCGGGGGCTTGCGGTGCTCGCGCAGGTCCCGCGTGAGGCGCAGCCAGAAGGTGCGCAGCACCGAGCGGCGCACGCAGTAGGCGGCCGCGAGCAGGTCCGAGGCCCGGGCGCCGGCCACGACGTCCGCGGCGAAGATGCCCTCGGCCACGAACAGGGGGGACCCGGCCAGGTCGACCACGTGGGTGCCGGTGCGGCCGTTCGCGGCGATCTCGTAGACCGGCACCTCCGCCCGTCCGTCGCGGCACAGCGCGGCCATGGCCGCCAGCGCGTCCCCGGGGTGCCAGGAGTCGGGGTGGTCCCAGTCCACCAGCCCCGCGTTCGCGCCGTGGGTGATGAGGGGGAGCGTCGGGTCGTCGCCGTCCTTGTAGAAGTCGTCGAGCCGCAGCACCGGCAGGCCGAGCCGCTCGGCGAGCCGGGACTTGCCCGACCCCGACGGCCCGGCCAGCACGATCACCTGGGCGCGCACGGTCCCCTCCTCGCCGGCGGGGTGGCTCAGTAGCCGGCCGCGCCGGAGCCGTCGCCGGCCAGCAGCGCGCGGGAGCCGGAGACGCCGAGGCGGGTGGCGCCGGCGGCCATCATGGCGCGGGCCTGCTCGAGGGTCCGGACGCCGCCGGAGGCCTTGACCTCGAGCGCGTCGCCCACGGTCTGCTTCATCAGGCGCACGGCGTGCTCGGTCGCACCGCCCGCGGGGTGGAAACCCGTGGAGGTCTTCACGAAGTCGGCGCCGGCGGCCGCGGACGCGCGGCACACGCCGACGACCTGGTCGTCGTCCAGCGCGGCGGACTCGATGATGACCTTCAGCACGGTCGGCGCGGGGGCGGCGGCCCGGACGGCGGCCACGTCGGCCTGCACGTCCTCGAACCGGCCCTCGCGGGCGGCGCCGACGTCGATGACCATGTCGATCTCGTCCGCGCCCAGGCGCACCGACTCGGCGGCCTCGGCGGCCTTGACCGCGGAGGTGTGCTTGCCGGAGGGGAAGCCGCAGACCACGGCGACCTTCAGGCCGGCCGGCACGTCGAGGGGCAGCATGGAGGGGGAGACGCAGACCGAGTAGGTGCCCAGCTCGGCGGCCTCGGCGACGAGGGCGGCCACGTCGCCGCGGGTGGCCTCGGGCTTGAGCAGCGTGTGGTCGATCGCGCGGGCGACCTGCGCCGGGGTCGGGGCGTCGGCGGGCTGGCTGGTGCTGGGGGTCTGCTCGGTGCTCACGGTCGGCCAGCATAGGCGGGACGGGCCGCGGGAGCCGCCTCGGCGGCCGGGGCCCCGGCCTGGCATCCGACGAGGCGGGCCCCACCCGCCGACCACGTAGCCTGGGTCCCCATGAGCACGCCCCCCTCGAGCGCCGGCACCTCCGGCGAGCACGCCGTCGAGCGGTTCGCCCCGACCTCGGGTCGGGTGACCGGGACGATCGGCATCGCGATCTGCCTGCTGCTGGTCGTGCTCGCCGTGCTCGGGGCCGGGGCCTCCGCGCCCGTCGCCGGCATCGCCGCCGTCCTGGGGGTGCTCGCGTGGGCCACGATGCTCAAGCCCCGCCTGCGGATCGTCGGCGACCGGCTCGTGCTCGTGAACTCCTTCGAGACCGTGACCGTGCCCCTGGCCGGCATCACCAGCGTGCTGGTGCAGCAGGTGCTGGTCGTCGTGGTGGGCGGACGCAAGTTCACCTCCCCGGCCGCCGGCCGCTCGTGGCGCCAGGCCGCCAAGAAGCCGCGCAGCACCCGGGACCTGGCCATGTCCCCGGTGCCCGGCGAGGGGCTCCAGACCGACGCGAAGGTCGTCTATGCCGACTTCGTCGAGCAGCGCATCGGCGAGCGGGCCAACGAGGAGCGCGGCAACCGGGACATCGCTCGCCGCTCGCCCGAGCAGGAGGCCCTGCTGACCGAGGTGACGCGGACGCCGGCGTGGCTCGAGATCGGCCTGCTGGCCGTCACCGTCGTGGTCAGCGTCGTGGCGTTCCTGGTCTGAGCCCTGGTCCGAGCCCGTCCGAGCCCGTCCGAGCCCGTCCGAGCCAGGGCTCAGAGGCCGAGGGCCAGGGAGAGGTCCCCGCGCAGGGCGTCCAGGCGGGTGGCCGCGGCGACCCGGGCCGCCTCCACGGCGTCCGCCGCGTCGCCACCCACGTCACCGAGGTCGGTGACCGGCACGACGACCTCGAGGTAGGCCTTGAGCTTGGGCTCGGTGCCGCTGGGGCGGACGACGACGCGCGCCCCGCCCTCCAGCTGGTACCGCAGGCCCTCGGTCGGCGGCAGGTCGGCCGAGCCCTCCGCGAGGTCGTCGGCGGCCTGGACCGCCAGCCCGCCGAGGCTGGTCGGCGGGGTGGCCCGCAGCCGCGCCATGGCGTCGGTGATGAGCGCGACGTCGGCGACCCGCACGGAGAGCTGGTCGGTGGCGTGCAGCCCGTGGTCGCGCGCGAGGTCGTCGAGCACGTCGGTCAGCGTGCGCCCCTCGGCCTTGGTGGCCGCGGCCAGCTCGCACAGCAGCAGCAGGGCGGTGACCCCGTCCTTGTCCTTGACGTTCTCGGGGTCGCAGCAGTAGCCCAGCGCCTCCTCGTAGCCGAACGCGAGGCCGTCGACGCGGCCGATCCACTTGAACCCGGTGAGGGTCTCGGCGTAGGGGAGGCCGGCCGCGCGGGCCATCCGCCCGAGCAGCGAGGACGACACGATCGAGGTGGCCAGCGTGCCGCGCGCGCCCCGGGTCAGCAGGTGGTGCGCCAGCAGCGCGCCGACCTCGTCGCCACGCAGCATGCGCCACCCGGTCGGGGTGGGCACCGCGGCCGCGCACCGGTCCGCGTCCGGGTCGTTGGCGACCACGAGGTCGGCGTCCGTGCGGGCGGCCAGCGCGAGCGCGAGGTCCATCGCGCCGGGCTCCTCGGGGTTCGGGAAGGCCACGGTGGGGAAGTCGGGGTCGGGCTCCTCCTGCTCGGCCACGACCTGGGCCGGGGCGAACCCGGCCTGCTCGAGCACCTGGGCGACCGGGGCGGCGCCGACGCCGTGCAGCGGGGTGTAGACCAGCGCCAGGTCCCGGGGGCCGTCGGCGACGAGGCCGGCCGCGGTGTCGAGGTAGCGGTCGACGACGGCCTCGTCCAGCGTCCGCCAGGCCTGTGAGCGCGGCACGTCGCCGAGGTCACCGACGGCCGCGATCTCGGCGGCGATGCCGGCGTCCGCGGGCGGGACGATCTGGGAGCCGTCCCCGAGGTAGACCTTGTAGCCGTTGTCCTGCGGCGGGTTGTGGCTCGCGGTCACCATCACGCCGGCCACGCACCCCAGGTCGCGGATCGTGAAGGGGACGAGCGGGGTGGGCAGCGGCCGCGGCAGCAGCAGCGCCCGCAGGCCGGCGGCCTGCACGATCTCGCAGGTGTCGCGGGCGAACACGTCGGAGTTGTGCCGGGCGTCGTAGCCGACGACCACGGTGTCCTTCTCGCTCGCGCCCTGCGCACGCAGGTAGGCGGCCAGGCCCGCCGCGGCCCGCCCCACCACGACCCGGTTCATCCGGTTCGGGCCGGCACCCAGCGCCCCGCGCAGACCGGCCGTGCCGAACTCCAGGGTGCCGTCGAAGCGGCCCGCGAGGTCCGCCTCGGCCGCGGCGTCGCCGCTCCCGACCGCGGCCACGACGCCCTCCAGCTCGGCGCGGGTCGCCGGGTCGGGGTCCTGGGCCAGCCACGCCCGGGCGGCGTCGAGGAGGGCGGGCAGGTCGCGGGCGGCGGGGTCGGCGGTGCTCACGGGTCCGACGCTAGCGCTCCCGGGCCCGGGAGGAGGAGCCGACGAGGTCGCTCTCCGACATCGGCGTGGTCGTCGGGCGGCTCAGGCGTCGATGCTGCTCATGTCGCCGTAGCGGGCGCCCGCGACGGCGCCACGGGGCACGGCCTGCTCGATCTCGGCCAGCACCGCCTCGTCCAGGCTGACGGCGGCGGCGCCGACGTTCTCCTCCAGGTAGCGCACGCGCTTGGTGCCGGGGATGGGCGCCACGTCCTCGCCCTGCGCGAGCACCCAGGCCAGGGCGAGCTGGCCGGGGGTGCAGCCCTGGCGCGCGGCGATCGCCGCGAGGGCGTCGACGAGCGCCTGGTTGGTGACGAGGTTCTCGCCGTTGAGCCGCGGGAAGTACGCGCTGGAGCGGGAGTCGCCCTCGGCGGGGGCGTAGGCGCCGGTGAGGATGCCGCGCCCGAGCGGGGAGTAGGGCACCAGGCCGATGCCGAGCTCGCGCAGCACGGGGAGGATGGCGTCCTCCAGGTCGCGGGTGAACAGGGAGTACTCCGTCTGCAGCGCGGTGATCGGGTGGGTGGCGTGGGCGCGCCGGATCGTCTCGGCCGAGGCCTCGGAGAGGCCCAGGTGCCGCACCTTGCCGGCGGCCACGAGCTCGGCCATGGCGCCCACGGTCTCCTCGATCGGGACGGTGGGGTCGACCCGGTGCTGGTAGTAGAGGTCCAGGTGGTCGACGCCGAGGCGCGCCAGCGAGGCGTCGCAGGCGGCCCGGACGTACTCGGGGCGACCGTTGATGCCGAGCCGGGTGCCGTCCTCGGCGCGCTCGTTGCCGAACTTGGTGGCCAGGACGACCTCGTCGCGACGCCCGGCGATGGCCCGGCCGACCAGGCGCTCGTTGGTGAAGGGGCCGTACATGTCGGCGGTGTCGAGGAAGGTGACGCCGAGGTCGAGCGCGCGGCCGATCGTGGCGATGCCCCCGGCCTCGTCCGGGGTGCCGTAGAACTCGCTCATCCCCATGCAGCCGAGCCCGAGGGTGGAGACGGTGAGGGCGGCGTCGGCGGTGCCCAGCGTGCGGGTGGTCGTGATCGTCTGCGTCATGGGCACCACCGAACCCCTTGGAGCGCGCTCCAGGTCAAGACCGGGCGGGTGAGAGGTCGGCGACCCCGGCCAGCCGGTCCTCGTAGATGCCGATCTTGGCGTCGATGGCGCCCAGGTGCTCCGTGACGTCGGCGAGCTGGGCGAGCACGACCTGCCGGTGCTCGCGCAGCAGCGCCAGGCGTGCGGGCTCGTTGCCGTCGCCGGCGCGCACGAGGTCGGCGTAGCGCCGCACGTCGCGCACGGGCATGCCGGTTGCGCGCAGCCTCGTGACCAGGGCGATCCACCGCAGGTCCTCGGGCTGGTAGCGCCGCTGCCCGGTCGCCGTGCGCGGCACCGGCCGCAGCATCAGGCCGTCCTTCTCGTAGTAGCGCAGGGTGTCCGCGGTCAGCCCGCTGCTGGTCGCGGCCTCCGCGATCGGGAGCCCGGTGGCCACGGTGCTGGGAGTGGGGGCGGTAGAGGCGGCGGTTGCGGGCACCTCTCCAGTCTGCGACCTGGAGCATGCTCCAGGTCAAGCCCGTGGCCGCGCGGGTGGCCCCGAGGGCCTCACCTGACGGTCGGGGCTGGTCAGGCGGTGGGAGCGGGGGTCAGGCCCAGCTCCTCGTCCAGCTCGGCGAAGAGGGCCTGGTTGAGGCGGAACGCATGCTGCACCTCGGCCACCACGCGGTCCGCCTGGTCCGGGGGAAGCCCCAGCGCGTCCAGCCGGGCGCGGTAGGCGTCCTTGTACGGCTTCGGCCTCGGCACGGCGGCGAAGTCGTAGAAGGCCACCCCGTCGCCGGCCAGGTCGTAGTGGCGCCGGAGCACGCGGCCGATCGCCTGGCCGCCGGAGAGGTCGCCCAGGTAGCGGGTGTAGTGGTGGGCGGCGTAGGCGCCGCCCCAGGAGGCCGAGGCCTCGATCGCGGCGACGTAGGCGTCGGTGGCGGGGGAGTGGACGTCGTGCGCCGCCCCCGGTGCCCAGCCGCCCGTTGCCCGGCCCCGTGCCCAGTGGGCGAGGTCCGCGTCGAGGGCGGGCAGGCGCTCGAGGTCGGGGTCGTGGACGGCGGCCGCCGCCGCGTCCCCGGACGCGGCCAGCGTCCGCCCGACCCGCTCCAGCGCCTCGTAGACCCGGCGCAGCCGGGCCAGGTAGGCGACGTAGCCGGCGGGTGCGATGCCGCCGTCGAGCAGCGTCGCCATGAACGCGGAGGACTCGGCCGCCTCGTGCTCGGCGCGCGAGCCCTCGCGCATGGCGGTGGAGAGGTGGGTCATCCGGTGGGGTCGGCGAGGAACGCCGGCTCGGGGTCGGGCACCGGGGCGGTGAGCATCGCCACCGACATGCCCACCAGGTTGGCCACGAAGCCGTCCTCGTCGAGCTGCGGGCGGTGGTGCGGTCCGGCCTCGCCCCGCTCGGCGCGGTCCAGCGCGCGGGACCGGTCACCGATCGCGCGCAGCGCGAAGCCGCTGAACAGGCTGAGCCGCTCCCGCAGCAGCGCCTCGGACATCGGCGGCATCCGCCGGGCGATGAGCTCGAAGACGGCGTAGCCGCCGCTGTGCTCGACCGCGGCGCGCAGGTCCGGCTCCTCGTCCAGGATCTCCTCGGCCACCAGCTCGCCGAGGATCACCGGGTAGCAGCGTCCGCGCCACCCCGTGCCGGCCAGCTCGACCATGGGCCGCACCGCCGGCTCGACCGCGGAGGCCAGGTCGGTCACCGGCCGCGAGCGGGCCACCTCGAGCAGCCGCAGCTCGCGCTCGGCGAGGAAGTCGGCGTGCTGCTCGAGCACTGCCGCGAGCAGCTTCTCGCGGGAGCCGAAGTGGTAGTGGACGGCACCGCGGTTGCGCTGCCCCGCCTGCCGGGTGATGTCGAGCAGCGAGGCGTTGAAGGCCCCGTGCTCGGCGAAGGCGCGGGTCGCGGCCTCGACCAGCTTGGCGCGCGTCGCACGGCCCAGCTCACGCGGGTCGGTGCGGGCGGGATCGGTGCCAGGGGTCGTGCCGGGGTTGGTGCTGGTGTCTTGCGTCTCGGGCGTCTGCTCGGAGGACAACGTCTCGGACCTCTCAGGAGTGGTCGTACCGGTTCTCGGGGAGCAGTCGGGCGAGGGGGAGGCGGGGTGGTGACCGCCGGGGCTGCTTCGTGGTGGGGCGCGCCGGGCCGGGGGTGGCGGCGCGCCGGCGCTCAGAGCGCGGGGACGACGCGGGCCAGCAGGTCCCCCATCCGCTCGGCTGCCTCGCGGCCGGCCTCGAGCACCTCGGCGTGGTCCAGCGGCTCGCCGGTGATGCCGGCGGCCAGGTTGGTGACGAGGCTGAGCCCGAGCACCTCCATGCCGGCCTCGCGGGCGGCGATGGCCTCGAGCGTGGTGCTCATGCCGACCAGCGTGCCGCCGATGGCGCGGACCATGCCGATCTCGGCGGGGGTCTCGTAGTGGGGGCCGGGGAACTGCACGTACACGCCCTCGTCGAGGGTCGGGTCCAGCTCGCGGCACAGCGTGCGCAGCCGGGAGGAGTACAGGTCGGTGAGGTCGACGAAGTTCGCGCCCACGATCGGCGAGCGGCCGGTGAGGTTGATGTGGTCGGAGATCAGCACCGGGGTGCCGGGGGACCAGGTCTCCTTGAGGCCGCCGCAGCCGTTGGTCAGCACGATGGTGCTGCAGCCGGCGGCCGCGGCCGTGCGGACGCCGTGCACGACGGCGTCCACGCCCTTGCCCTCGTAGTAGTGGGTGCGGGAGCCGAAGAGGAGCAGCCGCTTCTCGCCCAGCTGCAGGGAGCGCACTGTGCCGCTGTGGCCGGCCACCGCGGCGGCCGAGAAGCCCGGCAGCTCGGTGACGGGGACCTCGACGTCTGCCTCGCCCAGGGAGGCCGCGGCCGGCAGCCAGCCGGAGCCCAGCACGAGCGCGACGTCGTGCTTCTCGACGCCGGTGATCTCGGCGAGCCGGGCGGCTGCCTGCTCGGCGAGTGCGGAGGGGGACGTCTGCGCGGAGGACTGCTCGGAGGTCACGGGAGGACCCTACGTGCTGGGCCGTCGCCCCGCGTGTCGCCCCGGTGTCCTCAGGGATCTCGCAGGGATCTCGCAGGGAAACCCGTCAGAGGCCCGTGGACCGGCAGGGGCGCGTGCGCAGGGCCGTGACGTAGTCGCTGGGCGCGTCGGCGGCCTCGGCCGCGTCGGCCAGCACGCCGAGGTTGAGCGCCGAGGGCAGCCCGCCCTCGTAGGCGTCCAGCACGTAGGCCCAGGCGACCCGCTCGCCACTCATCGTCGAGATCCGCACCTTGGTCTTGCGGTACAGGCCGGAGGAGGCCATCTCGACCTCGTCGAGCACCCGCTCGTCCTCGCGGGTCACGTCGTAGAGCGCGACGAAGACCTGCTCGAAGGGGTCCTGGACGATCGTCGGGAGCGCCCCGTCCCAGCCGTGCTCCTCGCCGCCGAACGTCAGGCGCCACCCGTTGAGCCACCCCGTGGTGTCCAGCGGGGAGTGCGGGCAGCGCTCGCTCATGCGGGCGGGGTCCATGTTGCTGCCGTAGGCGGCGTACAGCGTCACGGGACCGAAGGTTAACGCCTCCGGCCCGGCGACTAGGGTGGCCCCGTGACCCACTTCGATGTTCTGGTTCTTGGTGCCGGCCCCGGGGGCTACGTCGCTGCGATCCGCGCGGCTCAGCTCGGGAAGTCCGTCGCCGTGGTCGAGGAGAAGTACTGGGGCGGTGTCTGCCTCAACGTCGGCTGCATCCCCTCCAAGGCGCTGCTGAAGAACGCCGAGCTCTCCCACCTGCTGACGCACGACAAGGCCAAGTACGGCATCGAGGGCGACGCCTCGATGTCCTTCGGTCCCACGCACGCCCGCTCGCGCAAGGTCAGCGAGGGCATCGTCAAGGGCGTCCACTACCTCATGAAGAAGAACAAGATCACCGAGATCGACGGACGGGGCACCCTGACCGGCCCCACGTCGCTCGACGTGAAGGCCGCCGACGGCTCGGTGACCTCCTACACCTGCACCGACCTGATCGTCGCCGCCGGTGCGCAGGTGCGGATGCTCCCGGGCATCGAGAAGTCCGCCAACGTGGTGACCTACGAGGAGCAGATCCTCGACTCCGAGCTGCCCTCCTCGATCATCATCGGCGGCTCCGGCGCGATCGGCGTCGAGTTCGCCTACGTGATGAAGAACTTCGGCGTGGACGTCACCATCGTCGAGTTCGCCGACCGGATGGTCCCGGCCGAGGACGCGGACGTGTCCAAGGAGCTGGCCAAGCACTACAAGAAGCTCGGCGTGAAGGTCCTGACCTCCACCAAGTGCGAGAAGGTCGAGGACACCGGCTCCGGCGTCCGCGTGACCGTCAGCCCCGCCGCGGGCGGCGACTCGCAGGTGCTCGAGGCCGACAAGATGCTCGCCGCGTTCGGCTTCGCGCCGCGCGTGGAGGGCTACGGCCTGGAGAGCACGGGCGTGGCCCTCACCGACCGCGGCGCCATCGCCATCGACGAGTACGGCCGCACCAACGTCGAGCACGTCTACGCGATCGGTGACGTCACCGGCAAGATGATGCTCGCCCACGTGGCCGAGGCCATGGGCATCGTGGCTGCCGAGGTCATCGCCGGCGAGGAGACCATGCCGGTGGAGTTCGACTTCATCCCGCGCGCCACCTACTGCCAGCCGCAGATCGGCTCCTTCGGCTACTCCGAGCAGCAGGCCAAGGACAAGGGCTACGACGTCAAGACCGCCACCTTCCCGTTCTCCGCGAACGGCAAGGCCCAGGGTCTCGGCGAGGCCGTCGGCTTCGTCAAGATCGTCGCCGACGCCGAGCACAACGAGATCCTCGGCGCCCACATGATCGGCCCCGACGTGACCGAGCAGCTCCCCGCGCTCACCCTGGCCCAGAAGTGGGACCTCACCGCGGACGAGATCGCCCGCAACGTCTTCGCGCACCCGACCCTGTCGGAGGCCGTGAAGGAGGCCGTCCACGGCATCGCCGGTCACATGATCAACCTGTGACCCGCTGACGTCGCCCGGGCCGGGCGGCCGGGGCCCCCCCCGCGGGCCGCCCCCCGCCCCGCCCCCGCCCCCCCCCCCCCCCCCCCGCCCCCCCCCGGGCCCCCCCCCCCCGGGGGCCCCCCCCGTAACCG
>NZ_JAMJPH010000011.1:0-38526 GCF_023554635.1 Nocardioides bruguierae
ACACAATGCCCCCCCCCGGCCGGGGGGGGGGCCCCCGGCGCCCCCCCCGGCCCCCCCCCCCCGCCCCCCCCCCCGCGGCACGACAGCAGCACCTGCACCACCCGCACCACCCCAGCCCGGCAGCAGCACAGCGAGGAGCCCCGCATGAACCGGACCGGCGAGCGCGTCGTCATCGTCGGAGGCGGCCCCGGCGGCTACGAGGCCGCGCACGTGGCCGCGCAGCTCGGCGCCGAGGTCACCGTCGTGGACCGCGACGGCCTGGGCGGCTCCGCCGTCCTCACCGACTGCGTCCCCTCCAAGACCCTCATCGCGACCGCCGGCCTGATGACCGACGTCCGGGCCGCCCGTGAGCTCGGCATCACCTTCACCGGCGGCGACGGCACCCTCGCGGTCGACCTCGGCCGGGTCAACCGCCGGGTGCTCGACCTCGCCGCGGAGCAGTCCCGCGACATCGAGGCCCGCCTGCGCCGCGACGGCGTGCAGATCGTCGCCGGCACCGGTCGCCTCGACGGCCCCGGCCGCGTCGTGGCCACCGCCGCCGACGGCACCGAGACCGTGCACGAGGCCGACGCCGTCCTGGTCTCCACCGGCGCGCACCCGCGCACGCTGCCCAGCGCCCAGCCCGACGGGGAGCGCATCCTCACCTGGGAGCAGGTCTACGACCTCACCGAGCTGCCCGAGAAGCTCATCGTCGTCGGCTCCGGCGTCACCGGCGCCGAGTTCGCCAGCGCCTACCTGGCCCTCGGCGTGCCCGTCACCCTGGT
Organism: Nocardioides bruguierae; assembly: GCF_023554635.1. Classification (NCBI taxonomy): domain Bacteria; kingdom Bacillati; phylum Actinomycetota; class Actinomycetes; order Propionibacteriales; family Nocardioidaceae; genus Nocardioides; species Nocardioides bruguierae. The sequence goes on from NZ_JAMJPH010000011.1 coordinate 765, forward strand.
CTCCTCGCGCGACCGGGTGCTGCCCGGTGAGGACGCGGACGCCTCCCGCGTCCTGGAGGAGGTCTCCCAGCGTCACGGCATGGAGGTCATGAGCAGGTCGCGCATGGCCTCGGTGACCCGGGACGGCGACGTGGTGACCGTCGAGCTCACCGACGGCCGCACCGTGCAGGGCTCGCACTGCATCCTGGCGCTCGGCTCGATCCCCAACACCGCCGGGCTCGGCCTCGAGGAGGCCGGCGTGAGCCTCGACGACGGCGGCTTCGTGCAGGTCGACCGGGTCTCGCGCACCACCGCCCGCGGCGTCTACGCCGCCGGCGACTGCACCGGGGTGTTCATGCTGGCCTCGGTGGCGGCGATGCAGGGCCGCATCGCCATGTGGCACTTCCTCGGCGACGCCGTGCAGCCGCTGGACCTGAAGACGGTCTCCTCCAACGTCTTCACCGCCCCCGAGATCGCCACGGTCGGCTGGTCCCAGCAGGCGGTGGACGCCGGCGAGATCCAGGCCGAGACCGTGATGCTGCCGCTCTCGGGCAACCCGCGGGCCAAGATGCAGGGCGTGCACGACGGCTTCGTGAAGCTGTTCTGCCGCCCCGGCACCGGCATCGTGGTCGGCGGTGTCGTGGTCGGCCCGCGCGCCTCGGAGCTCATCCACCCCGTCTCCCTGGCGGTGGCGGAGTCCATGACCGCCGACCAGCTCGCGCAGGCGTTCACCGTCTACCCGTCGATGTCCGGCTCGGTGGCCGAGGCCGCCCGCCGCCTGCACCGGGTCTGAGCCCGGGTCTGAGCCCGGGCCCGAGAGAGGGCCCGAGAGCGGGCCCGGGGCAGGTCCCGGGAGCGTCCCGCCGGGCTCAGCGCGAGCGCGTGCTGTTCGGCAGCTGCTGGATCGTCTGGTCCATGACCGCGTGGGTGCGGGTGTCGACGTCGACGGCGTCCAGCGCGCTCGCCCAGCCGCTGCTCGTGCCCGCGGCGGAGGAGCCGGTCGCCACCTGGAACCACGGGACGTAGCCGGCGCCACCGACGTGCACGAGGCGGACGTCGGGCGCCAGGTCCTCGTCGAGGCGGTGGGCGTCGGCCAGGCACACGTCCACCTCGCGCGGCGTGCCGCCCTCGGGCGCCCAGCTCACCGAGCGGCTCGCCGGGCCGTGGCGGGGGTCGAAGAAGCAGGAGCCGCGACGCGCCGGCAGCGGTTCACCGGCGGCGGCCGCCACGGCCGCGGCGTGCGCCCAGCGGGCGTCGTCGAGCAGGGCCGGCACGGAGTCGAGCAGCACCACGTGCTCAGGCACGTGCGGGTCGACCGCCCCGTCGAGGGCGGCGACGGCGCGGTCGTAGCCCTCCAGCGCCCGGCGGGTCAGGTCGCCCCGCGCGCGGAGGTCGTCCTCGTGCTCGCCCTCGGCCCGCTCCAGCGGCGGCAGCGCGCCCAGCAGGGACGCGAGCGCCGTGACGTCCTCGGTCAGCAGCCGCCGGGTGAGACGGAAGGCTCCGGCGCGGCGCAGGGCCTCCTGCTCGCGGGCGCGACGGCGGGAGGGGAGCAGGCGGTCCAGCAGCGTCATGCGGTCTCCGGGGTCCGGATGACCCCACTGTGTCACACCGGTCAGGACCGCCCGGACGGCTCCTCGAGCGAGGAGGGCGCGGCGGGCGGCTCGGTGTCGAGCTGCTCGACCACCGGGGGAGCACAGCCGTCGGCCGTCGTCCGCGGGAGCTGGTACCACGGGACCCAGCCCTCGCCGGTGTGCACCAGCCGCAGGTCGGGCTCGGTGCCCTGGGAGATGCGCGTGGCGTCGGCGGCGCAGGTGCTCACCTCGTGGCAGGCGCCGCCGGGCGGGGCCCAGCGCACCGTGGTGGAGGCGGGCCCGTGCTGGGCGTTGAAGAAGCAGGGGGCGTGGTCCTCGGGGCGCCGGCGGCCGGCGGCCTCGGCCCGCGCGGCGGCCAGCGCCCAGCGCGCCTCGTCCAGGAGGTGGCCGGCGCGCTCGAGGGCCTCGCGGTGCTCGGGGTCGTGGTGGTCGGTGGCGCCGTGCACCAGGGCGGCGGCCAGGGCGTGGTCGCTCACCGCCTGGCCGTGCAGGTCCCGGCAGGCGCCGCGCATCCGCTCGGGCGCGTCCTGCAGCTGACGCTCGAGGACGCAGAGGTCCTCGTGGTACGCGCGTCGGGTCACACGGAACGCCTCTGCCACGCGCGCACCCTTGCGCGCGCGGCCCCAGCCCCGGGGGAGGAGCTTGCTCACTGCGGACATGTCTCCAGCCTCTCCCACGGGCCCCGTCGAAACCAGTTGGCGCGTCGTCCACAAGACGTGAGGACGCGTGAAGATCCGGTGACGACCCGTGCAGCTATCCGATCGGCGGACGTCGGCGTCCGATGAGCGATCAGTGCACGTTCCGGGGGACACCCGGAGAGCGTCGGAGCGGGATGCCCGGCGCCTCGGGAGGGCGCGTGAGAGCCGTGGCCAGGGTGAAGGATGTGACGTCCGGGGTGCAGGGGTTGGCCGGAGCAGGCATCCTCGTGTCTCATCGACCTGTCGGGCTCGCCCCCACGAGCACCCGCCGATCTGTGGAGAACCATGTCTCGGAAGTCCCCCCGCCCCGTCCGCACCAGGCTCAACTCACGCCCGGGCTCACGACCGGCCCCGCGACCCGGTGCCCCGCGGCTGCGCGCCGCCGCTGCCGGCCTCGCCGCCTGCCTGGTCGTCGGCCTCGCCCCCGGCTCGCTCCCGGCGGCGTCGGCCGCCGACCCCGGCTCCGGCACGAGCGCCGAAGGCGTCCCGGCCGGCGTCGCCGCCGGCCGCGGTGACGGCCGCGCCACCGTGAAGCTGCGCCTCCAGGGGCGCGGCTACGGGCACGGGCGTGGCCTGTCCCAGTGGGGCGCCCAGGGCGCCGCCGTGCAGGGCGAGTCGTGGCGCTCGATCGTCCGCTTCTACTACCCGCGCACCAAGCTGGGCAGCATCGGCGGCAAGGTCTCGGTGTGGATCAGCGGCGACTCCGACCGCAACACCGTCGTCCGCACCGTCCGCGGCCTCACCGCCCGCTCGCTGAGCAGCGGCCGCACCATCGCGCTCACCGGCAAGCGGCCGAACGCCGTCGCCTGGCGCCTGCGCTGGGCCAAGGGTGGCAGCACCGAGGTGGCCTACCGCCTGCGCGGCGGGCAGTGGACCCGGCTCCGGCTGCTCCCCGGCGAGGTCGAGCTGAGCGCCAGGAAGCCGATCCCGCTGGTCACGCCCGGCGGCACGACCCGGTACCGGGGCACCCTGCGCAGCACCGCGGAGAACGAGGGCGGACGCCGACGCGTCACCGTGAACGTCCTCCCGCTGGAGAAGTACCTGCGCGGCGTCGTGCCGTCCGAGGTCTACACCTCGTGGGACGCGGACGCGATCCGCGCCCAGGCCGTCGCCGCCCGCACCTACGCCGCCTTCGAGCGTTCCGAGCCCCTCTCGCGGGCCTACCAGATCTGCGACACCACGCAGTGCCAGGTCTACGGCGGCGCCGACGCCGAGCACCCGGCCACCGACGCCGCCATCAAGGCCACCGGCAAGGTCGCCGTCGTCCGCGGTGGCGAGCCCATCTTCGCCCAGTTCAGCGCGAGCAACGGGGGCTGGACCCAGGGCAGCAGCCTGCCCTACCAGGTGGACCAGCGGGACCCGTGGGACCGCTGGTCCGGGAACCCCTACAACTCCTGGGAGGTCAGCTTCACCGGCCCCGAGCTGCGCTCGGCGTTCCCGGTGATCGGCGCGATCAAGCGGGTCAAGATCCTCGCGCGTGACGGCAACGGCGCCTGGGGCGGACGCGTCACGTCCGTCCGGGTCGTCGGCGGCACCGGCTCGCGCACCATGACCGGTGACGACTTCCGCTACCTCCTCGGCATGCGCTCCACCTGGTTCCGGAAGATCTGAGGCACCCGTGGCGTCGCGTGCTGCTCGACCCGTCGGGCGGGGCCTCTGGCCGACCGCGCTGCTGGCGCTCCTGCTGGGTCTGGCGGTGCTCCCGGCCGCCCCCGCCGGCGCCGCCACCGGTCGCGGCTCGTGGGACGTGAGCGGAACGACGACGCTGCGCCTGGTCGGCCACGGCTTCGGGCACGGCCACGGGCTCTCGCAGTACGGCGCCGAGGGGGCGGCCCGCGCCGGCCTCACCGCCGCCGAGATCATCGCCTTCTACTACCCGGGCACCGACGTCGGGAGGGCTCGCGGGCGCCTCCGCGTCCTGCTCACGGCCGACGCCGACGACCGGCTGGTGGTGCTGCCCACGCCGCGGCTCGCGGCCCGCGACCTGACCACCGGTGAGCGCACCCCGTTGCTGGCCCTGGGCGCCGGGCTGGGTAGCGAGGGGCAGGACGCCGACCGGTACCGCCTGCGACCGCTGCGCAACGGCGGCACCGAGGTCGCGGCGCACGTGCACCGCGAGGGGTGGACCCGCCTGCTCACCACCACCGGGGACGCCCAGGTCGGTGCCGGGCGCCTGCCCGTCACGCTGGTCGCCGGCGGCGTCGAGCGTGCCTACCGCGGCGTCCTGCGCTCGGCCACCGTGACCCCGGGGGAGCGCACCCGGGACACCGTCAACGTCGTCACCCTCGAGGACTACCTGCGCGGCGTGGTGCCGCGCGAGGTCCCGGCCTCGTGGACCCCGGCGGCGGTGCAGGCCCAGGCGATCGCCGCGCGCACCTACGCCGCCTACGAGCGGGACCATCCCCGCGCGAGCCACTACGACCTGTGCGACACCACGTCCTGCCAGGTCTACGGGGGAGTCACCGACGAGCACCCCGCCTCCGACGCGGCGGTCGAGGCGACCGCCGGCACCGTCGTCGAGGCCGACGGTGCCCCGGCCTTCACCCAGTTCTCCGCCAGCTCCGGCGGGTGGACGTCGGCCGGGTCGGCGCCCTACCTCGTGGCCCAGGAGGACCCCTGGGACGACTGGTCGGGCAACACCGTGCACGACTGGTCGACCGACGTCACCGTCGCGCGCCTGGAGGCACTGTGGCCGGTGGTCGGCGACCTCCAGCAGGTGCGGGTCCTCGACCGGGACGGCAACGGCCAGTGGAAGGGCCGGGTCCGCAGTCTCCGGCTCGTGGGCGACGCCGGCGCGGTGACGATGAGCGGAGACGCGTTCCGCAGCGCCCTGGGCCTGCGGTCGACCTGGTTCACCTTCCGGCTCCGCGGCTGAGGAGGAACGGCACCTGCCCCGTGCGGGGCGTGGTGCCAGGCTGGGGGCATGGCCGACGACCTCTTCGAGCTCGAGCAGACCCAGCGGATGACCCGGGAGGAGGCGGCCGCGCGGCTGCGCGAGCTGGCCGACTCGCTGGAGCGGCACAACTCGGTGCGCGTGACCCGAGCCGGGGTCACCGTCACCGTGGCCGTGCCCGACGTCGTCGACGTCTGCTTCGAGGTCGAGGCCGGGGACGGCGGGGAGATCGAGGTCGAGATCTCCTGGTAGCCCCGGCGACCCGGCCCGGCCCTGTCAGGTCGACGGCCGCCCCGCGCGCAGCACGGCGCGGACCACGAGCCCGGCCACGAGCGCCCAGAAGCCGGCCCCGATGCCGCCGACCACGACGCCGGAGGCCGCCACCACCAGGCACACCGCGGCCGGCAGGTGGTCCTCGTGCGCCGCCAGCGCCCCGGTGAGGGACGAGGCCAGCGTGCCGAGGAGCGCCAGCCCGGCCGCGGCCTGCACCACGCCGTCCGGCGCGGCGGCCACGAGCGTGGTCAGCGCCGAGCAGCCGACGGCCAGCACGGCGTAGGTGACGCCGGCCGCCACGGGGGCCACCCAGCGGCGCTCCCGGTCCTCCCCGGCCTCGGGGCCCGCCGACATGGCGGCGGTGATGGCGGCCAGGTTCACCGCGTGCCCGCCGAACGGGGCGGCCAGGACGGTGCCGAGGCCGGTGACGCCGAGCGACTCCCGCCACGGGACGCGGTAGCCGAGCCCGTTCATCACGGCCACGCCCGGCACGTTCTGGCTGGCCATCGTCACCACGTACAGCGGCAGGGCGACGCCGACGAGCGCCGGGACGGACCAGGCGGGCAGGGTGAGCGCGAGGGTGGGGGCCAGGTCCGCCGCGTGGACGCCCTCGCCCGCGACCACCACCACGGCGAACGCGACGGCCAGGGCGGCGGGCACCGCCCACCGGGGCGTGAGGCGGACCAGGACCAGCCAGGTGAGCACCACCGGGCCGACCAGCAGCGGTGAGGTCACCAGCGCCGTGGCGGGCTCGATGCACAGCGGGAGCAGCACCCCGGCCAGCATCGCCCGGGCCAGGCTGGGCGGGATGCGGGCGACCAGGTCGCCCAGGGCCGGCACCAGGGCGGTCAGCAGCACGAGGAGCCCGGTGACGACGAAGGCGCCGACCGCGGCCGGCCAGCCCCCGGCGATCGCGCCGGTGGACGCCAGCAGCGCCGCGCCGGGGGTGGACCACGCCAGGGAGACGGGGACGCGGTGCCGCCCGGAGAGCCAGAACATGCCGAGCGCCTGGGCGACGCAGAGCGCGGCCACGCCGCTCGAGGCCTGCGCCGGGGTGGCGCCCACCGCGGTGAGGCCGGCGAGCACCACGACGAAGGAGCTGGAGAAGCCGACGACCGCCGCGACCACGCCGGCGGTCACCGGGGCGGTGAGCCCGGAGCCGGGCCGACCCGCCTGCGGCGGTGCGGTGGTGTTGCTCGCCATGGCTGCGCTCCTGGAGGATAGGGTGGTTCCGTCGACGGAACGTTCCGTATGCGGAACAGGCTAGGGGAGGAGGCGCGCGTGGGTCCAGGTGAGTCCACCGGCGCCCGGGTCCGGGCGCTGCGCACCGAGCGAGGGCTCTCCCTCTCCGCGCTGGCGGCGGCGGCCGGCGTGGGCAAGGCGACGCTCTCCCAGCTGGAGTCCGGGCAGCGCAACCCGACCCTCGACACCCTCTATGCCCTGGCCGGGCCCCTCGGCGTGCCGCTGGTGGCCCTGGTGGACGCCGGCACCGACGAGGTCTCCGACGACGCCCTGCACACCCGGCGGCTGCACGTGCAGACCGACGCCGACCGGGTCACCGAGGTGTACCTGATCCGGTTGCGGCCCGGCGGCGAGCGGACGTCCCCGGCGCACGCGGCGGGGGCCGTCGAGCAGCTGACGGTGCTCAGCGGCACCGGCCGGCTCACCAGCGCCGCCGGCGTCCAGGACCTCGGGCCGGGGGTGCACGTCGCCTTCGCGGGCGACGCCCCGCACGCCTACGCGTGCACCTCCGCGGAGCCCCTGGTGGCCGTCGACGTGATCGTCACGCCCCGCACCCCCTGACCCCCCGGGCGGGACCGGTGGTCGAGGTGCGAGGCCGCCCGCGGCCGAGCCTCGAGACCGCCGATCAGGCCAGGACGAGCACCAGGTCGCCGCCGTCGACCGCCTGCGTGCCGGGCAGGGCGACGCGCTGGACGGTGCCCGCGACGGGGGCGGTGATGGCCGCCTCCATCTTCATCGCCTCGATGGTCGCCACGGTGGCGCCGGCCTCGACGGCCTGGCCCTCCTCGACGACCACGGTGACGACGCCCTGGAACGGCGCCGCGACGTGGCCCGGGCGGGACGTGTCGGCCTTCTCCGCCGTCGCGACCTTCGCCGAGACCGACGCGTCGCGCACCTCGATCGGGCGCAGGTGGCCGTTGATCGAGGTCATGACGGTGCGGTAGCCGCGCTCGTCGGGCTCGCTGATCGACTGCAGGCCGAGCAGCAGCATCTTGCCCTCGCCGAGGCTGACGGTGTGCTCGACGCCCTTGCGCAGGCCGTAGAGGTAGTCCAGGGACGAGAGCCGCGAGACGTCCCCGTAGGTCTCCCGCGTCTCGGTGAAGATCTTCGTCGGCCCCGGGAAGAGCAGGGTGTTGAGCGTGGACCGCCGGTCGTTGACGAGGCCGACCTCCTGCTCCGGGGTGAGCTCCTCGTTCGGCGGGGTGTAGGCCCGGCCCGCCAGCGCCTTGGAGCGGAAGGGCTCGGGCCAGCCGCCGGGCGGGTCACCGAGGTCGCCGTGGAGGAAGCCGATGACCGAGTCGGGGATGTCGAACTTCGCCGGGTCCTCGGCGAAGGCCGCCGGGTCGGCGCCGGCCCCCACGAGGGCCAGGGCCAGGTCGCCGACCACCTTGGAGGAGGGAGTGACCTTCACCAGGTGGCCGAGGATGGCGTCGGCCGCGGCGTACATGTCCTCGACCTGCTCGAACTTCTCGCCGAGACCGAGGGCCACCGCCTGCGTGCGCAGGTTGGAGAGCTGGCCGCCGGGGATCTCGTGGGTGTACACGCGGCCGGTCGGGGCGTTGAGGCCCGACTCGAACGGGGCGTAGACGCGGCGCGTCGCCTCCCAGTACGGCTCGAGCGCGTTGACGGCCGTCAGCGACAGGCCGGTCTCGCGCGGGGAGTGGTCGGTCGCCGAGACCAGCGCCGAGAGCGGCGGCTGGCTGGTGGTGCCGGCCATCGAGGCGCAGGCGGCATCCACGGCGTCCACACCGGCGTCGATCGCTGCGGTCAGCGTGGCGAGCTGGCCGCCGGCGGTGTCGTGGGTGTGCAGGTGGACCGGCAGGTCGAAGTTCTCCCGCAGGGCGGTGACCAGGCGGCGGGCGGCCGGGGCCCGCAGCAGGCCGGCCATGTCCTTGATCGCCAGGACGTGGGCGCCGGCGTCGACGATCCGCTCCGCCAGGCGCAGGTAGTAGTCGAGGGTGTAGAGCTGCTCGTGCGGGTCGTTGAGGTCGCCGGCGTAGCAGAGCGCGACCTCGGCCACCGTGGTGTTGGTGGCGCGCACGGCCTCGATCGCGGGGCGCATCTGGTCGACGTCGTTGAGGGCGTCGAAGACGCGGAAGACGTCGACGCCGGTGGCCGCCGCCTCCTCGACGAAGGCGTCGGTCACCTTGGTCGGGTAGGGGGTGTAGCCGACCGTGTTGCGGCCGCGCAGCAGCATCTGCAGGGCGATGTTCGGCACCGCCTCGCGCAGCGTGGCCAGCCGCTCCCACGGGTCCTCGCCGAGGAAGCGCAGCGCCACGTCGTAGGTGGCGCCGCCCCAGCACTCCAGCGACCACAGCTCGGGCGTCGTCCGCGCGACGTAGGGGGCGACGGCGGTCAGGTCGCGGGTGCGGACGCGGGTGGCCAGCAGCGACTGGTGGGCGTCGCGGAAGGTGGTGTCGGTGACGGCCACCCGCTCCTGGGCGCGCAGGGCGGCGGCGAACTGCTCCGGGCCCAGGTCCAGCAGCTGCTGACGGGTGCCGGCGGGGGCGGGGGCCGCGAGGTCGACGGCCGGCAGCTTGGTGCGGGGGTCGAGCGAGACACGGGCCGGTCCGTGCGGCTGGTTGACGGTGACGTCGGCCAGGTAGGTGGCCAGCTTCGTCGCGCGGTCGCCGGAGCCGCGAGCCGTGAGCAGGCCGGGGTGGGTCTCGATGAAGGCGGTGGTGACGTGCCCGGAGGAGAAGTCCGGGTCGGCCAGGAGGGCCTGGAGGAAGGGGATGTTCGTGGCGACGCCGCGGATGCGGAACTCGTCCACGGCGCGGCGGGCCTTCTCCACGGCCTTCTCGAAGGTGCGGCCGCGGCAGGTCAGCTTGGCCAGCATCGAGTCGAAGTGCGCCGAGACCTCCGCGCCGGTGTAGACGGTGCCGCCGTCCAGGCGGATGCCGCCGCCCCCCGGCGAGCGGTAGGTGGTGATCCGGCCGGTGTCGGGGCGGAAGTTGTTGGCCGGGTCCTCGGTGGTGATGCGGCACTGGAGCGCGGCCCCGCGCAGCTGCACGGAGTCCTGGGAGAGCCCCAGGTCGGCGAGCGTCTCGCCCGCCGCGATGCGCATCTGGGACTGCACGAGGTCGACGTCGGTGACCTCCTCGGTGACCGTGTGCTCCACCTGGATGCGGGGGTTCATCTCGATGAAGACGTAGTTGCCCTGGGGGTCGAGGAGGAACTCCACCGTGCCCGCGCAGGCGTAGCCGATCTCGCGGGCGAAGCGCACCGCGTCCGCGCAGATCCGCTCGCGCAGCTCGGGGTCGAGGTTCGGCGCCGGGGCGATCTCGACGACCTTCTGGTGGCGGCGCTGCACCGAGCAGTCGCGCTCGAAGAGGTGGATGACGTCGCCCTGGCCGTCGGCCAGGATCTGCACCTCGATGTGGCGGGGGTCCACGACGGCCTGCTCGATGAAGACCGTGGGGTCGCCGAACGCGCCGTCGGCCTCGCGCATGCAGGTCTCGACCGCCTCGCGCAGCTGCGCGGGGGCGTCCACCCGGCGCATGCCGCGGCCGCCGCCACCGGCGACGGCCTTCACGAACAGCGGGTAGGGGATCTCGGAGGCCTCCACCTCGGCCAGCAGGGCGTCCACGTCGGTGGACGGCTCGACCGAGCGCAGGGTCGGCACGCCCGCGGCCTTGGCCGCCGCGATCGCCCGCGCCTTGTTGCCGGTCAGCTCCAGCACGCGGGACGAGGGGCCGATGAAGGTGATGCCCGCACCGGCGCACGCCTCGGCGAGCGCAGGGTTCTCGGAGAGGAAGCCGTAGCCCGGGTAGATGGCGTCCGCGCCGGCGCGCACCGCGACCTCGACGATGCCCTCGGGGTCCAGGTAGGCCTTGACCGGGTGGCCCAGCTCGCCGATCTCGTAGGCCTCGTCCGCCTTGAGCCGGTGCTCGGACCAGCGGTCCTCGTGGGGGAACACCGCGACCGTCTCGGCCCCGAGCTCGTAGGCGGCCCGGAACGCCCGGATCGCGATCTCACCACGGTTGGCCACCAGCACCTTCGAGAACATGGGCACACGCTAGCGAGGACCGGCGACCCGGGAGGGTGCCGTCTCGCGACGAGCTCTCTGGTCGGCCTCAGGCTCGCTCGACGAACGGCGCCATCAGCCCCGGCTGCGCGGCCACGGCGAGGCCGACGGCGGCCGCCTCGTCCACGTCGAGCACCGTGACCCGCTCCGGCCCGCCGGCGGTGGTGGCGTCCAGGCTGACCAGCTGCTGCCGGCGTTGGAACCAGGTGTCGCGCAGGGTCAGGCCGATGACGTGCTCGCGGTCGAGGGCGTGCCGGCGCTGGACCAGCGAGCCCTGGCGGGCCACCAGGTGGGTGGGCGTCAGTGCGTGCCCCAGCGCGCGGGCGCGGCCCACCGCCACGGGCACGGCCAGGACGAGCAGCGCCAGCAGCGTCAGCGGCACCCCGACCCGCAGCGCCGTGAGGGCGGGGCCCTCCCACGCGTCCGGGAACGGGGCGAGCGCGGCGAGGAGCGCCGCGATGCCCGTGAGCACCGCCGGCGCGACCAGGGCGCGGGTCCAGCGGCGGCGGACGGCGGCCGGGCCGTGCGGCACCAGGGGCACCGTCAGCGGGTCGCGCGTGCCCAGCACCGCGGCGCCCGTGGCCTCGGAGACCCGGCGCGGGGCGGCCGGCACCAGCTCGAGGGTGCCCGCCTGGTCGCTGGCCAGTCCGGTGGTCATCGCCTGGAGCCGGGCCGCTCCCGCCAGGCGCAGGCCGACGGGCTGCTCCAGCACGAGGCCCGCCACCCGGTGCACGTCGACCGTCGTGGCGGTGGTCGTGAGCAGCCCCTTGCGCACCTGCCAGGTCTCGCCGTCCGGCCCGCGGCCGCGGGTGAGCGTGAGGCCCCAGCCGGCGACCAGGTAGCCGGCCATGGCCAGCAGCGGCGCCACCACCAGCGCGGCCACGCCCACGAGCGCCAGCACGGCGACGAGTCCCAGCCGGGTGACGTCGAGCGCGCTCAGGGACGCGTCCCACCCGGTGGCCTGGAGCACCGGGACGACGGCCTGGCTGCCGCCGCCGAGCACCACGCCCATGAGCGCCAGGCCGGCCGTCGACAGCGGGGCGTACAGGGCCCAGCGCGGGTCGAGGCGGAGCAGCACCTCCTCGGACGTCGGGGCCGGGGCTGCCGGCGCGGACACCGGGGTCGCCGCCGCGTCGGTGTCCTCGGGGGCGACGTCGCCCGGGCTCGCGCTGTCGTCTGGGCCGGCCGGCTCGTCGTCGGCGCGGGCTGCCGACTCCGGCGACCGGTCCGCCTGCAGCTGCGCCGCCCGCGCGAGCAGGCGTGCGCGCAGCTCCTCGGCCTCACCGGTGCGCAGGGCGTCGAGCGAGAGACCCGGTCCGTCGCTGCCGGTGCCGACGCGCACGGTCGAGAGCCCCAGCAGGCGGTGCACCAGGGTGGCGGAGAGGTCGATGGTGCGGACCCGGTCCAGCGGGGCGGTCACCACGGTCCGCTGGAGCAGGCCCCGGCGCAGCTCGACGCGCCCGGGGGTGATCCGGTACTCGGTGGCGAGGTAGCGCCACACGCCGGCGGCCACGAGCGCCGCGACGCCGAGCACCTCCCACGGGAAGCCGCCGAAGGGTCCGCTGAACGCGCGGCCGGCGATGAACAGCGCGGCGAGGGCGGGCAGCAGCGAGGCCAGCTGACGCAGGGGGTGGACCAGCAGCATCCGGGGGTCGAGGCGCTGCCAGCGCGGCTCCTCGCTCACGTGCCGTCGCCGCCGATGGCCTCCGCGGCACGGGTGAGGTCCTGGGCCAGCCGCTCGGCGGTGGCCCTGTCCAGCGCGGGGATGCGCAGCGCGCCGGCCGCGCTGGCGGTGGTGACCCGCACCTCGGCCAGCCCCAGCAGCCGGTCGACCAGTCCCTGCTCGAGGTCGACGGTCTGCACCCGGGAGAGCGGGGCGATCCGCCGCTCCCGGGTCCACCAGCCGGTCTGCGTGTAGACGGCCGTGTCGGTGACCTCCCAGCGGTGCACCCGGTAGCGCCACGGCGGGACGACGGCGGCGGCGACGACGTCCAGCGCGATGAGGGCCCACGGCAGCCAGTCGGGCACGAAGCGGTCGGGCAGGAGCCAGGCGGCCACGAGCACGACGGCGGCGCCCAGCACCGCGGCACCGGCCTCGCCCAGGTACCAGGCCAGCACCGCCCGCCGGTGCAGGCGGTGCGCGGGCTCGCGGAGCACGTAGCCGGTGCTCGGCCCGGGGCTCGGCTCGGTGCTCGGCTCGGTGCTCGGCTCGGGGCTCCGAGGCGGTGGCGTGGGCGCGGACGCCGGGTCGGTGCTCACGTCCGCGACCCTAGCGGCCGGGCGCGGCACGGGGCGCCAGGAACGCCGACGGCGCCGCGTCCCGGGTGGGGAGCACGGCGCCGTCGGGGTGCGCGGGGGAGCGTCAGTCCTTGAGCTCGCAGATGACCTGGCCCTGGGTGACGGTCTCGCCGACGGCCGCGGAGAGGCCGGTGACGGTGCCGGCCTTGTGCGCCTTGAGGGGCTGCTCCATCTTCATGGCCTCGATGACGACCACGGAGTCGCCCTCGGCCACGCTCGCGCCGTCCTCGACCAGCACCTTGACGACGGTGCCCTGCATCGGGCTGGTGACGGCGTCACCGGACGCGGCGGCGCCGGCCTTCTTGGCCGCCCGCTTGGGCTTCTTCGCACCGCCCGCGGCGGGCGCGGCACCGACGGCGCCGAGGCCACCGGGCAGGCTGACCTCGAGGCGCTTGCCGCCGACCTCGACGACCACGGTCTGGCGCTCGCCGGCGTCCTCGGCCTCGCCGAGGTCGCCGCCGTAGGGCTGGATCTGGTTGTCGAACTCGGTCTCGATCCAGGTCGTGTAGACGTCGAAGTGGCCGGTGTGGTCGTCACCGGTGCCGACGAACGCCGGGTCGGAGACGACGGCCTCGTGGAACGGGATGACGGTGGGCATGCCGTCGACGACGAACTCGGACAGGGCCCGGCGCGAGCGCTCCAGCGCGTGCTGCCGGTCGCGGCCGGTGACGATCAGCTTCGCGATGAGGGAGTCGAAGGAGCCCGGCACGGTCTGCCCGGCCTCGTAGCCGCCGTCGACGCGGATGCCGGGGCCCTGCGGCGGCGCCCAGGCGGTGAGGGTGCCGGGGGCGGGCATGAAGTTGCGGCCGCCGTCCTCGGCGTTGATGCGGAACTCGATCGAGTGGCCGTGGATCGCGGGGTCGTCGTAGCCCAGCTCCTCGCCGGCGGCGATGCGGAACATCTCGCGCACCAGGTCGAGGCCGGTGACCTCCTCCGAGACGCAGTGCTCGACCTGGAGGCGGGTGTTGACCTCGAGGAAGGAGATGGTGCCGTCCTTGGCGACCAGGAACTCGCAGGTGCCGGCGCCGACGTAGCCCGCCTCGCGCAGGATCGCCTTGGAGGAGGAGTAGAGCCGCTCCAGCTGGTCGGGGGTCAGGTAGGGGGCCGGGGCCTCCTCGACGAGCTTCTGGTTGCGGCGCTGGAGCGAGCAGTCGCGGGTGGAGACCACCACGACGTTGCCGTGGGTGTCGGCCAGGCACTGGGTCTCGACGTGCCGCGGCTGGTCGAGGAACTTCTCCACCAGGCACTCGCCGCGGCCGAACGCGGTGACGGCCTCGCGCACGGCGGACTCGTAGAGGTCCGGGATCTCCTCGATCGTGCGGGCGACCTTGAGGCCGCGGCCGCCGCCGCCGAAGACCGCCTTGATGGCGACCGGCAGGCCGTTGGCCTCGGCGAACGCCACGACCTCGGAGGCGTCCGCGACCGGGTCCTTGGTGCCGGGGGCCAGCGGGGCGCCGGCGCGCTCGGCGATGTGCTTGGCCTTGGCCTTGTCGCCCAGGGCGTCGATGGCCTCGGGGGAGGGGCCGATCCAGGTCAGGCCGGCGTCGATCACGGCCTGGGCGAAGTCGGCGTTCTCGGCGAGGAAGCCGTAGCCGGGGTGCACGGAGTCGGCGCCGGAGCGCTGCGCGACCTCGACGATCTTGGCGATGTCGAGGTAGGTCTCGGCGGGCGTGGCGCCGCCCAGCGAGTAGGCCTCGTCGGCCATGCGGACGAAGATCGCGTCGCGGTCGGGCTCGGCGTACACGGCGACGCTGCCGATGCCGGCGTCCTTGCAGGCCCGGACGACCCGGACGGCGATCTCGCCTCGGTTGGCGATGAGGACCTTCTCCAACGGCTTGGTGCTCGGCACGTGCGCTCCTGCTCGATTCCTGCTCTGGCCGGTGCCGACGAGACGTCGACGCCGCGTACTGGGGTGGTGCGGGCGTCACAGTACCGTCGGCCGTCCGCGACGGCGTGTGGCCCAGGTCCCGCGGCCACGGGTTGCGCTGCCCGCCACGTTCTGGGCGGTCCTGCGCGACGTCCGTCGGGCAGGACCGAGGCCGGTCGAGGTCGGTCAAGGGTTCGACCGTGGGCGCTGACCCCGGGAACCTGCTCAGGTGGGCCACGTCACGGCCGATGCGGCCCTGCGGAGGCCGCCCCACGAGTGGGAGGGCGGTCGAGAGGAGTCCGTCGTGACCACCATGCTCGAACGACCCGCCGCCAGGTCGCGGGTCGAGTCCGACCCGATGCGTGACCGGACGTCCGACCCGGCGTCCGACCCGACGTCCGACCTGGCCTCAGGCCCCGGTGGCCTCGATGGCCGGCGCCGCCGCACCCGCGTCGGCGACCTGCCCGTCGCGACGCGGGTCGTGGCGGTGGCCGTGATCGGCATCCTCGGCTCCACCTTCGTCGGCGCCCTCGGCCTCGTCGAGCTCTCCTCCACGTCGGGCGACGTGGAGCAGCTCTACGAGCGCAACGTGCGCACCGGCATCGTGACCGCCGACCTCGTCGGTGCCGTCGACGAGATCGGGCTCGCGCTGCGTGACGCCGCCCTCGTCGAGGACCCCGACGCCGTGCCGGAGGCACTGGCCGAGGCCAAGGCGCTGGCCGGGGAGGCCCGGGCCGGCGTGGAGGACCTGCGGGCCATCGGCCTCGAGGGCGAGGCGGCGACGCTGGTCGAGGAGGTCGCGGCCGAGCTCGAGGCCGGCATGGTCTACGCCGAGGACGTCCTCGCCCCGCTCGTGCTGGCGGGCGACGACCACGCGTGGGCCGAGGCGGCCGACGACCCCGACGCCCAGCACCTGCCCTCCGCCCGTGCGCTCCTGCACGAGCTGGTCGACGTGGAGGCCGCCGACGCGGCCGCGACGGTCCGGGCCGCGGAGGCCGACTTCGCCCGGGCCCGCACCCTCGTCGTCGTGGCGCTGGTCGTCGGCGCCCTGGCCTCGCTGGCCGTCGGGCTCGCGGTCGCCCGCCGCATCGGGCGGGACGCCGGCGCCGTCGCCCGGGTCGCGGAGGCACTGGCCGCCGGCGACCTCACCGCCACCTCGGGGCTGGACTCGCGCGACGAGCTGGGGCGCATGGCCGCCGGCCTGGACGAGGCCGCCGGCGTCGTCCGCGGGCTGATGGGCACCATCCACTCCTCCTCCGACGCCCTCGCGGCGGCCGCCGAGGAGCTCTCCGCCTCCGCCACCGAGATCGCTGCCGGGGCCGAGGAGACCGCGGTCCAGGCCCAGGTCGTCACCGACGCCGCCGAGGAGGTCTCCCGCAACGTCTCCACCGTGGCCGCCGGCTCGGAGGAGATGGGTGTGTCCATCCACGAGATCTCCGGCTCCGCCTCGGCCGCCGCCCGCGTGGCCGGCGAGGCCGTGGCCATGGTCGACGGCACCAGCGCCACGGTCGCCCGGCTGGGCTCCTCCAGCGAGGAGATCGGCGAGGTGGTGCGCGCGATCACCTCCATCGCCGAGCAGACCAACCTGCTGGCCCTCAACGCCACGATCGAGGCGGCTCGGGCCGGCGCCGCGGGCAAGGGCTTCGCGGTCGTGGCCAGCGAGGTCAAGGACCTGGCTCAGGAGACCGCGCGCGCCACCGAGGACATCGCGGCCCGGGTGGAGGCCATCCAGGGGGACGCGGCGGGCGCCGTCGAGGCCATCTCGCGGATCAACGGCGTGGTGCGCGAGATCAGCGACCACCAGACGTCCATCGCCTCCGCCGTGGAGGAGCAGACCGCCACCACGGGGGAGATGTCGCGCAACATCGCCGAGGCGTCCGTGGGCGCCGGGCAGATCGCCCAGAACGTCGCCGGCGTCTCCGAGGCCGCGGACTCGACCACGCAGGCGCTGGCGCAGACGCGGCTGGCCGTCGACGACGTCGCGCGCATGGCCACGGAGCTGCGGGTCGCCGTCGGCCGCTTCCGGGTCTGAGCCCCGCCCGCCCCTCCGACCGCCCTGTGGTTAACCGACGTTAACCACAGGGCGTAAGGTGCGTCACATGACAGCGAGCACCACGCGGACGTCCGGGAGCACGGCGACGAGAGGGACGACGGGGTTCGAGCTCTCCCGCGAGCACGAGGAGTTCCGCCGCACCGTCGCGGAGTTCGCCGCCGCCCGGGTCGCGCCGTTCGCGGGCCAGTGGGACCGCGAGCGCCGCTTCCCCCTCGAGACGGTGCGCGAGATGGGCGAGCTCGGCCTCTTCGGGCTGACCACGCCCGAGGACCTCGGCGGCGCCGGCGGCGACCTCACCAGCCTCTGCGTCGCCATCGAGGAGATCGGTCGGGCCGACCAGTCGCTGGGCATCACCCTCGAGGCGGCCGTCGGCCTCGGCATCGCCCCGCTGCTGCGGTTCGGCACCCGCGCCCAGCAGGAGGCCTTCGTCCCCGACCTCGCCGCCGGCCGGGCCCTGGCCGCCTTCGGGCTCACCGAGCCCGGGGCCGGCTCCGACGCCGGCGCCACCCGCACGCGGGCCCGCCTGGAGGGCGCGGACGACGGTGGGCGGTCCTGGGTGCTCGACGGCGCCAAGCAGTTCATCACCAACTCCGGCACCGAGATCACCTCGCTGGTCACCGTCACCGCCCGCACCGGGGAGCGGCCCGACGGGAGCCCCGAGATCTCGGCCGTGATGGTGCCCGCGGGCACGCCCGGCCTCGAGGTGGGGCCCGCCTACGACAAGCTCGGGTGGCACGCCTCCGACACCCACCCGCTGAGCCTCGTGGACTGCCGTGTGCCCGAGGAGAACCTGCTCGGCGAGCGGGGGCGCGGCTACGCGCAGTTCCTCGCCACGCTCGACGAGGGCCGGATCGCGATCGCCGCGCTCGCCGTGGGCAGCCTCCAGGCCTGCCTGGACGCGGCGCTGGTCCAGGTCCGCGAGCGCGAGGTCGCCGGCGTGCCCATCGGTGCCCGTCAGGCGGTCGCGTTCCAGGTCGCCGACCTCGAGGCGTGGACGACGACGGCGCGGGTGCTCACCTACCGGGCCGCCGCGCTGGCCGACGCGGGGCGCCCCGCCGCCGAGGTGAAGCAGGCGGCGGCGATCGCCAAGCTCACCGCCACCGAGCACGCCGTGGCGGCCACCCGCGTGGCCACGCAGCTGCTGGGCGGCTACGGGTTCATGGAGGAGCACCCGATGGCCCGCTTCTACCGCGACGCGAAGGTGCTGGAGGTGGGGGAGGGAACCTCCGAGGTCCAGCGCCTCGTCCTCGCCCGGGGCCTGGGCCTGCCCGTCAGCTGGTAGCGCGGCCTCTCTCGCCGGCCTCGATCCGGCGCGGCCCCGTGTGGCACCGCTCACCTCGCTCCGGCCGACGCGCCCGCGGGTGCACCTGCCGGCTCGTCCGGGCCGTCTACCCTGGTGGGGTGGGTGATCGCTTGAGGAGGCTCGTCGCGGAGGCCACGCGCTTCCTCGCGGTCGGCGGCCTGGCGACGATCGTCGCCGCCGTCCTCTTCAACGTGCTCGTGCACGGGGTCGGTCTCTTCGACCGGGCGCTGCTGTCCGACCAGCCGATCGTCGCCTACGTCCTGGCCAACCTGGTGGGCATGGTGATCAGCTATCGCGGCACCCGCTCGTGGGCGTTCCGGCACCGCGTGCCGGCGCACGCGGACGGCGGACGCACCGCGTTCCTGATCATCAACGTGCTCACCATGACCATCCCGGTCGCCTGCCTGTGGGTGAGCCGCACCCTGCTCGGGCTCGACGACCCGGTCAGCGACAACATCTCCGCGAACGTCGTGGGACTGGCGCTGGGGGTCGGTGCCCGGTTCTGGCTGTTCCGCACCTTCGTCTTCACCCACCCCGACGCGTCGGACGCCCGCACGCAGGCCCTGGGCGCCGGTCAGGCCCCGCCGCCGGCCCTGCCCGTGGCCGAGTCAGCCGCGCCGATCCTCGACCCGGGCCCGGAGGCCCGCGGCACGATCGTCAGCGAGGGGCCCACAGTGCCGGCCAGGCGTGCCCCAGCCGCCGCACCAGCTCCCGCAGCGTCGGCAGGCTCACCCCGACCACGTTGTGGAAGTCGCCCTCCACGCCGGTGACGAACCCGCCGCCCAGGCCGTCGACCGTGAACGCGCCGGCCACCTGGAGCGGCTCGCCCGTGGCCACGTAGGCCTCGATCTCCGCGTCGGTGACGTCGGCGAAGTGCACCGTGGTCGCGACGCAGGCGGTGGCCACCTGGCCGGTGGTGGTGTCCATGAGGCAGTGGCCGGTACGCAGCACGCCGCTGCGTCCGCGCATGCGCTGCCAGCGACGGGTGGCCTCCTCCGGCGTCCCGGGCTTGCCCAGGGCCTCGCCGTCGAGGTCCAGCACGGAGTCGCAGCCCAGCACCAGGGCGCCCGCCGGCACCTCGTCCCGGCGCGCCACCGCGGCGCACTTGAGCTCGGCCAGGGCCTGCGCCAGGTCGGCCGGGGGCAGACCGTCCGCCTGGGACTCGTCCACGCCGGAGACGACCACCACCGGCGCGAGGCCGGCGGTGCGCAGCGTGGACAGGCGGGCGGGGGAGGCGGACCCCAGGACGAGGACGGGGCCGGTGTCGGTGCCGGTGCTGGTGTCGGTGCTCACGCCCCGCACGGTAGCCGTGCCGCCTGGTGAGGGCCGAGGCACCGGAGCGCTCCGGTCCGGCATGATGTGCCGCATGTCCACCGAGCGCTCGCGCAGCGGCTCCCCGCGGGTCCTGGTGCTCGGGGTCGTCCTCGTGCTCGTCGCCGTCGCCGCGGTCCTCGGCTGGGCATGGCGCTCCGAGGCCGGTCCGTTCTCCGTCGACCCGCAGCAGCGCAACCGCTACGCCGAGCAGGGTCTCTTCGTCGACCCGGCCTCCCGCACGGCGCTCGGGGTGGCCGACGCCGAGGCGGCCGGCCTCACCGAGCGGGCCCGTCTGCTCTCGGCGCTGGCCGCGGTCTCCGCGGGCACCTGGCTGACGCCGGAGGTGCACCCGATCGGCGAGGTCGGTGCGTACGCCTCGGCGCTGGTCGCCGAGGCCGCCGCCGACGACGCGGTGGTGACCTTCGTCGTCTACGGCGTCCCGCACCGCGACTGCGAAGCGGGGTACTCCGCCGGCGGCACCTCGGCCGACGACTACGCCCGCTGGGTGGGCGAGATCGGCGACGCGCTGGGCGGCAGCACCGCCGTCGTCGTCCTCGAGCCCGACGCGCTGGCCTCGGCGACGGCGTGCGGCCTGCGCGCCTCCCGGGTCAAGCACCTCTCCGCGGCCGTCGACCTGCTGGTCGACGCCGGGGTCACCACCTACGTGGACGCCGGCCACGCCGACTGGGTGCGCCCGGCCCGCATGGCCCGCCTGCTGAGGGCGGTGGGGGTCGACCGGGTGCGCGGTTTCGCCACCAACGTGGCCAACTACCAGACCGACGAGGACGAGGAGGCTTACGCGACCCGGCTCTCGACCCTGCTCGGCGGCTCCCACTGGGTGATCGACCGTGGCCGCAACGGCCACGGAGCGACCCGGGTCTGGTGCAACCCCGCGGGCCGGGCGCTGGGCCTGCGCCCGGGCTTCGTCGACGACGGCACGGGGCTGGACGCCTACCTGTGGGTCAAGCCCCCGGGCGAGAGCGACGGGACCTGCCGGGGCGGCCCGGAGGCCGGCCTGCTGTGGCCCGAGCGCGCGGTCGACCTGGCGGAGGCCGCGGGCTGGTGACCCGCCGAGGGGCTCGGCCGCCGGCCCTGGCCGGAGGGCTGGTCCGACGACTGTGGGCACGTGCGTCCACCCGCCCGGGTCCGCGTACTCGGCACAGGTCGCTGCTATAGGCTGCCGGGCATGGCAAGCAGCCAGGACTGGACCGCGGTGATCATCGAGGATGATCCCGACGTCCGCGACCTCATCGACATCGTCCTCACGCAGTCCGGCTTCCGGACGATCCTCGCGAAGGACGGCTTCGAGGGCGTCGAGGCCGTGCGCCAGCACACCCCGTTGATCACGACGCTGGACGTCAACATGCCCGGCATGGACGGCTTCGCGGTGGCCAAGCGGGTGCGGGAGTTCTCCAACACCTACCTGATCATGATCACGGCGCTCGCCGACGAGATCGACGTCGTGCAGGGGTTCGAGGCCGGCGCCGACGACTACCTGGTCAAGCCGTTCCGCCCCCGTGAGCTGCGGGCCCGGGCGGACTCGATGCTGCGTCGGCCGCGCATGCGCCAGGACGTGGCCGACGACGGCCGCGCGAGCGGGTGGGCCCAGGAGGCCGCGCGCACCCTGCAGCAGAACCCGCTGCCGCCTGCCCAGCCTGCGGCGCAGCCGGCCCCGCCCGTGGACGGCGGCGCCCCGGTCGCCCCGCTGCGTCCCGCCCCCGAGGCGAGCCCGGCACCTGCCCCGAGCCCGAGCCCGACCCCCTCCCCGGCCCCGGTGGCACAGCCCGCGCCCGCCTACCTGCACGCCGTGCCGCACCAGCCGGTGCCGCCGCAGGACCCCGGCCCCCGCGGCCCCAGCACCGACGGTGCGTGGGTGCACTTCAACGGCCTGGGGCTGAACGCCGAGACGCGCACCGTCACCATCGCCGGCTCCGCCGTGGACCTGACGCGCACCGAGTTCGACCTGCTGGCCTCCCTGCTCAGCACCGGCCGCCGGGTGCGCTCCAAGGCCGACCTCGTGCTCACGATGCGCGGCCAGCAGTACGTGACCTCCTACTTCGTCAACGAGGCCGACAAGCGCTCCGTCGAGGTCCACATCGCCAACCTGCGACGCAAGCTGGGTGACGACTCCAGCAACCCCCGGTACGTCGAGACCGTGCGCGGCGTCGGGTACCGGCTCGCCCAGACGCTCTGACCGACCAGACGCACCGAGGCCCGACCCCCGTGGGGGTCGGGCCTCGGTGCGTCTGTGGGCTCGTCAGTTCGCGTTGATCGGGATGTCGGCGACCGCGGTCTTCTCCGTCGAGGGGAAGATCGTGATCGGCACCCGCTGGCGCACGGTGCGCGTGATGTAGTCCGAGCCGCCCGCACGGGTCTGCACGTGCACGGTGGCGGTGAAGGTCAGCACGACCCGCTCGGTGTCCAGCGAGGTCGGCCGGATGCGCTGGTTGCGCAGCTCGAAGGAGCCCTTCGGCGAGGAGATGAGCATGCCGTAGCGGGTGCTCTCGGGCTCGGGGTCGAAGGTGATCTTCTTCGCGACCGCGTCCAGGGAGTAGGGCTGCTGGGTGGCGCCGCTCTCCGTCACGGTGCTGGAGGTGACCTTGATCCGGCTCAGGTAGACCCGCCGCTTGGTGGCGAACGGGGCGCGCAGCGGACGAGCCAGGTCGTAGGCCTGGAACGTGAAGCTGAAGTACTTCGAGCCGCGCGGGTACCACTCGTTGGTGCGCGGCGTCGACTTGGTCGGGTACAGCGTGTAGACGAAGTCGACGTCCTCGGCGCCCTTGACCGAGATGTGCGACTGGAAGGTGCCGTCGCGGGTGAACTGGGTCGCCCGCACCTCCTCCTCCGCGTCGGCGGAGGCGACGGCCGTGGTCTCCGCGGCCTCGGGCTCGGCGTCCTGCCGGCTGGGGTCGAAGAAGCTGCACCCGCCCGTGAGGGAGAGGACGAGGGCGAGCACCCCGCCCGTCGCCACCGCTCGGAACGTCCTGCGCGTGCTCATGCCGTGTACCCCCGGTACCGCTTGGTGGCCTTGATGATCATCCAGACCGTCTGGAGGACCGTGATGACGCCCAGCAGGCGCCAGCCGACGAAGAGGACGTCGGACTTGAGGTCGGGCGTCAGCGGCCCGTACTGCCAGCCGCCCCAGGCCGCCAGCCACAGGCCGGCCACGAGGGCGAACGGGTACAGCCACGCCACGCCCTTGCCGCGCTCGGCCTTCGCCTGGGCGGCCCAGTTGTCCGTCTGCTGCTGGGAGAAGAACTTCCACCAGGCCCGCACGAAGTGACCCATCCGGATCACCATGTACAGCTCCGCCGGGAAGACCAGCAGCACGAACAGGTAGTCGCGCCGGTTGCGGAACTCCATCGAGTGCGCCACCCGGAAGTTCAGCCACACCGCGGCCAGCGGCGGGATCAGCCACCAGGGGGTGAACACGAACGCCTGGAACGCCAGCGCCCAGGTCAGCATGAGCACGAACATGAGGCGCGTGGTCATGTTGAGCACCATCGAGAAGTGCTCGAACCAGCGCAGCCGCAGGTTCGGGTGGAACGGCTGGCCGCGGGTGTCGCCGCGCTGGCCCGGCCACATGAGGTCGATGGCGCCGAAGTTCCACTTCACCTGCTGCGCGTCCAGCGAGCGCAGGGTCGTCATGCCGCCCACGTGGGCGCGGGCCCGGGCGGAGATCTTCGTCAGGTAGCCGGCGGACTTGATCTGCAGGGAGAGCAGCGAGTCCTCGACCTCGGAGTCGTTGACCCACGGGGTGCGCTGGTGGCTGTCGCGCAGCACGTCGCGCAGCGCCTGCGTGGAGAAGAGGGAGAACTGGCCGCCGAGCACCGCCATGTTGCGGCCCTTCAGCAGGTTCTGCATGTTGAAGGCCGAGAACTGGGCCCGCTGCCCCGCGATCAGGAACTTGGCCATGAGGCCGTCCATCGCGGAGTCGTCGATCGAGTAGATCGCCGAGATGCCGCCGATGCGGTCGTCGGAGCTGATCTCGGCCACCAGGTGCTCGATGGCGTCCGGCTCCGGCGTGGTGTCGCCGTCCACCCCGAGCAGGTAGTCCATGTGCTCGACCAGCGAGTAGCCGTAGTTGAGCGCACCGACCTTCTTGTCGGGGTTCTTGCCGATGTCGTGGACGTAGACGACCGTGCTCTGCTCGCCCGTCGGGGTCATCCGCGTGTGCGGGCCCGCGTAGTGGCTGGCGATCTCCACGGAGTCGTCGGAGGTGTTGTTGACGATCAGGTGGATGACGTCGGGCAGCCGGGTCTGCATGAGCAGGCTGTCCAGCACGCCGGCGATCGTCTCGGCCTCGTTGTAGGCCGGGATGATGCAGCCGACCGTGGGCCGCACGGGCAGCGCCTCGAGACCGTCGAGGAACTCGCTGGCGTAGGCCTGCATGTCGCTGTCCACGAACGGCAGCGCCTCGTCGTCGTTGCCGGGCCGGACCGTCGACGGGACGGCCGCGGGGCGGGGGAGGTCGTTCTCGTCGTTCACGCCTGTGCTCTCTGGTCGGGACCGGGCTGGGGAGCGGTCATGGGCTCCAGCCTGGTGCCCGACCCTCAAGACCGTTCCCCGCTCCGCCTCAAGATTGTCCACGACGTGGCTCAAGATGGCGGGCGGCTCGAGGAAACCCGCACGAGAAAGGGCCCGGTCGGGTGACGGGTGTCACCTGACCGGGCCCTCTGGGTCCGACGGCTCAGCGGGCGCTCGCCCGCCATGCGCCCCGGCCCGTCCGGTGCGCGGCACGCACCAGCCTGGCCGGGTGGTTCCACTCCCGGCGAGGCGGCGCCGGGGCCTCGGCGACCGGCGCCGACAGCGCGGAGACCACGGCCACGACGGCCGCGATCTCCTCCGGCGTCGCCCCGGGGGTCAGGACGCGCAGCACCGGGCGCTGCTGCGCCGGCTCGGGCGTGGGGGACTCGGCGCTCACAGCGGGATGTTCCCGTGCTTCTTGGGCGGCAGCACCTCGCGCTTGCCGGCCAGGAGGCGCAGCGCCTTGACCACCTCGGCGCGGGTCTCGCGCGGGGCGATGACGGCGTCCACGTAGCCGCGCTCGGCGGCGATGTAGGGGTTCGCCAGCGTCTTCTCGTACTCGTCGATCAGCTCGGCGCGCGTGGCCTCCACGTCGCCGCCCGCGTCCGCGACCTTCTTCAGCGTCTTGCGGTGCAGGATGTTCGCCGCGCCCTGGGCGCCCATGACCGCGATCTGGGCGGTGGGCCACGCGAGGTTGATGTCGGCGCCGAGGTGCTTGGAGCCCATGACGTCGTAGGCGCCGCCGTAGGCCTTGCGGGTGATGATCGTGACCAGCGGGACGGTGGCCTCCGCGTAGGCGTAGATCAGCTTCGCGCCGCGGCGGATGATGCCGTCCCACTCCTGGTCGGTGCCGGGCAGGAAGCCGGGCACGTCGACGAACGTCAGCACCGGGATGTTGAAGGCGTCGCAGAACCGGACGAACCGGGCGGCCTTCTCCGAGGCGTCGATGTCGAGGGTGCCCGCGAACTGCATCGGCTGGTTGGCCACCACGCCGACCGGGGAGCCCTCGACCCGGCCGAAGCCGACGACGATGTTGGGCGCGAAGAGCTCCTGGACCTCCAGGAACTCGGCGTCGTCGACCACGGCGCCGATGACGTCGTGGATGTCGTAGGGCTGGTTCGGGGAGTCCGGGATGATCGTGTCGAGCGCCAGGTCGGTCTCGCTCGGCTCCAGGTCCGCGGTCTCGGCGAAGCGCGGCAGCTCGTCGAGGTTGTTCTGCGGCAGGTAGGAGATCAGCGCCTTCACGTACTCCAGCGCGTCCGCCTCGTCCGAGGCCATGTAGTGGGCGTTGCCGGACTTGGTGTTGTGCGTCCGCGCGCCGCCCAGCTCCTCCATCGAGACGTCCTCGCCGGTGACGGTCTTGATGACGTCCGGGCCGGTGATGAACATCGCCGAGGTCTGGTCGACCATCACGGTGAAGTCGGTGACGGCGGGGGAGTAGACGTGGCCGCCGGCGCAGTTGCCCATGATGAGGCTGATCTGCGGGATCACGCCCGAGGCGTGCACGTTGCGCTTGAAGATCTCGCCGTACAGGCCGAGCGAGACCACGCCCTCCTGGATGCGGGCGCCGGCACCCTCGTTGATGCCGATGATCGGGCTGCCGGTGCGGATCGCCAGGTCCATGACCTTGGTGATCTTCTCGCCGTAGACCTCGCCGAGGGAGCCGCCGAAGATCGTGAAGTCCTGGGAGAACACGCACACCTGACGGCCGTCGATCGTGCCGTAGCCGGTGATGACGCCGTCGCCGTAGGGGCGGTTCTTCTCCAGGCCGAAGGCCGTGGAGCGGTGGCGGGCCAGCTCGTCGAGCTCGACGAAGGACCCCTCGTCGAAGAGCTGCTCGATGCGCTCGCGCGCGGTCTGGCGGCCCTTGGCGTGCTGCTTCTCGACGGCCTTGGCCGACCCGGCGTGCACGGCCTCGTCGATCCGGCGCTCGTAGTCGGCCAGCTTGCCCGCCGTCGTGGTCAGGTCCGGGGCGTCCGGCCCCGTGGGGATCTCGGTGCCCTCGCCCGGCATGGCGCTCACGTCGTCTCGACCTCCTGTGGTGCGACTGCGGGACGTGCCGGCGGGGCCTGGTGCCCCGGTACCTGCGTACGTCCGCGCGCGGATCGTGCGTCAATGTAGTCCCCGTGAGCGACGACCCCACGCGACTCCCGTCACTGACCTCCGCGGCCGGATGCGGTAAGGGGGCGTCCCAGGCACCCCTCGAGACCCCCCTGGACGCCCCCCTGGATGCGGGCGTGCTCGCCGACGCCCGCCCCGGCGGCGCCCGCGTCCTGCTGCTGGCGCAGAGCCCCTCGACCAACGCCCACGCCGCCGCCCTGGCCCGCGACGGCGAGCCCGGGCCGCTCGTGGTCGTCGCGGAGCACCAGACCGCCGGGAGGGGACGGCTCGACCGGGCGTGGACGACGCCCCCGGGCACCGCGCTCACCTTCTCGCTGCTGGTGCGACCCGCCGTGCCGCTGGCCGGCTGGCCGTGGCTGCCGCTGCTCACCGGCACCTCCGTGGCCGCCACGCTGGCTCGCCTCGGCCACCCGGCCCGGCTGAAGTGGCCCAACGACGTGCTGCTGGACGGGCGCAAGCTGGCCGGCATCCTGCTCGAGCGCGTGGAGGCCCCCCGGGGCTCGGACCTCGGGGCCGCGGCCGTGCTGGGGGTCGGCCTCAACGTCGGCCTCCGGGCCGCCGACCTGCCGGTGCCGACCGCCACCTCGCTGCGGGTGCACGCGGAGGAGGCGGGGCGGACAGGCGGGCGGACGGGCGGGCGGACGGTCGCCGTGCCGGACCGCACCGACCTGCTGCTCGCGCTGGTCGCCGACCTCGTGGCCCGCGTGGAGGGCTGGGCGGAGGCCGGCCAGGACGCGGCGCGGCCGGGCGACCCCAGCCCGGTGCGCGACCGGACCCTGCGCGAGGACTACCTCGCCGCCTGCGACACCGTCGGCCGCCGCGTCCGGGTCTCGCTGCCGGTGGGGGAGCCGCTCGTCGGCGAGGCCGTCGGGGTGGACGAGGACGGGCGGCTGCTCGTGGCGGCCGAGGGCGGCTCCGGCGACCCCGTGGCCGTCGGGGCGGGCGACGTCGTGCACGTGCGGCCCGCGGAGGACTGAGCCGCAGCAGCGCCTCCCGGGGCCCACGGACCCCCGCGGACCGCCCACCGACCCCCACCGACCCCCACGGACCCCCACGGACGTGGCCGGGGTGTCGGGCGGGGTGACAGACTGACCCCGAGCGCGGTGCCCCGGGGGTCGGGTGCCCCGCCGCCGTCCGTGCTCGAGAGAGCCACCCGCGCGGGGACGCCGCGCGGTGAACCACCGCACCAGGAACTGAGGAGCCGCGTTGCCGCGCGACGACGAGCACATCCCGAGCCCCCTCGAGCAGGCCATCCTCGGGGACCTGCCCGTGCTCACCTCGCCGGAGGTCGCGGAGTGGGCCGGCGTGCCCTCCGACCAGGCGCGACGCCTGTGGCGCGCGCTGGGCTTCCCGGAGTACGCCGACGACGTGGCGGCCTTCCTGCCCTCCGACGCCGAGGCGGTGCGGACGCTGGGGGAGGTGACCCGCTCCGGGCTGCTGAGCTTCGACCTGGCCGTGAACCTCACGCGGGCGCTGGGCCAGACGATGGCGCGCCTGGCGGACTGGGAGGTCTCGGCCATGGTGCAGCGCGTGGAGGAGATCCAGGCCACCGACCCCGAGCACGGCAGCCGGGTGGACGCGGCGCTGGAGCTGGTCTCGGGCTTCACCAAGCCGTTCGAGGAGCTGCTCATCTACGCCTGGCGGCGACACCTGGCCGCCGCCGCCGGCCGGATCGAGGCCCTGGGCTCGGAGGACGCCGACCTGCACACCGTCAGCCAGACGATCGGCTTCGCCGACATCGTCGGGTTCACGGCGCTGTCCAACACGCTGACCCAGGAGCGGATCGGCGACCTGGTCGAGCTGTTCGAGACCCGGTGCGCCGACGTCGTCTCCTCCCAGCGGGGCCGGATCATCAAGTCCATCGGCGACTCCGTGCTCTTCGTCAACGACGACGTCGAGCGCGCCTACGACACCGCCGAGGGGATCATCAACGTCATCGGCCGCGACTCCCGGATGCCCGACGTCCGGGTGGGCCTGGCCACCGGCAGCGTGGTCATGCGGATGGGCGACGTGTTCGGACCGCCGGTGAACATGGCCGCCCGGCTCACGAACGTGGCCCGACGCAACCGGATCATCGTCGACGCGGAGACCGCTGAGCGCCTGCCGGACGACCGGTTCGAGACCCGCCACCTCGCTGCTCGGCCGGTGCGCGGGTTCGGCATCGTGGAACCGCTTGCGGTGCGTCGCCGCTGACGGGACACGCCCGGTCCGCAAGCGTGCACGACCGTCCACCCGAGAGGTGGATCACTGGTGAACGCCCCTGCGACGTGGTAGTGCCACCACCACCGCGTCAAGCGTTTCCTGCGTTCTGACCTGCAAGAATGCAAACGGCACGCAAAAAGAGGTTGTCGGTGTCCTTTACCTGCCGTCTTCATGGGGCGTGCACGCCTGTCGGGCATTCCTGACCTGAAGATGTCACTGCCCATTGTGGCCAAGGGGTGGGTGCCGGCCGATCTCTTTGCTTACCCTGAGGTCGTGATCAAGGTTCAGAACATCTCCCTCGACCCGGAGTCGCGTCGCGCGTGGCGCGGGCCCGACGAGGTCGCGCTCTCCCGCAAGGAGTTCGACCTCGTCCACGCCCTCATCACCCGGGCCGGCGACATCGTGACGCGTGACGAGCTCATGCGCGACGTGTGGCACACGTCCTTCTGGACGTCGTCGAAGACCATCGACGTCCACCTCGGGTGGGTGCGACGCAAGCTCGGCGACGACAGCCGCAGCCCGCACCTCATCACCACGATCCGCGGCAAGGGCCTGCGCTTCGAGAAGGCCACCCCTGCGGCCTGAGCCTCCCTCGACGAGACTCCCACCCCCAGCACGACCAGCAGGACCCGGCACCACCTCCCCGCACCCAGCCCCGGCCACCGGCCGGGGCTGCGTGCGTCCGGACCCTCCGTGCGTCCCACCGCCGCGTGCGACTTCCCGGCTGCGGCGCCCCGCCGCCTACGCTGGCCCCCGTGCCCGACACGTCCCACCCCGACCGCAACCCCCTGGCCCCCACCCTCGCCGTGATCGGCGGCGGCCAGCTCGCCCGGATGATGGCCCAGCCGGCCCTCGCGCTCGCCCTGCCGCTGCGCCTGCTGGCCGAGGCTCCCGGCGTCTCGGCCGCCCAGGTCATCGTCGACCACGAGGTCGGCGACTACCGCGACCTCGACGCCCTGCGGGCGATCACCGAGGGCTGCGCCGTGGTCACCTTCGACCACGAGCACGTGCCCACCGACCACCTGCGGGCCCTGGAGGCCGACGGCGTGGCCGTGCGACCCGGTCCGGACGCCCTCGTGCACGCCCAGGACAAGGCGGTCATGCGGGAGCGGCTCGGCGCCCTCGGGGTGCCCTGCCCGCGCAACGCGGTGGTCGCCGACACCGCGGAGGTCGAGGAGTTCGGGTTCCCGTGCGTCCTCAAGACCACCCGCGGCGGCTACGACGGCAAGGGCGTGTGGGTCGTCCGCTCGGCCGCGGACTGCACCGAGCCGTTCGAGACCGCCCGGCGGACCGGGGTGCGCATCCTGGCCGAGGAGCTCGTCGACTTCTCCCGCGAGCTCTCCGCCATCGTCGTCCGCTCGCCCTCCGGGCAGGCCGCCGCCTACCCGGTGGTGCAGACGACGCAGCTCGACGGCATCTGCCACGAGGTCGTCGCCCCCGCGCCGGACCTGTCGGAGGAGCTGGCCGGGCAGGCCCAGCAGCTGGCGCTGCGCGTGGCCGGCGAGCTCGGCGTCACCGGAGTGCTGGCCGTGGAGCTCTTCGAGACCCGTGACGGCCGCATCCTCGTCAACGAGCTGGCCATGCGCCCGCACAACACCGGCCACTGGACGCAGGACGGCGCGGTCACCTCGCAGTTCGAGAACCACCTGCGCGCGGTGATGGACCTCCCGCTCGGCTCGCCCGCCCCGCGGGCGCCCTGGTCGGTGATGGTCAACATCCTCGGCGGCCCCGAGCCGGACGGCGAGGGCCCCGGGCGCCTCTACGACGGCTACCCGCACGCCCTCGCCCGCGACCCGCACCTGCGGGTGCACCTGTA
Source organism: Nocardioides bruguierae (assembly GCF_023554635.1). NCBI lineage: Bacteria > Bacillati > Actinomycetota > Actinomycetes > Propionibacteriales > Nocardioidaceae > Nocardioides > Nocardioides bruguierae. The sequence goes on from NZ_JAMJPH010000011.1 coordinate 30,970, forward strand.
CGGCAAGGAGTCCCGGCCCGGCCGCAAGGTCGGGCACGTCAACGTCTACGGCGACGACCTCGAGGCCTGCCTCGAGCGCGCGCGCCACGCCGCGGCCTGGTTCCGCGGCGACCTCGGCAACGAGAGCGAGTGAACGATGAGTGAGCCCAGCACCACCCCGAGCAGCACCACCCCGAACGAGGCGGCCCCCCGCGTCGGCATCGTCATGGGGTCCGACTCCGACTGGCCCGTGATGGAGGCGGCGGCGAAGGCCTGCGAGGAGTTCGGCGTCGCCTACGAGGCCGACGTGGTCTCGGCGCACCGGATGCCGACCGAGATGGTCACCTACGGCCGCGAGGCCGCCGGGCGTGGCCTGCAGGTGATCATCGCGGGCGCCGGCGGCGCCGCGCACCTGCCCGGCATGCTCGCCGCGCTCACCCCGCTGCCGGTGATCGGGGTGCCCGTGCCGCTGAAGTACCTCGACGGCATGGACTCGCTGCTCTCCATCGTCCAGATGCCCGCCGGCGTCCCCGTGGCCACCGTGGCCATCGGCAACGCCCGCAACGCCGGCCTGCTCGCGGTGCGGGTGCTGGCGGCCTCCGACGCCGGTCTGCGGGAGAAGATGGAGGCCTTCCAGGCCGAGCTGCACGACGCGGCCACCGCCAAGGGCGAGGCCGTCCGACGGGCCTCGGCACCGGCCCAGCGACTGGGCTTCTGAGCCCCGCCGCGGGCGGGCAGGCGATGGGCGAGCGCGGACGCGGCGGGGCAGCGCCCGCCGACCGGCCGACCGGCGCCACGCCCGCGGCCGCCGGCCCGCGGGCGGACCGGGTCGGCGGCCCCGCGCGCCTGATCGGCGTCGACCTCGCCCGCCTGCTCGCGCTGCTGGCGATGATGGCCACGCACCTGGTCTCGGTCGCGAACGACGACGGGACGCCCTCCGCGGTCGGCTGGTGGTTCAGCGGACGCGCCTCCGCGCTGTTCGCCGTCCTGGCCGGGGTGAGCCTGGCACTCCTCTCGGGGCGCACCCGCCCCGCTCGCGGTCGAGCCTGGGCCCGGGCGGCCGCGGGGCTCCTCGCCCGCGCGCTGGTCGTCGGGGCCGTCGGGCTGGTGCTGGGAGGGCTCGACTCCGGGATCGCGGTGATCCTGGTGAACTACGCGGTGCTCTTCGTCCTGGGTGCGCTGCTGGTGCCGCTCGGCGCCCGGGTCCTGCTCGGGCTCGCGCTGGTCTGGGTCGTGCTCGGCCCCGGGCTGCTCCAGGTGCTGCGTCCGCTGCTGCCCGAGCGCGGGTCGGCGAGCCCGTCGCTGGACTCCCTGGCGGAGCCCGGCCACCTCCTGGCCGAGCTGCTGGTGACCGGCTACTACCCGGTCGTGGCGTGGCTGGCCTACCTGCTGCTCGGCATGGGCATCGGGCGGCTCGACCTGGCCCGGCTGCGCACCGAGGTGCTGGCCGCGGCCGCGGTCGGGGGAGCGGTCGTGGCCGCCCTCGTCACCTTCGTCGCGCACGGGCTCATGCGCCTGCCCGTCGTCCTGGACGCCCTGGGCACCTCCGCGCCTCTCGGCCAGGGCGGCGAGGTCACCCCGCCGGCGGAGATGCTTCGGCTCCTGGTCGACACCGGCATGTTCGGCCAGACCCCCGCGGACGGCTCCTGGGCGTGGCTGCTGGTGCTGGCCCCGCACGCCAGCACCCCGCCCGACCTGGCGGCCACCATGGCCTCGTCGGTCGCGGTGCTCGCGGCGTGCCTGCTGCTCGAGCGCGGTGCCCGGGCGGCCGGCGCACCCCTCGCCCGGGCGCTCGCCGTGCTGTCGGGCGCCGGGGCGGCCACGCTGAGCGGCTACACGGTGCACGTGGTGCTGACCACCGGCACGGGCACCGGCGCGGGGGCGCAGGCCTGGGCCCAGCAGGCGCTGCTGCTCGTCGTCCTCGGGGCCGCCCTGGCGGTGGCCGGTCTCCGCGGTCCCCTGGAGGCCGTCGCGGCCCGGCTGGCCGCCGGGGCCCGTCGTCTCGTGCCCGCCTGAGGCACGGCGGTCCAGACCGGACGGTCGGGTGCTCATACCTCCGGCGCGAGCGGGTACTGCTCCTCTCGTCCGGGCGTCCCCCCCCGTCCCCCCTGCGGACGCCCCGGTCGTCCCCGCCGCCCCTGAGGGCACCGATGTTCCCCCCAAGTCACCGGTGCCGCAGGGGCGGCTCCACGTCGGGTGCCGCTGCGAGGGTGGGCCGATCACCTGAGGGGGTGGGATCGGCCGACGGCGTTCCGGACACCGGGGAGGCATGGCTACCGACCTCCACTACACCGCTCCCGGCCTCAGCGACGCCGACGCCCAGCGCGTCGTCGAGCTCCTCCAGGGCCGTCTCCACGCCTGCAACGACCTGCACCTGACGCTGAAGCACGTGCACTGGAACGTGGTGGGCCCCCACTTCATCGCCGTGCACGAGATGATCGACCCGCAGGTCGAGGCCGTGCGCGGCTTCGCCGACGACCTCGCCGAGCGGATCGCGACCCTGGGCGGCTCGCCGAAGGGCACCCCCGGCTCGATCGTGGGCGAGCGCGAGTGGGACGACTACTCCATCGGCCGCGCGAGCACCCAGGAGCACCTCGCGGCGCTGGACGTCGTCTACACCGGCGTCATCACCAGCTACCGCGCGAACCTCAAGGAGCTGGACGACCTCGACCTGGTCACCCAGGACATGTTCATCGCCCAGACCGAGCAGCTGGAGCTGTTCCACTGGTTCGTCCGCGCCCATCTCGAGGACAAGGGTGGCCGCCTGGCCACCGACGGCGCCACGAGCGAGAAGGGCGCGGCGGCCTCCGTCTGAGCCGCGAAGCCACCGCATCGGGCCGTCCTCCCCTCGTGGGAGGGCGGCCCGTCCGCGTGCCGGGGGCGGGTCCGGTGCGTGCTGGTACGGACGTTCTTTACCTTCTCGCTGCGCGAGCCGGTGCACCCGTGTCACGATCAGGGGGCAGGACGACGGGTGCCCTCAGCGCCCGGGCGGCGTGCCCGACCGGTGCACGACCGCACAACGAGCGTGACCCCGGCTGCTCGGTCGTGCGCCCCGGCGCGCGTCCCGTCGTCGGCGTCGTGCCTGGTGCACCGAGGTGGTGAGCGCATGAGCACGGCCCACAAGTCGCCCACCGCCCCGGCGGCGGTCGCGGCGGTGGTCGGCGACGCGGCTCGCGCGCCTCGTCCCCGGGCCTCCGAGGCGGCCCGGCGCCAGGTGCGCACCGCCCGCCTCCTGCTCCGCGCACGGGCGTGCTCGGCCGAGCGTCGCGCCGCCTACGAGGCCGAGGTCGTCGCGCTGCACCTCGGTCTCTCCCAGGACCTCGCGCGTCGCTACCGGGGGAGGGGGATCGCGGACGAGGACCTGCTGCAGGTGGCCGGCCTGGGGCTGGTCAAGGCCGTCCGCGGCTACGACCCGACCCTGGGGCACGACTTCGTCGGCTACGCGGTGCCGACGATCCTCGGTGAGCTGCGCCGCAGCTTCCGCGACACCGGCTGGTCGGTGCGCCCGCCCCGCTCCCTCCAGGAGCTCGTGGTGCGCGTGGCGCCCACGGAGTCCGACCTGTTCCAGCGCCTCGGCCGGCCGCCGCACGAGGCCGAGCTGGCGGCGGCGCTGGGCGTGGGGCCCGAGGAGCTGCGCGAGGCCCGCGCCGCGGCGACCTGCTTCCGCAGCGACTCGCTGGACGAGCCGGCCTCGGCCGCCGACGCGGCCACCCCGGTCTCCGCGTTCCTCGGTGCCGTGGACCCGGCCTTCGGCCACGCCGAGGCGCGCCTCGCGCTCGCCGCTGCCGTGCGCGTGCTGGGCCCGCGGGAGCGGCGCATCGTGCAGCTGCGGTTCTTCGCCGGCCGCACCCAGGCCGAGATCGGGGCGGAGCTGGGCATCAGCCAGGAGCAGGTCTCGCGGCTGCTGGGCCGCATCCTGCGCCGCCTGCGCCTCGAGCTGGGGCTCGACGCCGCCTGACCCCCCGCCTGACCCCCCGCCGGCATCCTCGGACGGGCCCGGTGGGCCGGGGTGGACGCGGTCAGCTGCCCTCGTTGCCCTCGATGCCGGTCGGGGTGCACAGACCGTCGGGGATCGACTCGGTGTCGTCCTCGATGATGGCGGTGAACATCTGCGTGGAGCGCTCGGGGTCCCAGTGCACCGCGAGGTCCGCGATCGGCACGCCGCAGGTCAGGCCCGCGTCGCCGTCCACCTGGGTCATCGCCATCGCCCACAGCCCGGCGTTCCACCAGTGCTGGCCCTCGCCGAAGCCGAAGGTGTCGGTGACGGCCATGTTGAGGTTCCAGTAGCGGACGGGGTTGAGCACCGACCAGGGGGAGAGCACCTTGTCGCCCACGGCGGAGACGACCTCGCGCTGGTGCTTGGCCCGGTCGATGTCGCCGAGGCCGCTGACGTGCCGGGAGCGGGCGTAGCCGAGCGCGGTCGTGCCGTCGGCCTCCTGGCAGCCCTTCTTCACGTCGAGGTTGGCCAGCGGGTCGACCATGTCCTGGGTCGGGCAGATCTCGATGCCGCCGACGGCGTCGACGACGCTGACGAGGCCGCCCAGGCCGATCTCCACGTACTGGTCGACCCGGATGCCGGTGTTCTGCTCGATGGTGCGCACCAGCAGGCGCGGGCCGCCGTAGGCGTAGGCCGCGTTGATCTTGGTCGTGCCGTAGCCGGGCACCTCGACCAGCGAGTCCCGGGGGATCGACATCAGCAGGTTCGGCCCCGAGCCGGTGTGCAGCAGCATGATCGTGTCGGTGCGGCGACCGGCGGCGTTGCCGGTGCCGTACTCCTGGCGCTGCTCCTTGGTGAGCCCGGCCCGCGAGTCACTGCCCACCAGCAGGTAGGTGGTGCCGGGCTGCTCGTCCGGCCGGTTCGCCGACGGCTCGAAGTTTCGCTCGGTCACCTGGGTCCAGGCGTAGATCGGGGTGCCGATCAGGAACGCCAGCCACAGCACCAGCACGATCGCCAGGTAGCGCACGCGGAAGCGCGGACGGCGGCGCCCCGACCGTCCCCGGGAGGAGCCGGACCCGCCAGGGCCGCCCGGGCCGCCGGGCCCGCTGGGGCCGTCGGGCCCGCGCGGCGGAGACGGGGGAGCGGGCTGGGGGCGTCCCTGCGCGGCGGGGCGGGACGCGCCGGCCCCCGGCTCGCGCGGCTGCACGGGCATCACCCGGGTCGCGTCCGCGTCCGCCTGCGGCTCGCGGTCACGCCGGCCGTAGAGCCAGTCGAAGCGCTCCTCGCCCTGCCCGGAGGTGCCGCCGGGGTCGTCGGAGGAGCCGGTGCCGCCGGTGCCGGGACGCGAAGCCATGGGCAGGAAAGTACCGTGCGCCCATGAGTGAGGAGCCACTCCCGCCGCAGGACACCCCGTCGACCACGGGTCGTCCACCGTCCTTCGCCGCCGTCTCGCTGGCCGTGCTGATGTCGCGAGCCCAGGCGAACCTGCTGGGCAACATCCACGGCGGGGAGATCGTGAAGCTGGCGGACTCGACCGCCGGGGCGGTCGCGCAGCGGCACTCGGGCGGCGCCGCCGTCACCGCGGCGCTGGACGAGATGGTCTTCCTCCAGCCCGTGCACGTGGGCGACATCGTGCGCACCTCGGCCACGGTCAACTGGGCCGGCCGCTCCTCGATGGAGATCGGTGTGCGGGTGGAGGCGGCGCCGTGGGACGACCCCGAGGCCGACGGCCTGCACGTCGGCTCCGCCTACTTCGTCTTCGTCGCCGTGGACGAGGCGGGGCGCTCGCGCCCGGTGCCGCCCCTGCTGCCCGAGAGCGCGGACGAGCGGCGCCGGTGGCGGGAGGCCGAGATCCGCCGCGAGCACCGGCTGGCCCGGCGGGCGGCGATCGAGGCCGGCCGGGCCTGAGCGGACCCGGAGGGGTGAGACCGCTCCGGTCCGTGACGGGGGCCTCCGGGTCGACGTGACGACACCCCGGCGCGCCTGCGGCTGTGTGACTGCTGGGACTGGTGATACTGCCGCCATGCCACCCGTTCCTTCCCCCGGGTCGGCCGAGCGGGCCCGTCTCACTGCCAGCCAGAGAGCGGCGCGCGTCCGGTTCCGGCGTGCCCTGTCCCTCATGGCCATGACCCTGGTCGCGCCCGGGTCCGCCCAGCTGCTCGCGGGCAACCGCCGCGCCGGCCGCATCGCCCTGGGGGTGTGGGTCGCGCTGTGGGTCGTCCTGCTCGGGGCCGGGCTGGCCGCCCTCGTCCACCCCGCCTTCGCGCTGGGCTGGGCGACGGACCCCACGCTGCTGCTCGCGGTGCGGTCGCTGCTGGTGGTCGGTGCCGTGGGCTGGTTCGCGCTGATGGTGGACGCCTGGCGCCTGGGTCAGCCGCTGACGCTGGGGCTCGGCCACCGGCGCGCGATGATCGGCGTCAACGGCGTGCTCTGCTTCTCGCTGGCGGGCTCGATGCTCTTCGGCGCCCACCTCGTCGGGGTCCAGCGGGACCTCATGCAGACGATGTTCGCCTCCACCGACGTGAAGGGCGCCCACGACGGCCGCTTCAACGTGCTGCTCATGGGCGGCGACTCCGGTGCCGGCCGCTGGGGCCTGCGGCCGGACTCGATGACGATCGCCTCGATCGACGCCGTCACCGGGCGCACCGTGCTGATCTCGCTGCCCCGCAACATGCAGAACTTCCCCTTCGCCGAGGGCTCGGTGATGGACGAGCAGTTCCCCGACGGCTTCGACGCCGACTACCTCAACGGCGTCTCCACCTGGGCGCAGGACCACACCGAGCTGTTCGGCGACTCGCCCACGCCCGGCATCGACGCCACGATCATGGCCGTCGAGGGCATCACCGGCCTGGAGGTCAACTACTGGGCGATGGTGAACCTGCACGGCTTCCGCGAGCTGGTCGACGCGGTCGGAGGCGTGACGATCAACGTGCGCCAGGCGATCCCGATCGGCGGCCTGGGCTCCGACGTGTACGACTACATCGAGCCGGGCGTCCAGCAGCTCGACGGCTTCCAGACCCTCTGGTACGCCCGGGCCCGCGACGGCTCGGACGACTACTCGCGCATGGCCCGGCAGAAGTGCGTGATGAACGCGCTGCTCCAGCAGGTCAGCCCCGAGACGATGCTGGCCAACTTCACCGACATCGCGGCCGCGTCCTCGGCCCTGGTCTCCACCGACGTGCCCGCCTCCGAGGTCGGCACCTTCGTGCAGCTGGCGCTGCAGGCCAAGGACCAGAAGATCTCGACCGTCTCGCTGGTGCCGCCCATGATCAACACCGCCGACCCCGACATCGACCTGGTGCAGGAGAAGATCGCCACCGCGATCGACAAGGCCGAGGGCACCTCGTCGGCGCCGAAGAACGGCACCTCGAGGAAGAACGCGAACAAGTCCGTCACCGGCGGCTCCCTCGGTTCTCTCTCCACCGGCTACGCGGCCAACTCCGCGGGCGACCTCTCGGCGGCCTGCTGAAGCCGCCTCGCGGATAGTGCGTGACGTTCCGCGCCTCGCGACCGGGGTGGATTCAGCCTGTCGTCGCAACAGGTGGATCTGACTCGCCCGACAGTAGTGCGTCGAGTTCCTCCGCGGGGGTGCGCCACTTCAGTGTCTTGCGAGGACGGGCGTTGAGCTCGGCGGCGATCTG
>NZ_JAMJPH010000012.1:0-227546 GCF_023554635.1 Nocardioides bruguierae
GCCAGGACCGATGCTCAGGAACCAGCTCCCAGAAAGCTCTCTCGACGCTCCGCCGTACCCGCGGCCGGCCTCCGACACCCATACACCCCTCCAGGGCTAGGTGTTGCGACCACCGCATGAACCCAAGCCGGTCGGGACCTGCGCAACGTCAGGGACTATCCGGGTCAGGGACTATCCGCGGGAGCGGCTCAGGCGAGGGGCTCCCGGGAGATCGGGCAGCTCATGCAGCGGGGGCCGCCACGGCCCGAGCCCAGCTCGGAGCCGGCGATCCGGACGACCTCGATGCCGGCCTCCTCGAGGCGGGCGTTGGTCTGGTCGTTGCGCTCGTAGGCGACCGCGACCCGGGGCGCGAGGGCCAGGGTGTTGTTGCCGTCGTCCCACTGCTCGCGCTCGGCCTCGACCGGGTCGAGACCGGTGTCGATGCGGATGAGCCGCTCGATGCCCATCGCGTCGGCCGCGGCCTCGAGGAACGGGCGGGGGCCGGTCACGGAGAGGCTGAGCGAGGCCTCGTCGCCCGCCTCGTCCAGGGTGACCGTCCAGGCCTCGAGGGTGTCGGCGACGTTGGGGTACATGACGACCTTGTCGACGTCGACGAGGGTGCAGATGGTGTCCAGGTGCATGGTCGCCCGCTCCTGGGCGATCGGCACCGCGAGCACGGTGTGGGCCAGCTCGGCGTGGAAGACCTGGCGCGCGAACCGCTCGACGCCGGCAGGGGTGGACCGCTCGCCCACGCCGACCGCGATGACGCCCGGTGCCAGCAGCAGGACGTCGCCGCCCTCGACGTGCTCCTGGTGCCAGCCGTGGATCTTGCGAGTGCCCTTGAACCGCGGGTGCTCGGTGTAGATCAGCTCGGTCAGCTGCGTCTCGCGGGCCCGGGCCGGCATCGCCAGCGAGGTGACGGTGGCGCGGTCGCGCACCCACACGCTGGAGTCGCGGGTGAACAGCAGGTTCGGCAGCGGGTCGACGAGGAAGTCGTGGCGGTCCAGCAGGGAGGTGACCAGGCCGAACCCGCCGCGCACCTCGTCGTTGCGGATGCCGGCGGTGAGGTAGGCGGTGAGCTCCTCGGGCGAGGCGTCGTGCAGGAACCCGGCCAGGTAGGTGCGCAGGGTGTCGCCCAGGTGCAGGCCCGAGAGCGCCGAGGTGATCGCGTGGTTGCGGGCGATCTCGTCGTCGAGCGTCTCGGTGAGCAGCTGCGTCAGGTAGAGGACCTCCACGTCCTTGGCGCGCAGCGCCTCGGCGAACGCGTCGTGCTCCTCCTGCGCCCGGTCGACCCACGGCACGCCGTCGAAGAGCAGCCGGTCGTTGTTGCGCGGGGTCAGCCGGCGCAGCTCGTCGCCGGGGCGGTGCAGCATCACGGTGCGCAGGCGCCCGACCTCGGAGTCGGCGTAGTGAGGAGCGGTCATGGCGGCAGCCTAGGACCCGGCCCGACCGAACGGCGTCCACCCCGTCGGGGTCGCGGGGCTGCGGTCGCGTGCGGCGGTCGCGAGGCTTGCTGGAGGTCGAGGAAGGACGAAGTCCTGTCTCGAGACCACCTCGACCACCGAGGGGGGCTCAGCGGTAGGTGTGCACCGCGTCCGGGTCGGGGAGCAGGAGCCGCCGCGCGGCCGCGGTGGCGTCGGCGAGCACGTCGAGCACGGGGCGTCCGAGCGTCTCGGCGACGCCCGCGACGTCGTCGTGCTCCGGCTGCACGGTGACGACCCGGCCGTCCAGGCGGGCGGCCTTCACCCGGATCTCCTTGCCGCCCACGCTGACCGTGACGACCTCGCGGGGGAGCGCGTGCTTGAGCACGTCGTGCTGGCGCACGCCGATCGTGGAGGTCTGGACGAAGATCGTGCGCCGCAGCTCGGGCGCCAGCTCGGCCCGGCACAGCACGGACAGCGTGTGCGCGGGGCGGCCCTTCTTCATCAGGATCGGCGTGAGCCAGGCGTCCGAGGCGCCCTCCTCGAGCAGCGCGGCGAGCACGGAGGGCCACACGCGCGGGTCGAGGTCGTCGACGTTGGCCTCCAGGACGACGTCGGTCGAGCTGGACCCGTCGCCGACCTTCGGCTCGCCGGCCAGCACGCGCACCACGTTGGGGTGGGTCGAGGGGTCCCGGTCGCCCGCGCCCAGCCCGATCTCGGCGACGACCATCGCCGGCTGCGGCCCGTGCGCGTCGGCCAGGACCGTGAGCAGCGCGGCGCCGGTGGGCGTGCACAGCTCGCCCTCGCTGCCCTTGGGGCCGGCGGAGGAGGGGACGCCGCGCAGCAGCTCGGCCACCGCCGGCACCGGCACGGGCAGGGAGCCGTGCGCGGCCCGCACGCGGCCCGACCCGACGGAGATGGTGGAGACGGTCAGCCGGCCGTCGTCCCCGAGGAGGTGGGCCAGGCCCGCGCAGGCGCCGACGACGTCGGCGATGGAGTCCAGCGCGCCGACCTCGTGGAAGTGCACGTCGTCGGGCTCGGTGCCGTGCACGGACGCCTCGGCGACGGCGAGGCCGTGGAACACGGCGACCGCGCGGCGACGCACGGGCTCCTCGAGGTCCGCCTCGGTGAGCAGCGTGCGGATGTCGCGCCAGGTGCGGTGGTGGGTGGAGTCGGCGACGTCGACGTGCACCTTCGTGGCGGCCAGCCCGCAGCGCACCACGCGCTGCACCGAGAGGCCGACGGGCTCGGGCGTCACCGCGTCGACGGCCTCGGCGATCACCTCGAGCGGCACGCCGGCCCCGACCAGCGCGCCGAGCAGCATGTCGCCGCTGGCGCCGGCGGTGGCGTCGACCCAGACGTCGCGGCCGGGGGCGTCACGACCGGGGACGTCGCGGCCGGGCGCGGCGCTCACGCCTGCGCTCCCGCGGACTGCCGGGCCACGCGGGCCGCGTGCACGGCCGCGCCGTAGCCGTTGTCGATGTTGACCACGCTCACGCCCGGGGCGCACGAGTTGAGCATCGCGAGCAGGGCGGTGATGCCGCCGAGCGAGGCGCCGTAGCCCACGGACGTCGGCACGGCCACGAGCGGGACCCCGACCAGGCCGGCCACGACCGAGGGCAGCGCGCCCTCCATCCCGGCGACCACGACGAGGCAGTCCGCCTCCTCCAGCCGCTCGCGGACCGCCAGCAAGCGGTGCAGGCCGGCCACGCCGACGTCCGTGATGCGCTCGACGTGCGCCCCGTGGACGCGGGCCACCAGCGCGGCCTCGGCGGCCACCGGGCCGTCGGAGGTGCCGGCCGCGACGACGGTGACGGTGCCCCGGGCGGGCGGCAGCGGGCCGAGCGTGGCGCAGCGCGCCTCGTGGTGCAGCTCTGCCGCGGGCAGCGCCTGCGCCAGGTGGGCGCGGGCGGCGTCGTCGAGCCGGGTCGCGAGAACGGCCTGCTCCGGGTGCGCCTCGTGCAGCGCGGCCATGATGCTCGCGACCTGCTCCGGCGTCTTGCCCTGGCCGAGGACCACCTCGGGGTCACCGGTGCGGGCGGCCCGGTCGAGGTCGAGGCGGGCGAAGCCGACGTCGAGGGTGCGGGAGTCGGCGGCCTGGTCTGCGGCCTGGTCTGCGGCCTGGTCGGTGGCCTGGTCGGCGGGGAGCGGGTCGTGCACCTCGGAACGGTAACCGCCCCCGCCCCGGACCTCCGCCCCCGGACCTCCGCCCCGTGCCCGACCGACGCGGAAAACACGAGCGTGCTCCCGAGCACGTCCCCCTGGAGGGTCGGACTGTCGCGGGCGGGGTTCGTCCGGTACAACGGAGACAGGCACGCAGCAGTGCGGCCGGCAATTCAGGGGGGATTGCGGTGCAGGGGGATCTTGCTGTCGAGGTCGGTCGCGTGACCGGCGGACGACTCCGGTGGGAGCGGCGCACGGCGCGGCTCACCTTCGTCGCCGACGCCGAGTGCAGCTACACCGTCACGGTCGACGAGGTGGACCTGCGCAACTGGCTCCAGGTCGTGCTGCTGATGTCGTGGCGGCCCTCGACCGCGGGCACGCCGCACGAGCGTGCCCTGCTGGAGCTGCTGGCGCGCTTCCGCGGCTTCCACGCCCGCGGGGAGGACCCGTTCACGGGCCTGCGGTTCCGCTCCGACCGCGAGCCGCGCGCGACTCGTGCCACCGGAGCACGCGCCGACGCGGCACCGGACGCCCCCGGCACCGACTGGGCGGAGCAGCCCTACGACCCGTTCGAGCCGCGTCGACGGCCGGACCCGTTCGCGCCCACCGCTCCCGGCGGCCACGCCGACGCCGCCGACGCCACGGCCGCGGACGACGAGCTCGGCGCCCCGCAGGACGAGCGCCGACCCTGACGGGTCGGCACGGGCGCGCTCCTCAGGCCCGAGCCGCTCAGGCCCGGTTCTCGAGCCGGAACGGGCTCGCGGGGTAGACGCCCAGCAGCTTCACCTCGGTGGTGAAGAAGGTGAGCTCCTCCAGCGCGCGCGCCAGCCCCGCCTCGTCCGGGTGCCCGTCGACCTCGGCGAGGAACTGGGTGGCGGTGAACTCCCCGTCCACCATGTAGCTCTCCAGCTTGGTCATGTTCACGCCGTTGGTGGCGAAGCCGCCGAGCGCCTTGTAGAGCGCCGCGGGCAGGTTCTTGACGTTGAAGATGAAGCTCGTGACCACGGGGCCCGCGCCCACCGGCGGGCGCTGCGGGCGGGGCGCCAGCACCACGAAGCGGGTGGTGTTGTGGTCCTCGTCCTCGACGTCCTTGCGCAGCACCTGGAGGCCGTAGAGGTCCGCGGCCATGGGCGGGGAGATGGCGGCCATCGAGGGGTCGCGCTCGTCGGCGACCTCGCGCGCGGCGCCGGCGGTGTCGCCGGCGATCACCGGCTCCAGGCCCAGCTCGCGGATCACCCGGCGGCACTGGCCCAGGGCGTGGACGTGGCTGTGGACCGTCTTGATCGACTCCAGCGTCGCCCCCGGCACCGCCACCAGGTCGAACCTGATCCGCAGGAAGTGCTCGGCCACGATGTGCAGGCTCGAGCCCGGCAGGAAGTGGTGGATGTCGGCCACGCGGCCGGCCAGGGAGTTGTCGATCGGGATCATCGCCAGGTCGGCGTTGCCCGACTCCACGGTCGCGAACACGTCCTCGAACGAGGCGCAGGGCACCGCCTCGAAGTCGGGGTAGTGCTCCGCGCACACGATGTGGGAGTTCGCTCCCGGCTCTCCCTGGTAGGCGATGCGTCGCGATTCAGCCACCCGCCCAGTCTAGATTCGCGGCCATGTCGACGAGCGTGGTGTCCGCGGTGGTGGTCGTGCTGGCGGTCGCAGGCTTCCTGCTGGCCGTGGTGGCGCTGTCCCTGGCGGTGGTCGCGGCGCGGCGCTCGGCCCGCACGGCCGGGCTGCGCGCGCGGGACCCGCGGGTGGAGCTGCCGACCGACGTGGCCGGCCTGCGCGCCGAGGTCGCCGCGCTGCGGGCCGAGAACGCCGACGCGCTGCGGCACCTGGCCGTCGTCCGCTACGACGCCTTCGGCGACATGGGCGGGCACCTGTCGTGGTCCCTGGCGCTCGTGGACGACGGTGGCGACGGCGTCCTGCTCACCTCGATCCACGGGCGCTCGGACGCCCGCACCTACGCCAAGGCGGTCACCGGGTGGGCCTGCGAGCAGCAGCTCTCGCCCGAGGAGGCCGAGGCGCTGGCGGGCGCGCGGCCCTGAGCTGTTCCCTCCCGGCCGTCACCGGGCGGGGCCCAGCAGCCGCTCGAGCAGCGCCGGGTCGGTCGGCCACGCCTCCAGCAGGACGGGGCGGGGGATGCTGCGTGCCGCGTACCGCAGCAGCAGCACGACCGCCACGACGTCGTCGAGCGGACCGATCACCGGCAGGAACTCCGGCAGCAGGTCGATCGGGCTGAGCACCCACACCACGGCCACGCCCAGCGCGACCTTGGCCCGCCGCGGCACGTCGGGGTGTCGCCGCAGCCGCCGCGCCGTCGTCACGCACGCCGGGAGGAACTCGGCGACCTGCTTGAGCAGGCCGTCGGGCAGCCGGTCGGCCAGCAGCACCATCACCAGCACCGACACCGCCCACAGCCCCGCCAGCACGCCGGCGACCACCAGCCACGTCGTCCAGTCCACGCCGCCCATCATGCGCGCGGTGGACGGGGTACGACCCACCACATTCGTGGTTTCGGGCGCGCGGAACCACGAATGTGGTGGGTCGTATCCCCCCTCCGTCGGGCCGTCAGAGGAAGGAGGCGGCCCGGGCGTACTGGTCGGGGAGCGGGGAGTCGCTGCGCAGCACCGTCGCGGCGCGGCGCACCCACATCGGGTCGGCCAGCAGCGGGCGGGCCAGCGCCACGACGTCCGCGGCGCCGTCGGCCAGCAGCTGCTCGGCTTGGAGCGGCTCGGTGATCATCCCGACCGCGATGGTGGGGATGCCCGCCTCCTCGCGGACCTTCCGGGCGAACGGCACCTGGTAGCCCGGCCCGACGGGGATCTGCGCGGTCGGCAGGTTGCCACCGGTGGAGACGTGCAGCGCGTCGACGCCGACACCGGCGAGCTGCTTGGCGAGGTGCACGGTGTCCTCGGCCGTCCAGCCCTCGCCCTCGGCCCAGTCGGTCGCGGAGACACGGGTGACCAGGGGGACGTCGTCGGGCAGCACCGCGCGGACGGCCTCGGCCACCTCGACCGCGAGGCGGGTCCGGTTCTCCAGGGAGCCGCCGTAGCCGTCGGTGCGCTGGTTGGAGAGCGGGGAGAGGAACTGGTGCAGCAGGTAGCCGTGGGCGGCGTGCAGCTCGATCAGCCGGTAGCCGGCCTCGAGCGCGCGCCGCGCCGCGTCCGCGAAGCCCTCGACGACGCGGGCGATGCCGGCCTCGTCCAGGGCGGCCGGCTGGGGATAGCCCTCGGTGAAGGGCAGCGCCGAGGGCGCCACGACCTGCCAGGCGGCCGGGCCCTCGAAGACCCCGGAGCCGCCGTCCCACGGCTTGGCGGTGCTGGCCTTGCGGCCGGCGTGCGCGAGCTGGATGCCGGGCACGACGCCCTGCGCCTCCATCGCGGCCGTCAGCCGGCGGTGGGCGGGCACCTGCGCGTCGTCCCAGATGCCGAGGTCCCACCCCGTGATGCGGCCCTCGGGCAGCACGCCGGTGGCCTCGACGATGATCGCGCCCGGTCCACCTGCGGCCCGCGCGCCGTAGTGGGCGAGGTGCCAGTCGTTGGGGGCGCCCACGTCGGGGCCCTCGGCAGCGGCGGAGTACTGGCACATCGGCGCCATCCAGGCGCGGTTGCTGATCTCGGTGCCACGCAGGGTGAGGGGGGCGAAGAGCTGGCTCATCGGACGGAAGTCTCCTCCGGGTCGCAGGGGTGCGTCGTGCACGAGGTCCAACCGGGGAGGTCCGCCACCTCTTCCGACCAGGGGGGGTGGACGAGGTCACAACCCGGCCGGCACGAGGGGCCACCCGCTGGTGCCGTCCGTACGGGTGCTGCCACCACCACCGGGCCGATTCTGCTGCGGAGGCGTTGCGGACCGCTCTAGGTTCGCCTCAGCGCCCGCGCGGAGGACCGACCCGAGACGGTTCACCACGCGGGCGCTGCCTGTGCGCCTGCTCGTGCGCCCGCCTGAGCGGGGCGTCTCAGGCGTCGGTGACGACCCGGCGCAGGTAGCCCAGCAGGCGCTCGAGCTCGTCGGCGGCCAGGTCGGCGCAGACCACCTCGACCACCGCGTCGGCCAGGGTGCGAGCGCGGTCGATGACGGCGGGGGCCTCGCCGGTCAGGTGCAGCTCGTGCGCGCGCCGGTCGGTGGTGCTGCGTCGGCGCTCCACGAGGCCGCGCTGCTCCAGCTCGTCCACGATGCCCACGACGGACGCCGGGCTGAGGCCGAGGTAGCCGGCGAGCTCGGTCTGCGGCATCGGTCCGCGGGCGCGCACGGCCACGAGCGAGCCGATGTGCCGGGGCTCGATGCCCAGCGGCGCGAGGCCCGCGGAGAACCGGGGACCGACGGCCGTGTGGGCACGCACGATCAGGAACCCGGGGAAGGTCCGCAGCTCGGGGGCGGCGGCGGTGCCGTCGTCCGCCACCAGGAGTCGGGCGAGGAGGGCGGTGAGGTCGTCGGCCTCGGCCGCGCTGAAGGGGGCCCGGACGGCGGCGTCGGCCGCCTCGACGGAGGGGGCCCACTCCTCGGCCGCCTCGGCACCGGCGTCGGTGCGGGTGAGCAGGTAGGAGCGGCGGTCGTCGGGGTTGCGCACGCGCTCGACGAGACCGCGGGAGACCAGCCCGGCCGCGACCTTGCCGAGGGTGGTGCGGCTGGTGGAGACGGCCAGCGCCAGGGCCTGCTGGCTGCGGGGCACGCCGTCGCCGAGGACCCGGAGCACCGCGTAGGCCTGGATGCCGGCGTCGCTCGGCAGGGTGGCGTCGAGGATCAGCTGGGTGCGTCCGGCGGCGCGCCAGAGCAGGTGCCCCGGCAGCGCGGCCAGCTCGGGCAGCAGCTCGCGGCCCGCGGCCACGTGGCAGTCGAGCCCCACGCGTGATCCCCCTCTCGTTCGTCCCGCACCAGATCGTTCAGGTGTTGACGATCTGCTCTCCGAGCGTATCGTAGCGCAGCAGATAGTTCAGCCCGTGACGGTTTCGCCCGTCCCTCATCCTCAGCGACCACCCCCTCGCAACGACGCAGGAGCTCCCATGTCCTCGCCCGCCCCCGAGACCACCGCGGCCGGCGCGCCCGCCGGGTCCGACACCAAGTGGTGGACCCTCGCCGCCGTCTGTCTCGGCGTCTTCATGCTGCTGCTCGACATCACCATCGTGAACGTCGCGCTCCCCGACATCGCCACGGCGCTCGACGCCGGGCTCTCCGACCTCCAGTGGGTCATCGACGCCTACGCCCTCTCCCTGGCCGCGCTGCTGCTGACGGCCGGCTCCCTGGCCGACCTCTACGGCCGCCGTCGCGTCTTCGCGATCGGCCTGGTGCTGTTCACCGTCGGATCGCTGGCCTGCGGCTTCGCGACCGACGTCCTCTTCCTCTGCCTGGCCCGCGCCTTCCAGGGCATCGGCGGCGCCGCCATGTTCGCCACCGCCCTCGCGCTGCTGGCCAGCGCCTTCCGCGGCAAGGACCGGGGCGTGGCCTTCGGTGCCTTCGGCGCCACCACCGGCGTGGCCGTGGCCATCGGCCCGGTGCTCGGCGGCGTGCTCACCTCCGGGCTGTCCTGGCGGTGGATCTTCTTCGTCAACGTGCCGCTGTGCCTGGTCGCGCTCGTCGTCACCCTGGCCCGGGTCCAGGAGTCCAAGGACCCCCGCGCCGGCCGCCCCGACTGGTTCGGGTTCATCACGTTCTCCGTGGCGCTGGCCGCGCTGGTCTTCGGCCTCATCGAGGCCGGCGAGTCCGGCTGGGGCGAGACGCAGGTCGTCGTCTCGCTGGTGGTCGCCGCCGTCCTGCTGGTGGTCTTCCTGGTCAGCCAGGCGCGCCTCGGGCACCCGATGTTCGACCTCACGCTCCTGCGCAGGCCCACCTTCGTCGGCGGCCTCGTCGCCGCGTTCGCCATCTCCGCCACGGTCTTCTCGCTGCTGACCTACCTGGTCATCTACGTGCAGTCGGTGCTCGGCTACTCCGCCGTCGGCACGGGCGTGCGGTTCCTCTTCCTCTCCGGCGCCTCGTTCGTGTGCGCCGTGGTGGCCGGACGCCTCTCCAGCCACGTACCGGTGAAGTGGCTGATGTTCCCCGGCTTCGTGCTCGTCGCCGTCGGCCTGTTCCTCATGACCGGCCTCGACGCCGACTCCGCCTGGACCCACCTGATCGCCGGCATGGTCATCGCCGGCTTCGGCATCGGCATGGTCAACCCGCCGCTGGCCTCCACGGCCGTCGGCGTCGTCACCCCGGACCGCTCCGGCATGGCCTCCGGCGTGAACTCGACCTTCCGCCAGGTCGGCATCGCCACGGGCATCGCGGCGCTGGGCTCGATCTTCAGCCACCAGGTCTCGGACGCGGTCACCTCCGACCTGAGCGGCCAGGTGCCGGACGCGGCGGTGGACGGTCTCTCCGCCGCACTGTCCTCCGGCCAGGTGCAGGTCGCCGCGTCGGCCGCGCAGTCGGCCGCCGAGCAGAACGGCGGAGACGGCTCGGCCGCCTACGACCTGGTGCTGAACGTGGGCACCACCGCCGTCGTCGACGCGCTCAACCACATCCTGCTCATCGGTTCCGTCGGTGCGGCCGTCGCCGCCGTCGCCGTGCTGTTCCTCGTCCGGCAGAAGGACTTCGTCTCCTCGCACTGAGGCACCGCCGAGTCGGCAGCAAGCTGCTGCCGACTCGGCGGGACGGGGTCAGCGGGCGGCGAGGTAGGCCGGCCAGCCGCCGAAGGACGTGATGTCCTTGCCGGCGGCCGCGGCGTCGGCGGCGACGCCGAACCCGGTCACGCAGCTGCCGTCCGCGAGCTCCACCGAACCGAGGCTCATGGGGGCCGGGAGGGCCGCGAGGAAGCGACCGAGGGCGGCGGGGGAGAGCTCCCAGAGACCGCCCTCGATCGCCGCCCCGCCCTCGGCCTCCCGCACCAGCCCGGGCTTGGGCGGCGTCGTGTCGAGGGCGAGCAGGCGGTAGGACGCAGCGGTGGTGGCCGGACCCACCCAGCGGGCGCCGAGGGCCTCCAGCTCGTGGGCGAGCGGCTGGCCGGGCAGGTGGGCCCCGACGACCAGCAGGCGCGTGGCCTCCGCGCCGGCGAGCAGCGGCCACGGACCCGGGTCCGGCAGCGCCGGTGCCGCACCGGGCAGCGCCACGGACGGCGGTAGCACGGCCATGCGGCGTGCCACGTCGAGCGCGACGGCGTCCTCGAACGCCCGGCCGAGGACCGTCACTCCCGTCTGCGCGACCGAGCCGTCCTCCTCGACCACCGTGCCCGTCGGCACCGCGACGCCGCACAGGTCGAAGAGGTTGGCGAAGTTCGTGTAGGTGCCCACCCAGGAGTTCACCGCGACCGGCGCGGCGGCCAGCGCCGCCTGCGTGGGGTGGCCGGGGGCGGTGGGCACGACGAGGACGTCGCAGCCCTCGACGAGGCCCATCGCCCGGGCCCTGAGCTCCTCGAGGCGGGCGGTGTCGCGAACGTACGCCGAGCCGCTGACCTCCCCGGCCCGGGAGACGATGCCGCCGACGGTGGGGTCGCAGTCGTCGAGGTGGGCGTCCACGAAGTCGCCGACGGCCCCGTGCCGCTCGGCGACCAGCGCGCCGTCGTAGAGGAGGAGCGCGGCGTCCAGGAAGTCCTGGAAGGGGACCTTCACGACGTCGGCACCGCCGGCCTCGAGCCTGGCGATCGCGTCGTCGAACGCCGCGACCCAGGCCGGCTCCATCCGCACCAGTGTCTCGGGGACGGCGACCCGCGGCCGCGTCGGCGCGGCCAGCCGCACGTCGGACGGCCACGCCCGGGTGCCCGGTCCGCCCGCCATCGCCCCCATCGCCGTGGCAGCGGTGTCGAGGTCGCGAGCGAAGATCGTCACCGCGTCCCAGGACCGGCAGGCGGGCAGGACGCCCTCGACGGCGGCGACCCCGAGCGTGGGCTTGATGCCGACCAGGCCCTGGAACATCGCGGGCACGCGACCGGACCCGGCCGTGTCGGTGCCGATGGCGACGTCGGCCAGACCGAGCGCGACCGACACCGCCGACCCGGACGACGAACCACCCGAGACGTAGGACGGACGCCGGGCGTCGCGGACCCCGCCGTGCGGGCTGCGCTGGCCGACGAGGCCGGTGGCGAACTGGTCGAGGTTGGTCGAGCCGAGCACGGTGGCACCGGCCGCACGCAGCCGTGCGACGGCCTGGGCGTCGGCGTCGGCGGGCCCGTCCGCGAAGGTCGGGCAGGCGGCCGTGGTGGGCGTGCCCGCCACGTCCACGTTGTTCTTCACCGCGAGCAGGAGCCCGGCCAGGGGGCCCTGCGCGGAGGCGGCCTCGGCCTCCACGACCTCGCGGTCGCGGACGAACAGGAACACCTCCGGGCGCTGCGCCACCTCGAGGGCGGCGAACGCGTCGCCGACCCGGCTCATGCCGACACCTCCGCGCTGTCCAGGGCCGCCAGGACGACCAGCGCGTCGCCCGGTGCCACCTGGGTGCCCGGGGTGGCGGTCACGGCGACCACCCGTCCGGCCGCGGGTGCCGTCACGTGGCTCTCCATCTTCATCGCCTCCAGTCGCACGAGCACTGCTCCCTCCTCCACGACGTCGCCCTCGGCCACGTCGACCTTCCACACGTTGGCCACGAACGGCGCGTCCACCCGCGCGCCGCCCTCGGGCACCTCGACGTCGACGGGCTCCGGGACGGCGGCCTCCGCCGCGGCCTCGGCACGGTCGAACTCGCCGGCGGCCTCCCAGGCGCTGCGCTCGGCGCCGAACGCGGTCGCCTGACGTTCCCGGAACTCCTGTATCGAGGCAGCGTTGTCGGCCAGGAACCGCTCGTGCTCGGCGAGGGAGAACTCCCCGTCGGTGACGTCGAGCGAGCCCCGACCGGCGGCCATGTCCGCGCGCAGGTCCATCAGCTCCTCGGGCTCGACCGGGTACCAGGAGATCCGGTCGAAGAAGCGCAGCAGCCACGGGCTGCCGGGCTCGAACAGCGCGTTGGTGCGGTGGCTGCTCCACACCTGCGTAGTGCGGCCGACGAACTGGTACCCGCCCGGCCCCTCCATGCCGTAGATGCACAGGTAGGCGCCGCCGATGCCGACGGAGTTCTCCGCCGTCCAGGTGCGGGCCGGGTTGTACTTCGTGGTGACGAGCCGGTGCCGCGGGTCGAGCGGTGTGGCGACGGGGGCGCCGAGGTAGACGTCGCCCAGGCCGAGCACGAGGTAGTCGGCGGCGAAGACGGTGTCGTAGACGTCCGCGACGCTCTCCAGGCCGTTGACCCGGCGGATGAACTCGATGTTCCACGGGCACCAGGGCGCGTCGTCACGCACGCCGGCCATGTAGCGGGCGATCGCCTCGCGGGTCGCGGGGTCGTCCCAGGAGAGCGGCAGCCGCACCTGGCGGCTGGGCACGACGAGCTCGGAGACGGCGGGGAGCCCGTCCTCCAGCTCGGTGAGCAGGCCCAGCAGCCGGGGAACCGGCAGGACGTCGGGGTCCACGTGCACCTGGAGCGAGCGGATGCCTGGCGTCAGGTCGAGGACGCCCGCGACGCGCTGCTCGGCGAGAGCGGTGTGCAGCGCGTGCACCCGGGCCCGCAGGCCGAGGTCCAGCACGAGGTCGCCGTACTCGACCAGCACGTTGTCGTCCCCCGAGCGCCGGTACACGACGTCCGGGGCGCCCGGGCCTCGTGCGTGGCGACGCAGCAGCACGCCGTCGTCGCCGTCCCCGCCCGTCCGCGGCCGGGTCGGGGACGGCAGGACGAGCGAGCGGGGCGACGGGGCCGCCTCCAGGCGGACCGGCACGAACGAGACGGTGTCGCCCGGCCGCAGCTGGCCGAGCTTCCACCGGTCGGCGCTGACCACCGTCACGGGGCAGACGAAGCCACCCAGGCTCGGGCCGTCCGGGCCGAGCAGGATCGGGGTGTCCCCGGTGAAGTCCAGGGCACCCACCGAGTAGGCGTTGTCGTGAATGTTCGAGGGGTGCAGACCGGCCTCGCCGCCGTCCTGACGTGCCCACTGCGGCTTCGGCCCGACGAGCCGGACACCCGTGCGCGCGGAGTTGAAGTGCACGCCGTAGCGAGTGGCGAACAGGGTCTCCATGTCGGCGCGGGTGAAGAACTCCGGTGCGCCGTGGGGGCCCTCGGTGACGGTGAGGTCCCAGTGCGTCCCGAACGTCGGGCGCAGCGCGGGGTCCACCGGACCGGCGGGCTCCCGCTCGGTCGCGGCGGTGCGCAGGACGTCGCCCGGACGCAGCGCCCGGCCACCGTGGCCGCCGAACCCGCCCAGGGTGAAGGTGGCGCGCGAGCCCAGGTACTCCGGCACGTCGAGGCCACCGGCGAGCGCCACGTACGTGCGCAGTCCGGCGCCGGCGTCCCCGACGTCGAGGAGGCCACCGGCAGGCACGAGCACGGGCTCCCACATCGGCGCCTCGACGCCGTCGACGCGCACCGGCGCGGGTGCCCCGGTGACGCAGACGAGGGTGTCGTGGGTGAAGCGCAGCGCGGGACCGGTGGCGGTGCACTCCAGGCCGGCCGCGTCCTCGTCGTTGCCGAGGGCGAGGTTGCCCAGTCGCAGCGAGCGGGCGTCCATGGCCCCGGACGGCGGCACGCCGACCTGCCACAGGCCGCGCCGGCCCTCGGCGTCCTGGACGGTGGTCATCAGGCCCGGGCGTTCGACCGTGATCCGCGGCTCGGGGTCGCCGAAGCCGTCGAGGGTGTGGGTGGTGTGCCGGACGTCGGCGACGGCGTCGAGGTCGCAGACCGCGCGCAGGAGGCCGAGATTGACCTCGATGCCGTCGACCCGGGTCTCCTCCAGCGCGTCGCGCAGGCGGGCCCAGGCGGCGGGCCGGTCGCCGGCGGTGGCGATCACCTTCGCGAGCAGCGGGTCGTAGGCGGTGGAGACCTCGGTGCCGGTCTCGACCCACCCGTCGACGCGGACGTCCGCGGACGCGGCCGGGTGGGTGACACCGGTGAGGAGGCCGGCGGACGGGCGGAAGTCGGCGGCCGGGTCCTCTGCGTAGACGCGCGCCTCGACGGCGTGGCCGACCACCGGCACGGCGCCGTCGGGGTGCGCGGCGAGAGCCTCGTCCACGAAGGCCGTGTCACCGGCGGCCAGGCGCAGCATCCAGCCGACGAGGTCGACCCCGGTGACCTGCTCGGTGACCGGGTGCTCGACCTGGAGCCGGGCGTTGACCTCCAGGAAGGACGCCTCGCCGCGCTCGGCGTCGTAGACGAACTCCACCGTGCCGGCGGAGCGGTAGGCCACCGAGGCGGCGAGGTCGCGGGCGGCGGTGCGCAGGGTCTCGCGGACGTCGTCCGGGAGGTCCGGCGCGGGGGCCTCCTCGAGCACCTTCTGGTGCCGGCGCTGGAGCGAGCAGTCGCGGTCGCCGAGGGTGAGGACGCGGCCCGTGCCGTCACCGAAGACCTGGACCTCCACGTGCCGGGCCCGCTCGACGTAGCGCTCGGCGAAGACGCCGGCCGAGCCGAAGCTGGCTCGGGCCATCCGGGTGACGGACGCGAACCCCGCCCGCAGCTCCTCCGGGGTGCGGCAGACGGTCATCCCGATGCCACCGCCCCCGCCGGTCGCCTTGAGCATGACGGGGTAGCCGACCGCCTCGACCTCGGCGACGGCCTCGTCCGCGTCGGCGAGGATGCCGGTGCCCGCGAACACGGGGACGCCGGCGGCCGTCGCGGCCTCGCGGGCGGTGTGCTTGGCGCCGAAGGTGCGCAGGACGTCGGGGGTCGGCCCGACGAACGTGAGGCCCTCGGACTCCAGCCGCTCGGCGAAGCCGGCGTCCTCGGAGAGGAAGCCGTAGCCGGGGTGGACCGCGGTGGCACCGGTCGCCTTCGCCGCGGCGAGCACCGCGTCGACGTCCAGGTAGGACTGGCTCGGCGGGGTCGGGCCGAGCAGCACCGCCTCGTCCGCGAGGTGGACGTGGGCGGCGCCGCGGTCGGCCTCGGAGAAGACGGCCACGGTGCGCCAGCCGGCCGCCTTCGCGGCACGGATGACCCGGCAGGCGATCTCGCCGCGGTTGGCGACGAGCAGGGTGCCCGGTGTCGTGGCCGGTGTCGTGGTGGCGCTCATCGGGCACCCGCCTCGGGGGAGTGGACGACCATCTCGGCGCGGCTGGGGTCGAAGCCGTTGCACGGGTTGTTGACCTGCGGGCAGTTGGAGACCAGCACGAGGGTGTCGGTCTCGGCGCGCAGCGCGAGGCTCAGCCCGGGGGCGGAGATGCCGTCGACGATGCCGAGCGCGCCGTCGGGGTCGACCGGCACGTTCATGTACCAGTTGACGTTGGAGACGTGGTCGCGCTTGCCCAGGCCGTAGCGCGAGGCCTCGTTCATGAAGTTGTCGGCGCAGGCGTGCTGGGCGCGGGTGTGGTGGCCGTAGCGCAGGGTGTTGGACTCCTGACTGCAGGCGCCACCGAGGGTGTCGTGGCGGCCGACCTCGTCGGCGACCACGGTGAGCAGCGGGCCCCCCTCGTTGTCGAGGAGGACCGAGCCGGTGGTGAGGAAGACCCCGCCGGCCGCGGCCAGGGTGGCCTGCGCGGAGTAGGCGCGGGAGGTGTCCGGCCAGGCGAACGCGAGGAAGTCGACGGCCTGGTTGCCGTCGACGTCCACGATCGTGAGGACCTCACCCGCGCGCAGCACGCGGGACCACGGTGCCCGGGCGGCGACGAGCTCGCGGTGGGTCTCGGTCAGGCCGGCGAGGTGCCCGCCGGTCAGGGTCGCGGGGGTGTGGGCGTCGCGGGGGGTCAGCGTGCCCGGGTCGGTGGTCGTGCTCATGCGAGGCCACGTCCCTTCAGGTGGTCGAGGGTGTTCTCGAAGGCGCGGCGGCCTTCGGGGAAGGCGGACCAGAGGTCGTCGTCGGGCGCGGTGGGTGCTCCGCGCCACGCGAGGACGTCGAGCGGGCCGCTGGTGAACTCCTGGCGCGGGTCCAGCGGGTGGGCGGTGTTGGCGAGCAGCAGGATCGCGGGCATCTCCAGGCGGAGCGTGACGCTCGCCCCGGCGCCGGCCGACCCCTGCCAGACGCCGCGCCCCGCCTCGTCCACGCGCACGCCCTGGAAGAAGGAGACGCAGCCGGGCAGGTCGCGGCGGCCGAGGCCGTTCTTGGTGGCGCCGAGGACGAACAGCTCGCGGCCGGCCGGGGTGGGGCCCTGCGGAGAGCCGTCGCCGTAGCGCGCGGCGTTGGCGGCCTGGGTGGTCGTGCCGAAGACGGCGTCGTGGTGGCCGCTGGTGTCGTCCACCAGGCTGGCCAGGACGCGGGCCTGGTCGGAGAGGAGCAGCTGGCCCGTCCCGGAGTAGACCTGCCACTGCACCTTCACCGTGTCGGCGACGTTGAGCCGCTCCCACGGTGAGGTGGCCGAGTGGAGGAGCACCGAGGCGCACGCGTCGCCGGTGAGGTCGGTCAGCCGCAGGTGGGTGCCGCGCGCCAGGACGCGATGGCCGTAGCCGCCGCCGGCGATCCGCTCGGACCACACGACGTCGCTGCTCGCGACCTGGTCGGGCAGGGGGCTGCTCGTGCGCGCGGCGGGCACGGTGGGCATCGTCTCGACGACGGTCCCCTCCTGGGCCCGGGCGTGGGACCGGGCGCCGGCCGTGGTCGCGGTGCTGCTCATCGGGGCTCCTCCAGTGGCTTTTCGGTTGATCGACAGAAACTCTGCGCCGCGTGTGGTTCGACGGCGTCACCGACGTGTTAACTCCGCGTTGCGGTGCCCGGTCGGGCGGTGCTCGAGCGAGGCGCGGTGCGTGACCGGCCGAGGTGGCCGGGGCCGGTTGCTGACGCACCGCACGTGGGGTGCCGGATAGGTTGCGGGGGTGGGTGAGCAGCAGGCGGAGGAGAAGCCGCGACGGCGCGGACGGCCTCGCAAGGCCTCGTCGGTCAGCGGTCTGGGCACGGAGGAGGACATCCTCGTCTCGGCGGCGAAGCAGTTCAGCGAGGTCGGCTTCGGCTCGACGTCCACCTACGCGATCGCACAGGGTGCCGGCATCTCCCAGGCCACGATGTACCACCACTTCGGCGGCAAGCACGCGATCCTGCTGGCGCTCCTGCTGCGCACCGTCGAGCCGTCGGTGGCCTACGCGGACGGCCTCGCCGGCGCCGAGGGGACGGCGGCGGCCCGACTGTGGGCGCTGTGCGCCTACGACGCCCGGCTGCTGGCCTCCGGCGAGACCAACCTGGGCTCGCTCTACCTGCTGCCCGAGCTGGGCGACGAGCGGTTCGCGTCGTTCCACGCCCAACGCGACCGCCTCGCGGGCGTCTACGCCGGGCTGGTCGCCGCGCTGGTGGCGGAGCAGGGGGTGGCCGAGGGTGCCGGGGAGCTCGCCGACCTGGTCTTCGGCCTGGTCGAGTCGGTGATCCTGCGGCGCCGGGACGCCGGCGTGGCGCCGGGTCGCGAGGTCACCGACCGGATCGCCGACGCGGCGTTGCGAGTCGTGGGCCTGGACGCCGACGCCGTCGCCGCCGCGCGCGAGGCGGGTGCCGCCCTCGTCCCGTAGGCGTTATTTCGATCGAACGACCGAATTAACAGACCTGTTGCCTGCCGCGTACGCCCGACGAAACATCCGGGCGGCGCAATGGGACGCACCACGCCGGTCGCTCGATCGAAAAGGCGCCGGGCTCACCGTCGAGCCCCGGGCGCGTCGAGGCCGCTTCCGGCGACGTCCTCCAGCCAGGAGCCCAGCCCATGATCATCACCGGAGTAGCCCTCACGGTCCTGCTCGTGCTCGTCGTCGGCATCGCGGTCGCCCGCAAGGTCGACGGCGACTCGGCCAACTACCTCGTCGCCGGCAGGTCCCTCGGCGTGCCGCTCGTGGCGGTCGCGCTGACCACCGCCGCCGTCGACTCCAACGCCACGGTCGGCAACACCGACCTCACGGGCACGTTCGGCTTCTGGGCCGGTGCCTCGCTGGCGCTCGGTCTCGCCCTCTGCCTGCTGCTGGCGGGCCTGTTCCTGGCCAAGCCCATGAACCGCATGGGCCTGTTCACCCTCGGCGACTTCTTCGCCAAGCGCTACGGCCGCCGTGTCGAGGTGGTCGCCTCGGTGCTGATGATCTTCGCCTTCACGATCCTGCTCGCCGGCAACCTCGTGGCGATGGGCTTCCTCTTCGAGTACTTCACCCCGCTGGGCTACCAGGTGGGCGTGGTGCTCGCCGTGGTGCTCATCCTCGCCTACACGATCGGTGGGGGTCTCTACTCGGACGCGTACACCGCCGTCATCCAGGCCGTCATCACCGTGGTGGGCACCCTCGCCCTGTTCGGCTGGGTCGCCGTCTCCTACGGCATCGAGATCGCTCCGGGCATGGGCCCGTTCGACCTCGAGCAGCTGACCAGCAGCGAGCTCGGCGCGCCGATCAACTGGGCGACGCTGATCAGCCTCGGCATCGGCGACCTGGTGGCGATCGACTTCATGCAGCGCATCTTCGCCGCCAGGTCGCCCGAGGCCGCGCAGAAGGCCTGCTTCATCGGCGCCGGCGCCACCGCGGTGATCGGCACGCTCTGGGCGCTGATCGCGCTCACCGCGTCCTCGGTGCTGGGGCTGGACGCCGCGAACGGCCCGATCGTCTACCAGCTTCTCGACGGACCGGCCCCCGCGATCCTCGCCGTGCTGACCCTCTCCGGCATCGTCGCCGCCTCGTTCTCCACCGCCTCCGGCGCCATCCTGGCCACGTCCGCCGTGGCCGTGCGCAACATCGTCGGCATCCGCCGCGAGGTGGAGCCCGGCCACCACGACCCGCTGCTGCGCTGGACGCGCGTGGCCATGCTCCCGGTCGTCGCGATCGGCGTGCTGCTGGCCATCCGTGTCTCCCAGACCGGCATCCTGCTGACCCTCGCGTTCGACCTGATGCTCGCCTGCCTGGCCGTCCCGTTCATCGTGGGCGTCTTCTGGCGGCGGGGCACCACCGCCGGCACGCTCGCCGCGTGCGGGGTCGGCTTCGTGGTCCGCGCCGTCCTGCTGGTGCTCACCCCGACGCTCTACGGGGTGCCCAACGACCTGCTCTACGTGAGCAACGACGTCGTCGGGATCGGGATGGACGGGTGGGCCACGCTCCTGTCCTTCGCCGTCGGCGCCCTCACCTACGTCGGGGTCAGCCTGCTCACCTCCAACGCCGACCACGAGGAGGACGTCCTCGCGCTCGACCGCTTCGAGGTGGACCGGCGCGAGCCGGACCCGATCGGCTGAGCGCGGCGTCGGCGCTGGTCAGGAGGGGGTCGAGGCGCCGGCGGTCAGCCGGGCGTTCACCTTGGCCGCGACCGCCCAGGGGGTGACGCGCTCCCCGGGCACCCGCACGAGGAGCTCGCCCGGCAGGCAGGTCATCTCGAGCTCGCGACCCTCGCCGCACGGGTCGCCGTCGAGCTGGCGCGGCACCGCGCTGGCCGAGCGCAGGGTGATGGTGCGGCCGGTCATCCGGTTCACCAGGTCGTCGGTGTGCCGCTGGCGCAGCAGCACGCGCGCGGCCAGCGGCACCCACGACAGCAGGCCGCGCGGGTAGAGCAGCACGACGTCGAGCCGGCCGTCGTCGATGGTGGCGTCGGGCAGCAGCGGCATGCCGGCGGTGAGGTAGCCGACGTTGCCCACCACGGCCATCCGGGCGCGGTGGGTGGTGAACTCCCCGCCGTCCACGGAGATCTCCAGCTTGATGGTGGGGAACATCGAGGCCTTGATGCCGGAGAAGACGTAGGCCAGCCAGCCGACGCGGGCCTTGAACTCCTCGTTGACGCTCTCCATGATCGCCGCGTCCAGCCCCATGCCGGCCATGACGAGGAAGTGCGTCTCCTCCAGGCCGTCCCCGCGCACCGCGACCAGGTCGACCGCCTTGGTCTCCCCGCCCAGCGCGCACTCCAGCGCGGGGCGCCGGTACAGCGGGATGTCGAGGTTGCGGGCCAGCAGGTTGCCGGTGCCGGCGGGCACGATGCCCACGGGCACGCCGGTGCCCGCCATGGTCGCGCACACCTCGCGCACGGTGCCGTCGCCGCCGCAGACGAGCACCAGCTCGGCGCCGTCGCCCAAGGCGGCCCGGGTCATGCCGTGGCCGGGGTCCTCGACCGTGGTCAGGTAGACGCGGGGCGGGGCCCAGCCGCGGGTCGCGGCCATGCCAGCGACCATCTCCACGAAGGCGTCGGGGTCGGAGACCTTCACCGGGTTCAGGACGACGGCCAGCGGCCGCCCCTGCACGACCGGCTCGCCCGCCTCGTCCTGGGTGGCGGGGGCGGGGGCCTCGCCGCGGCGGGTGCCGCCCTGCGGCGGGTAGAGCGCGACCGCCACGAGCACGGCGCCGACGCCCAGCAGGGTGCCGGCCACGGTGTCGGAGGGGTAGTGCCGCCCGAGCAGCACCCGGTCGAGGCAGACCACGACCTGGATGACGGCCAGCACGCCCAGCAGCACCCGCCGGCCGAGGACCGACGGCACCGCGACCAGCACCACGAGGGCCAGCAGCGCCACGAGCGCCCCGGTGCCGGAGGCGTGGCCGGACGGGAAGGAGCCAGACTCCAGGAACCCGTCGGTGTTCTGCCACGCCGGCCGCTCGCGGCCGTAGGTCACCTTGAGCAGCGAGGTCAGCCGGCCCACCACGAGCGGGGTGATGACGGTGATGATCGCCAGCCGGCCGCGGCCCAGCGCCAGGAGGGCGATCGCGAGCAGCACGACCATCGTGGTGATGCCCGAGGGGGAGAAGACGTCCTCGATGGTGAGCAGGACCCGGAACATCGCCTCGTCGTCCGGGGAGACCCACACGGTGTCGCCGGCGCCGGCGGCGAGCGAGTCCAGCCAGGTCACCGGCGGCCAGCCCTGCCCCTGGAACAGGCCCACCAGGGCCAGGACGACCCAGCAGGCGAGGCCCCACGCACCGATCCGCAGACGCTGGCGGGGGGCCAGGGGAGCGGTCGGGGGAGCGGTCAGGGGAGCGGCCACGGGGACGAGTATGCCGAGGTCCGCGGCGGCGTGCCGACGTCCCCGGGCCCGTGCGCCGCGTGGTGTCGGGCGCACCGTTCTCCACAGGCGCGGCGCGGCCTGGGGAATCCGAGGTGAGCGGTGACGGCTCCGGCGGCTAGCCTCGGGGGCATGATCGACCCCAAGGTCCTGCGCGACGACCCCGACCGCGTCCGTGCCTCGCTCGCCAAGCGCGGCCTCTCCGACGAGGTCGTCGACCGCTCCCTGGCCGCGGACTCCGCCCGCCGGGCCGCCATCGCCGAGTTCGAGTCCAAGCGGGCCGAGCAGAAGTCGATGGGCAAGCAGGTCGCCCAGGCCCAGGGGGACGAGAAGGCCGCGCTGCTGGCCCGCACCAAGGCGCTCGCCGCCGAGGTGAAGGCTGCGGAGGCCGCCCAGAAGGAGGCCGAGGAGACCTGGAACGAGTGCCTCTCCTCGATGCCGAACCTCACCGCCGAGCCCACCCCGGCCGGTGGCGAGGAGGACTTCGCGCTGCTGGAGACCGTCGGCGAGATCCGTGACTTCGCCGCCGAGGGCTTCACCCCGCGCGACCACGTCGAGCTGGGCCGCATGCACGCCGCGATCGACCTCGAGCGCGGTGCCAAGGTCTCGGGCTCGCGCTTCTACTTCTTCACCGGCATCGGTGCCCGCCTGCACCGCGCGCTGATCGCGATGGCGCTCGACATGGCGCAGGCCAACGGCTTCATCGAGGTCGTCCCGCCGTCGCTGGTCAAGCCGAAGGCGATGGAGGGTACCGGCTTCCTCGGCCAGGCCGCCGACGACGTGTACCGGATCGAGGGGCAGGACATGTACCTCGTCGGCACCTCCGAGGTGCCGATGGCCGCGTACCACTCCGAGGAGATCCTGGACGCCGACGCACTGCCGTTCCGCTACGCCGCGGTCAGCCCCTGCTTCCGCAAGGAGGCCGGCAGCCACGGCAAGGACACCCGCGGCATCTTCCGCGTGCACTGGTTCGACAAGGTCGAGATGTTCGTCTACACCACGCTGGAGGAGGCGCCCGCCGAGCACGAGCGCCTGCTGGCGTGGGAGCGGGAGTTCCTCGACGCCCTCGAGCTGTCGTACCGGGTCATCGACGTCGCCGCCGGCGACCTCGGCCTCTCGGCCTTCCGCAAGTTCGACTGCGAGGCCTGGATCCCGAGCCAGGAGCGGTACCGCGAGGTCACCTCGACCTCGAACTGCACCGACTTCCAGACCCGGCGCCTCGACACCCGCGGCCGCTTCGCCAAGGAGGACGGCGGCACCGCCACCGGCCCGATCGCCACCCTCAACGGCACGCTGTGCTCGGTGAACCGGCCGATCATCGCCCTGCTCGAGCAGCACCAGCAGGCCGACGGCTCGGTGCGGGTGCCGCAGGCGCTCCAGCCCTACCTGGGTGGGCTCGAGGTGCTGACCCCCGTCCACCCGGCCACCGCCGACGCGGTGCAGGCGTGAGCGAGTCCCCCGTCGCGCAGCGTCCGCTCCCGGCCGTGGGCCCGGACCCGGCCCCCGGCTGGCGCCCGGGCCTGATCGCGCTCGACATCGACGGCACCCTGCTGTCGTGGATCGAGGGCTCCGGCCAGACCCACGCCGAGGTCACCGAGCCGGTGCGGGTCGCCGTCCGCCGCGCCATGGACGCCGGCTGCCACGTCGTCCTGGCCTCGGGCCGCTCCCCGCACGGCATGACGCCGGTCGCCGACATGCTCGGCCTGGGCGCCGACGAACCGGTCTGGATCGTGGCCTCCAACGGCGCGGTGGTCTTCCGCTACCCGCCGATGGAGGTGACCCACGAGCACACCTTCGACGCCGCGGACGCGGTGGCGGCGGTGCTGCGCGAGCACCCGAACGCGGTCGTCGCGGTCGAGGACCGCGGCGGCGAGGGCTACCGGGTCTCCGCGCCGTTCCCCGACGGCGAGCTCTCGGGCACGCAGACCATCACCCCGGTCGAGGAGATCGTGGCCGCCCCGGTCAGCCGCGTCATCGTGCGCGACCCCGAGGCGACCGCGCAGGACTTCGTGGACCTGGGCCGACGCCTGGGCCTGCACGGCACCGACTACGTCGTCGGCTGGACAGCCTGGCTCGACCTGGCGCCCACCGGCATCTCCAAGGCCTCCGGGCTCGACGAGGTGGCCCGCGACCTCGGGGTCGACCCGGCCGACACGCTGGCCATCGGCGACGGGCGCAACGACCTGGAGATGCTCGCGTGGGCCGGGCGCGGCGTGGCCATGGGCCAGGCGGTGCCCGAGGTGGTCGAGGCCGCCGACGCGGTGACCCACCCGGTCACCGAGGACGGCGCCGCGACCGAGATCGGGCGGTACTTCTGAGCACCCCCGCGCCCGCCCCCGTGCTGCGCACGGAGCGGCTGGCGCTGCCGCTGTGGTCGGCCCAGGACGTGGCGGCGCTGCGCGCGGGACGCCGCCACCCCGACTGGCACCCCGACTTCCCGCGGCGCGACGACGTGGACGCGGCGGTGCTCTGGGTCGACGGGGACGGCTGGGGCCCGCGCAGCATCGTGCGCGGCCGCACGGTGCTGGGCTCGATCGGCTGCTTCGGCCCGCCCGAGCCGCACGCCGGCGACGCGGTGCTCGAGACCGAGGTCGGCTACGGCCTCGTGGACGAGGCGCACGGCTACGGCTTCGCCTCCGAGGCGCTGGCCGGCCTGACGGCCGCCGTCGACGCGCTCGGTGCCTCCGGGACGCTGCCGGGCGGGGTGCGGCTGCGCGCCGCCGTCCGCCCCGAGAACGCCGCCTCGCTGAAGGTGCTGGCCCGGTGCGGCTTCACCGGCCTGCGCGGCTCCGACGAGGACGGCCACCTCGTGATGCTCCGGCCGGTTCCGCCCGCGGCCGCCGTGCGGGATGCTGGTGCCTCGTGAGCACCCCTCGCCTCGTGGCCACGGACCTGGACGGCACCCTGTGCGACGTCGAGGGGATGGTCTCGGTCTACACCCGGGACGTGCTGCTCGCCCTCGACGAGCGGGACGTGCCGGTGGTGTTCGTGACCGGCCGGCCGCTGCGCTGGGCCCGTGAGGTCTTCGGGCACGTGGGCAGCCACGGCCTGGCCGTGGTCTCCAACGGCGCGATGATCTGGGACGTCAGCCGCGACCGGCCGACCACCGTGCGCGGCATCCCGGCCCGCGCCGCGCTGGACTGGTGCGAGGCTCTGCGGGCCGCTGTGCCCGGCACCGTGTTCGGCGTGGAGAGCCAGCGCGGTCTGGACG
This sequence comes from Nocardioides bruguierae, assembly GCF_023554635.1. Taxonomy (NCBI): domain Bacteria; kingdom Bacillati; phylum Actinomycetota; class Actinomycetes; order Propionibacteriales; family Nocardioidaceae; genus Nocardioides; species Nocardioides bruguierae. Next base: position 24,603 of record NZ_JAMJPH010000012.1, read on the forward strand.
TGGAGCCCGACTTCGTCGAGCGCTTCCCGCTGCCCGAGACCGCCCGCCGCGCCCCCATGGCCGACCTGCTCACCGACGAGCCCGGCTCGCAGGCCCTGAAGCTGCTGGCCCGGCACGAGGAGCTCGGCCCCCAGGAGTTCTGGGACCTCGCCGAGGAGGCGACCGGCGGCAGCCTCACCATCACCTGGTCGTCCTCGACCACCCTGCTCGAGGTGAGCGCCGCGGGCGTCACGAAGGCGACGACGCTGGCGCTGCTCTGCTCCGACCTGGGGGTGGAGCCGGACGAGGTGATCGCCTTCGGCGACATGCCCAACGACCTCCAGATGCTCCGCTGGGCCGGCACCTCCTACGCCATGGCGGACGCGCACCCGAGCGTCGTCGAGGCCGCCGACCACGTGGCTCCGGGGCACGACCACGACGGGGTCGCCCAGGTCCTGGCTGGAGTGTTCGACCTGTGACCTGCCACCCTGGAGGGGTGCTGAGCCACCTGCCTACCGTCCTCGCGCGCCCCCTCGGCGCGCTCGCGGTGCTGCTGGCGCTCGCCGCGAGCCTCGTGGTGCTGCCCGCCACCGCGGCCTCCGCCGCGCCGAAGGACACCTGCGCCGACCTGCCGCTCGGCACGCAGGTGCGCCAGGCGACCGCGGTCTTCTCCGGCACCGTCACCTCGCTGGAGGTGCAGCCGCTGCCCGTGCGCCGGGGCAACAAGATCACCCACGAGGTCGAGGTCGACCTGGTCTACAAGGGCGAGAGCCGCGTCGACAGCACGCAGGCCACCGTGGTCACCGAGGGCGGCACCCGCACCGGCTGCGACCTGGGGCGGCTCGCCGTGGGCGAGACGTTCCTGTTCGTCGTCACCACCGACGGCGGCACCTTTGTCGCCACCGGCGACGGCGGCACCACCCCGCTCACGGCGGCCGTGGACGAGAAGATCTCCGAGATCTACCCCAACCCGCGCCCGCCCGTGGCCGCCGAGCCCGAGGCCGCCACCTTCACCACGCTCGAGGTCACCCAGCCGCGCAGCCTCGCGCGGATCGCCGCGCCGGGCGCCGCGATGGCCCTGGTCGGCCTGCTCGGCCTCGGCCTCCTGCGCCGCTTCGTGCGGCACTGACCCACCCGGGCGCGACGCGCCCGGGGAGCCTCAGAGGTACATGCCGCCGCTGCGGTGGTGCTCGTCGCCCTGCTCCGGGCCGCCCCCGGTGGCGCCGGTCGGCCCGCCCGGCATCGGGCCCGGCGGCAGCCCGCGACGCATCTGGTCCATCTGGGCGCGGGCGGCCATCTGCTGGGCGTAGATGGCGGTCTGGATGCCGTGGAAGAGGCCCTCGAGCCAGCCCACGAGCTGGGCCTGGGCGATCCGCAGCTCACCCTCGGAGGGGATCGCGTCCTCGGTGAAGGGCAGCGAGAGGCGGCGCAGCTCCTCCACGAGCTCGGGGGCCAGGCCGGCCTCGAGCTCGGTGATGGAGGCCTGGTGGATCTCCTTGAGGCGCTGGCGGCTCGCCTCGTCCAGCGGGGCCGCCTTCACCTCCTCGAGGAGCTGGCGGATCATCGTGCCGATCCGCATCACCTTGGCGGGCTGCTCGACCAGGTCGGCGAGGTTGCGGCCCTCGTCCCCGTCCTCGTCGTCGCTCTCGCCGTCGGCCGGGGCCTGCCCGGCGGCGGTGACGCCGCGCAGCGCGGAGGCCGGGACGGTGGCCATGGGCTGGCCGTCGGGGCCCACGATGACCACGTGCTGCTCGCCGGGCTCCTGGGCCTGCTGGGGCTGCTGGTCGGCGTCGCTCTCGCTCATGGCTCCAGCCTAGGCAGCCCCGCCCTGGCAGCGCTCGCCCGTCCGGGCCGCTCGTGTGGACCCTGGGTGGGCGCTCGGTCGGCCGCTCAGGTGGTGAGCAGGATCTTGCCGGTGTGGCTGCCCTCGGTCATGAGGCGGTGCGCGTCGACGGCCTGCTCGAGGGGGAAGGTCCCCTCCACGATCGGACGCACGGTGCCGGCGGCGACCAGCGGCCACACGTCCTTGACCAGGCCGGCGCAGATCTCGGTCTTCTCGGCCACGGACCGGCCGCGCAGGTTGGTGGCGATCACGCCGGCACGCTTGCGCAGCAGGGCGTTGAGGTCCAGCTCGGCCTTGGTGCCGCCCTGCATGCCGATGACGACGAGCCGTCCGTCCAGCGCCAGGGCCTCGACGTTGCGCATCAGGTACTTCGCGCCCATGTTGTCGAGGACGACGTCCACCCCCGCGCCGTCGGTGCCCTCGCGGACGACCTCGACGAAGTCCTCCTCGTGGTAGTCGACGACCACGTCGGCGCCGAGGTCGCGGCAGAACGCCCGCTTCTCGGCGGTGCCGGCGGTGGTGATCACCCGGACTCCGGAGGCGACGGCCAGCTGGATCGCGAACGAGCCGATGCCGCCGGCCCCGCCGTGCACGAGCAGGGTGTCCCCGTTGCGCATCCCGGCGGTGAGCACGAGGTTGGAGTAGACGGTCGCGGCCACCTCGGGCAGCGCGGCGGCCGTCACCAGGTCCACGCCCGGGGGCACCGGCAGCAGCTGACCGGCCGGCACGGCGACCTTCGTGGCGTAGCCGCCTCCCGCGAGCAGCGCGCACGCCTCGTCCCCGACCTCGATGCCGGAGACCCCCTCGCCGACGGCCGAGACGCGGCCGGAGACCTCCATGCCGATCACCTCGGAGGCGCCCGGCGGCGGCGGGTAGAAGCCCTGCCGCTGGAGCAGGTCGGCGCGGTTCAACCCGGCAGCGACGACGTCGAGGACGACCTCGCCCTCGCCCGGCTCGGGGTCCGGCAGGTCGGTGACGGTGAGGACCTCGGGCCCTCCGGGCTCGGTGGCGACGACGGCACGCATGCCCCCACCGTAGGGGCGGGCCGGCCGCGCCGGTCACCCCTGCGGTGCGTCACTCCTCCTCGTCGACCTCGGACTCCTCGAGCTCCTCCGCCTCGTCCTCGGTGTCCTGCTCCGCGCCGCCGGGGCGGTCCCACCCCTCGGCGAGCGCGACGGTCTTCTCGACCAGCGCCTCGATCTCCTCCGGCTTGGCGAGCAGCCCCTTCGAGCCGGCGGCCAGGCCGAGCAGGTAGGCGCTGATCGGCGCGGCGGGGCGCTCGACGCCGTGCGCGACGACGCGGGTCATGTCCAGCACGAGGCCCTCGTCGATCTCGGCGTCGAGGTCGAGGGCGTCGCAGAGCTCGTCGATCCAGTCGTGGAGGTTCACAGGGACCAATCTGCGCAGGTCACCGCTTGCACCGCAAGCAGGTCGGGCGAACCCACAGCCGGTTCGTGGCCGCCTTTACCCGTCGGCACGCCAGGCGGCCAGGTCGTCGGGGGTGTCGACGTCGTGGTGCTCGGCGCCCGCGGTGGGCACCGCCGTGAGGTCGAGCGGCGCCAGCAGGCGGCGCAGGGGCAGCCCGTCGGACGCCCGCGGGTCGCCCGCGTCGGGTCGGACGGCGGCCAGCCGGCGTCCGTCCACGACCAGCGCGAGCGGGTGGCGGCCGTCGGGGTCGAGCAGGCGCGCGCCGTCGGTGCCGGAGGTCGCAGCGGCCTCGAGCAGCCGGGCCACCGTGCCGGCGCCCACGTGCGGCATGTCCACGGCCAGCACCAGGACCCAGCCGGCGGCGTCGGGCGCCTCGAGCCGGTCGAGCCCCGCCAGGGTGGCGGCCGCCGGGCCGCCCAGCGGCGGGTCCTCGCGGGCGACCAGCGTCCCCGGGGGCAGGGCGGCCGGGTCGGGCTCGCCGACCACCACCACGCTGTGCGCCCCGGCCACCGCGGCCAGGGCCCGCTGGAGCAGCGTGCGACCGTCCTCGCCGGCCAGCGCTCCCTTGTCCCGGCCGCCCAGCCGGCTGCCGCGGCCGCCTGCGAGCACGAGCGCGGAGAAGGGGGCGGAGACGGGCGGCGAGGAGTCCACGGGGTCAGCCTGGCACGACCGTGAACGCGACCCGCCCGCCTGGCACAGTGGGACCATGAGCGCAGCAGCGACCGCAGGCACCGTCGACGGCACCGGTGCGCCCGCCCCCGTGCTGCGGGTGGCGCTGGTGCAGGAGGCCGCCGGGCTGGAGCCCGCCGAGAACCGAGGACGGCTGGCGGGCCTCGTCCCCGACGACGCCGACCTGGTCGTGCTCCCCGAGGTCTTCGCCCGCGACTTCGGCGCGGCGGGCTCCGACGTCGCTCCCTTCGCCGAGGCCGTCGACGGGCCCTTCGGCACCGAGCTGGCGCGGGTGGCGGCGGCGCGCGGCACCACGGTGGTCGCGGGGATGATCGAGACCTCGCCCGACCCGGCGCGCCCGTACAACACGCTGCTGGTCCGCGGCGGCGCCACGGCCGAGTACCGCAAGATCCACCTCTACGACTCCTTCGGCTACCGCGAGTCCGACCGGCTCACCGCCGGGCCGCTCGACGAGCCCGCCGTCGTCGAGGTCGGCGGCGTCCGCGTGGGCCTCATGACCTGCTACGACCTCCGCTTCCCCGAGCTCGCGCGGAGACTGGTCGACGCCGGCGCCGAGGTGCTCGTCGTGCCCGCCGCCTGGGTGGCCGGTGACCGCAAGGTCGACCACTGGCGCACCCTCGTGCGGGCCCGGGCCATCGAGAACACGGTGCACGTGCTCGCCTGCGGCCAGCCCGGGCCCCGCTACAGCGGTCACTCCCTGGTTGTGGACCCGCTCGGCGACGTGCTCGCCGAGGCCGGGGAGGGGCCCACGGTGCTGCGGGCCGAGGTGGACGCCGTCAGGCTCGCCGAGGCACGTCGCACCAACCCGTCGTTGAGCAACCGTCGCCTGTAACCTGGCTGGTCGTGTCCCGTCGAGCCGCACCCCGTCGGCGCGCCGAGAAGCCACGTCGCTTCGGCCGCGCGCGAGTCGAGCGACCCCTCGGTGGCAGCCGTGCTGCCAGGCGGTCCCTGCCGGAGGTCTCCGGCGTGACCGGCGGCGCCCCGGCCGCCACGGGCACGGGCGTCGTGCCCGGCGCCGTCGGCCTCGGGCCCGGTGCCGCCGACACCGCCGCTGCCTCCGTCGGCGTGGCCGCCCAGCCGGAGCCGATCGCTCCCGCGCCGCTCCCGCCGCGCGTCGAGGAGCCGGGCCCCACGCGCTCCCTCCCGGACGCGGCGCCGCGCCCGGCCCCGGAAGACTCCGCGAGCAGCTCCGACCCCGCGTCCGACCCCGCGTCCGGTGCCGGCCCGGCGGCCGAGGAGGACGAGGACGCGCCCCGCCGTCCGTCGTGGTACCGCCGCCTGGCCGCCTCCCGCGTGCCGGTCACCGGCTGGTGGGTGCTCGTGCTGGGTGCGCTGGGCTGCCTCGTCGCCACGGTCGTGCCCGTGGGCCCGGCGTGGTTGGGGACCCTCGGCTCGCTCGTGATGACCTCCGCCTACTCGTGGGCGCTCGCGGCCCGCACCGGCGGTCGCCCCCTCGTCTTCGGCACGCTGGCCGCCCTGATCGGTGGCGCCACGTGGTGGCTGGACGAACCCGTCCTGCGCAACGGGGCCGCCGTGATGACGGCGGTCGTGGCCGCCCTGCTCGGCGTGCTCGTGACCGTGCCGGCCAAGAGCGTGCTGGACGCGGCCCGCGAGGCCGCGATCGCGCTGCTGGTCGCGACCGTCGGCTCGTTCGCCGTGGTCGGCTGGGGACCCGGTCTCTCGGTGCCGCGGTTCGACTACCTCGTGCTGGGCCTGTCGCTGGTCGGCGCCCTGGTGCTGGTGCGCGGCCTGGCCGCCGGCCTGCACGGCCTCGGCCGCCGCGGCCTCGTGGCCGTCGTCTCCGGCTCGGTGGTGCTGGTCGTGGGCGTGGCCTACGCCGAGGCGCTGCGCCGTTACGGGCCGGGTGCGATGGTCTCCGACCTGCTGGACGCGGTCCGCTGGACCCGGGTGCACCTCGGGGCCTTCCCGCGGCCCCTGGAGACGATCCTCGGGGTCCCGGCGCTCGCCTGGGGCTGCCACATGCGGGCCCGCCGCCGGCAGGGCTGGTGGATGTGCGCGTTCGGCGTGGCCGCCACCGCGCCCGTCGCCGGGGCGCTGGCGCACGCACGGGTCTCGCTCTCCGAGGCCGGGCTCTCCACCCTCTACGGGCTCGTCGTCGGGCTCGTCATCGGCTTCCTGGTGATCCGGCTCGACCTGGCCCTCACCGGCCCCAAGGGCGGCCGCGGCTCGCGCCGGGCCGAGGAGGCCGCCGCCGTCCGCCCCGAGCCGCCGCGCACCCGCCCGCTGCGCTGAGGGCCGCGCCCCGGGGCCGGGGTACGCGCCGGTAACGGCTACGGTGAGCGACGTGCCGCGTGAACACGTCAACGAGATCCTCGCCGAGATGGTGGCCAACGTGCTGTCCGTGCCCGTCGAGGTCGGTCAGAAGGTCGCCGCGGGCGACACCGTGGTGCTGCTGGAGTCGATGAAGATGGAGATCCCCGTCCTCACCGAGACCGCCGGCACGGTGACGGCCATCAAGGTCTCCCCGGGCGACGTCGTCCAGGAGGGCGACCCGCTGGTCACGCTCTCCTGAGCGCTGCCGGGTCCTCGTCCCGGTCCCGGGCCCGCGTGGCAGAGGGGGCGGGATTCGAACCCGCGGTGGGTCTCCCCACGACCGCTTTCAAGGCGGTTCCGATCGGCCACTCCGGCACCCCTCCGTGCCGCCGGCGTGCCAGGCGCGCCCGCGGACCCGCGCATCCTACGGGGCGGCTCGACCCGCGTCGCGGCCGCCCGCCGGCGTCCGGGAGGATGAGCGCGTGAGCGAGCAGCAGACGCCCCCGGCACCGACGCCCCACACGTACCGGCTGGCGCCGGCGATCGCGCTGCGGCTCACCGGTGTGGCGCTCGTGCTCACCGCGCTGCTGACGCTCGCCACGCTCCTGGTCGTCGCCCTCACCCCCGTGCCGGGGTGGGTCGTCGGCGTGGTGGCGGCCGTCGGCGTGGTCGCCTCGGCCGCGCTGGCGTGGTGGCTGTTCGCGCGCGCCTGGGTCGTGCGCGTGGACGAGGCGGGGTACCGCGTCGGCGTCGTCCGTGGCGTCGGGGAGCGGGCCGCCACCTGGCAGGAGGTCGAGCGGGTCTCCACGTCCACCCCGCAGGGCGTCGCGGTGCTCGGCCTGCACCTCCAGGACGGGCGGACCACCCGCATCCCGGTCGCTGCGCTGGCCTACGACCGCGAGCTGTTCGTGACCGAGATGATCACCCGCCTCGGGCGGCGCTGACCCGCCCGCTGACCCGCCCGCCGACCCGCCGGATGACGGCCGGCAGGCCGCCCGGGGGGACCTGATTCGGCACCTTCCGTGTCGGGACGGTAACCTCGTCGTGCGCGAGGAGGCGTCGCCTAGTCAGGTCTATGGCGCCCGCCTGCTAAGCGGGTTTGGGGCTACAACCCCATCGAGGGTTCAAATCCCTCCGCCTCCGCAGTGGGGCCCACCACGGGCCCGAGCGACGACGTCGCAGCAGGACCGGCCCGGGCCCCGAGAGATCGGGGGCCGGGCCGGTCTCGTTCCGGAGGCCCGCCGGCCTGTCGTAGCGTGCCGCGTCGGTCGGCCGGCGCCGGACGTGTGGAACGGACGTGCACCAACCCGTGCCCAGGAACAGGACGCGCCCGGGCAAGGACTGGAAGGGTGAGCGCGGTCTCGCTACGGTGCAGGGACGCCCTGCATCGATCCCCTCCCTGGGACGTTTCCGCAGGTCCCACCGCATGTTGCAAGTTTCTGCACTGCACAGACATGAGGCACCAGAAACATCGCCAAGCCGACACCTGCGGCCGCACTCTTGTCGTGATTCCCCCCATTGAGGACACGAGAGGACCACGCATCATGAAGATCGTTCGCAAGGCCGGCATCGTCGTTGCTACCGCCGCCCTCGGTCTCGGCCTGGCCGCCGTGACCGCTGCTCCCGCTCAGGCCGTCGACACCAGCTGGGGCTGCGGCGGGTACTGCAAGATCGTCAAGTGACTTCCGGGGTCGTCGGTCCGCCTCTCGGGCGTGGACCGAGACCCAGGATCTCGGAGCACCAGGCGTCGGGTTGATTCCGGCGCCTGTGCGCTTTCAGGTGAGTACGCCCCGGTCCCCCCGCTCTCCCTCGCAGAGCAGGTGTGCCGGGGTGTCCTCTTTCCGGAGGATGCCCACCCCTCGGCGGGGCCTCCTCCGGACGGGCTGAGCCGCACCCTCCCTCGGCGGGTGCGGCTCAGTCGCGTCCGGCTCAGTCGCGTACGGCGGTGCCCGGCTCGGGGTCGTCGTCCTCGCCGGTGAGGCCCAGCCGGCCCATCTTCCAGCCGAGCTGGAAGCGGGTCTCGGCGTCGAACTCGGTCTTGAGGTCGGCCACGTAGCCCGCGTACGTGCGCGGGGAGACACCCAGCCGCTTGGCGGCCGCCGGGTCGGCGTGGCCCTCGATCAGCATCCGGATCGTCATCGCGCGCTGCTCGCCCGCGATCGTCCGCATCGTGCCGGTCTCCTTGTTGGTGAAGGGCCGGCCGCGCTCCCAGGAGCGCTCGAAGACGTCGACGAGGTAGGCGACGACGGACGGCTCCCGCACCGCGACGGCGACGCGCAGGTCCTCCCCGTTCGGGATCACGGCGACGCGACGGTCGGCCACGATCATCCGGTTGAAGAACTCGTCCAACGTCCGCACCTCGGCGCCGCGCTCTGTCACCTCCTGCACGTACTGGGAGGTGACGGTCGAGCGGCGGGCGGAGTGCTGGTAGAGCGTGCGCAGCGAGACGCCGCGCTCGAGAGCCGCCGTGTCGCGCAGCACCGCGGCGGCCAGGGTCTGGGCGTCGCGTCCCGCCTGGGGCTGCGCGGTGAGGATCTCGCTCTCCGCGTCGGCCACCATGGCGGTGAGGAACCGCCCGATCGCGCCGTCGCGCAGGTAGGTGACCGGGCCCGGCCCGTCGGCGTGCGGGGTGCGGCGCCACGCCTGGCCGATGCCGGTGAAGGCGCGGGCCCACTCGGTCGACTCCGTCAGCAGGCGGGTCGACTCCACGTTCATGGGTGCCACGACGCGGGACTGCACCGTGGCGGGGTCGTCGGCGTGCCAGCGCTGGTTGTCGGCATCCAGGCGCAGCAGCCCGAGCTCGACGAGGAGCTCGAAGGCGCGCTGCTCGGAGGAACCCTCGCCGAGGCGGACGTCGTCCACGGCCATGCCGCCGGCGGCCAGCACGTCCTCGTAGAGCGGGACGCCGGCCGACTCGAACAGCGCGCGCTCCTCCGGGCCGAGGGTCGTCACTTCGCGCTCCTGGTGGGTCGGGGACGTGGGACGGCAGGCAGCGACGCCCCACGCGTCGCATGTTCCCACAGAGGACTCCTACCCACGGTGGAACGACTCGACGCATGGACGTGCCGCGACCCCGGACGGCGCCGTTGCCGTCCGGGGTCGAGGTGGGGATGGTGCGTGAAGGGCCGGGGGAAGCCTCACGCACCCAGGCGGGCCCGCAGGCCCTCCAGCTCGTCGCGCAGCACGCTGGGCAGGTCGTCGCCGAACCTCGCGAACCACTCCTCGATCTGCGGCAGCTCGGCACGCCACTCGTCGGCGTCCACGGCCAGGGCGGCCTCGAGCTCGGCGGCGGTCATCTCGAGACCGTCGGTGTCGAGGGACTCCGGCGTCGGCACGTGCCCGATGGGCGTCTCCACCGCAGCGGCCTGGCCCTCGATCCGCTCGACCACCCACTTGAGCACGCGGCTGTTCTCGCCGAACCCGGGCCACAGGAAGCCGCCGTCGCTGCCGTCCTCGAGGCGGGCACGGCGGAACCAGTTCACGTAGAAGATGCGCGGCATCTTGGCCGCGTCCGCGTGCTTGCCCATCGCGACCCAGTGGCCGAAGTAGTCGCCGGCGTTGTAGCCGATGAACGGCAGCATCGCCATGGGGTCGCGCCGCACGACGCCGACCGCGCCGGTGGCGGCGGCCGTGGTCTCGGAGGAGAGGGTGGCGCCGAGGAACGTGCCGTGGTTCCAGTCGCGCGACTCGAAGACCAGCGGGACGGTGGTGCGCCGGCGTCCGCCGAAGAGGATGGCGTCGATCGGCACCCCCCGCGGGTCGTCGAACTCGGGCGCGAGGATGTCGCACTGGCGGATCGGGGTGCAGTAGCGGCTGTTGGCGTGGGACGACAGCTCCTCGCTGTCGGGGGACCAGTCCTCGCCCTTCCACGACGTGGCGTGGGCCGGCGGGTTCTCCAGCCCCTCCCACCAGACGTCGCCGTCGTCGGTGAGCGCGACGTTGGTGAAGACCGAGGAGCCCTTGGCGATGGTGCGCATGGCGTTCGGGTTGGTGTGCCAGTTGGTGCCCGGTGCCACGCCGAAGAAGCCGTTCTCGGGGTTCACCGCCCACAGGCGTCCGTCCTCGCCGCGGCGCATCCACGCGATGTCGTCGCCGAGCGTCTCGACCTTCCACCCGGGGATGGTCGGCTCGAGCATGGCGAGGTTTGTCTTGCCGCACGCGCTGGGGAAGGCCGCGGCCACGTACTTGACCGAGCCGGCGGGGCTGGTGAGCTTGAGGATGAGCATGTGCTCGGCCAGCCAGCCCTCGTCGCGCGCCATGGCGGAGGCGATGCGCAGGGCGTAGCACTTCTTGCCCAGCAGGGCGTTGCCGCCGTAGCCCGAGCCGAAGGACCAGATCGCGCGCTCCTCGGGGAACTGCGAGATGTACTTGACCTCGTTGCACGGCCACGCCACGTCGGCCTCGCCGGGCTCGAGCGGGTGCCCCACGGAGTGGACCGCCTGGACGAAGTCGGCCTCGAGCTCCTCCATCCGGCGCAGCACGTCGGTGCCCATCCGGGACATGACCCGCATGGAGGCGGTGACGTAGGCCGAGTCGGTGACCTCGATGCCGAACATCGGGCGCTCGGCGTCGAGGTGGCCCATGACGAACGGGATGACGTACATGGTGCGCCCGCGCATGCAGCCGTCGTAGAGGCCGCGCATGCGCGCCTTCATCTCGGCGGGCGCCATCCAGTTGTTGGTGGGGCCGGCGTCGCGCTCGGCCACGGAGCAGATGTAGGTGCGGTCCTCGACGCGGGCGACGTCGATCGGGTCGGACGCGGCGTGGAAGCTGTTCGGCATCCGCTCCGGGTTCAGGCGGGTGAACGTGCCGACCGAGACGAGGAAGTCGGTGAGCTCGGTCCACTCCTGGTCCGAGCCGGTGCACCAGTGGATCTCGTCGGGCTGGGTCAGCGCGGCCACCTCGGCCACGAAGTCCAGGATGCCGCGGTGGCTGGTCGGCGCGGCCTGCTCCAGCGGCGTGGCGCCGGTGGTGTCTTCGGTCTCGAGGATCGCGGTCATCTGGTGCTCTCGCCTTCTCACGCCGGAGCGTGGGCCCTGCCCGGTCCGTGCCCGGGTCCGGACTCGTCGTGGTGCGAGCCCGGGGGCCCGCGGGACGTCTTCCGCGCGGCTTCGTCGACGCGGGGTCGGTGCGTTCCCCGCACGGATGTCTCACCGCCGTCCGGGGTGCCGGTGACCATACAGCGGACGTTAGCGTCCGACTATTAGAACGAGCCAAGACTGGAGACGTGGATCACAATGGCTCGTGCCACTGTTGCGGGACAGGTGTCATGCCCGTTTCCGGCCCGTTCTGGGTGGCATCCCGGGCGGCGCTGCCGGGTGCTGGAGGAGTGAGGGGCGGAAGGCTGCGCGAGCCGTGGCCGGCGGGCGGCGGGCGCCGTGGCCGGGCGCGATTGGGACCTGGATGGGACCTGCGCTAATCTCTTCTGGTCGCACCGCGCAAGCGATGAGACGGGCGCCTGTAGCTCAACGGATAGAGCATCTGACTACGGATCAGAAGGTTTGGGGTTCGAATCCCTACAGGCGCGCAGCACCTGAAGGCCCGCTGGACACCAGTCCAGCGGGCCTTCGGCATTTTCTCCTCCGGGGCCGCCCCTCCCGGTGTCGCGGCGACGCGCGCCCGCCCTCGGTGGTCGGCGCCACGAGCGAGCTCTGCAGCCGACGGCGGCGCTCCGGTCCCAGGTCTTGCTCCTTGCCATTTGATAGCGCTTTCTGATAGCGCTATCTTCATGTGACCGACGCCACAACGGCGGCGGCGCAGGAGCCGGGTCCGGCGCAGGTCGGCCATCGGGGGCGACCCGGGCGCGGCGGAGGATCAGGGAGCACGGATGAGACAGCAGCAACGCAGGGTCGGCAGCCGCCGGGCGCTGGTCGCGTCAGCAGTGGCCGGGTCGCTGGCCGCGAGCGCGCTCGGCGTCGTCGGCGTGGTCGGCACCGCCGGACCCGCCGCGGCCGCGGGGGGCGAGACCATCGAGGTCGACCTCGGGCAGGCGACGGGCGCGTTCCGCGGCGGGGCCAGCGGTGGCCTCTACGCCCTCAGCGACGAGGGGGTGCCCTCGCAATCCGTGGTCAACGGCGCGCGCATCACCAACGTCTCGCAGAAGTCCCCGGACGGGGAGCAGCACCCCAACGGCGACGCCCTCGAGGTCGAGCGGAGCTTCTTCGCCGGCGCGGGGGAGGACATGTACGTCTACCTCCAGGACGACTACCCGGACTGGCCGTACCACGGGGGCGTGCGCCCGGGTGACGAGGACGGCGACGGGCAGTGGGACTACCTCGACGTGGTCCGCACGGCCGTGGAGAAGGTCGCCACGACCTCGGCGCACCCGGAGGCGTACGTCTTCATCCCGTTCAACGAGCCGGACGGGCAGTGGTACCAGGACTGGGGCGCGATGCGCGACCAGTTCCTCGCCGACTGGACCGCCACCTACGACGTCATCCAGGACGTCTACGCCGCGCACGGCCTGGGTCACGCCCGGGTCGGCGGGCCCGGCGACGCCGTCTGGCACGAGGACCGCACACGCGACCTCCTCACCTACGCCTCCGCCCAGGACGAGATGCCCGACGTCTTCGTCTTCCACGTGCTCCAGGACTGGTCGCTGGACCAGTTCCGCTCGAACATGGCGACCTACCGGGGCATCCTCGACGGCCTCGGCGAGCCCGAGGTCCCCGTCAACGTCACCGAGTACGGCCTGAGCAACGACATGGGCACCCCGGCCTACCTGCTGCAGTGGATGTCGGTGCTCGAGGACGAGAAGGTCGACGCGCAGACCGCCTACTGGAACTACGCCGGCAACCTCGACGACAACTCCTCGCGCACCAACGGCGCGAACCCGGGCTGGTGGCTGCTGAAGTGGTACGGCGACCTGGCCGGCAGCGACACCGTCGAGGTGACTCCTCCGGTGCTGAACCGGCTGCGCAGCCTCCAGGCGATCGCCACCGTCGACCGTGACGACCGCGAGGCCACGGTGCTGGTCGGCGGCTCCACCCAGGACATCACCGTCGACGTGACCGGTGTCGACGCGGCGACGTTCGGCGGACGGGTGCACGTGCAGGTACGGGCCGCTCGTCTCAACGGCAAGGAGGGCGACACCCTGGAGCCGCCCGTGGTGCTGGCCCAGGACGTCGACGTGGTGGACGGGGCGGTCTCGGTGACCATCCCGAACTCGCTCGACACCACCGCCTACCAGGTGCGGGTCACGCCGGTGGCCGCCACGTCGCTGCCGGTCTCCACGTCGCTCGTCGACTCCACGGAGGCCGAGGACGCCACGGTGGCCGGCGCCTCGGTCTACTCCCACGACAACCACTTCGCCTGGGAGCTGCCCGCCTCGTCCGGTCGTGACGTGGGCGGGTTCAACAACGCCGCCTCGTCCGTGACCTGGGACGTCACTGCGCCGAGCACCGGCGACTACCGGCTGAGCGTGCTCAGCGGGGCCAACCAGGCGCCGGGCGTGCACGCCCTCTTCGTGGACGGCGAGCTCGCGACCCTCGTCCACTACGGCGCGAACCTCGGCTGGAGCTACCGCGGCACGGCCCTGGTGGACCTCCCGCTGACCGCCGGGCAGCACAGGCTCTCCCTGCGGGCCAGCCGCAACGGCACCGACGTCCTCCCCGGGGCCGACATCACGCTGGACCGGATGGACCTCTACGACGTGACCGCCGGCGAGCGGGCCACCTACCCCGCGACGGACGCACGGCTCTCGGGCGGCGCGAACCTCGACTGGGCCGACCCGGCCACCGCCGGCGCGGCCCGGCTGGCCGACGGCGGCACCGCCACCTTCTACACGGCCAACGCGGGCGCCGGGTACCAGGACCTGGCGCTGCGCTACGCCACGACGGGCGGCTCGGACGTGACGGTCACCCTCGACGGGCGGGTCGTCCACCGCGCGAGCCCCGGGCGGGCCGGCACGTGGACGACCACGGTGCGGGCGTGGCTCTCCGAGGGCGTCCACGAGGTGCAGGTCTCCTCCGACGCCGGCGTGCTGCTCGACGACCTGACCACCCTGCGCGGCCCCGACCAGGTGGCCGCGGACGCCGACACCGCCGACGTCCTGGCCCTCGAGGCCGAGGACCTGCAGGCCGCCGGCAACGCCCACGCGAGCACGATCCCCGCGAACGTCGGGTCCAACGGCTCCGCGGACGCCTCGGGCGCGGTGACCAAGGTCGTGGACGTCGGCAACGGGCCGGGCAACACGCTCACCCTGACCCGGCCGACGGCGCTGGGTGCCGACGACTACGTGCTGACGTTCGGCTACGCCAACGCCGAGCGGGTCAGCGGGATCAACTACAACCCCCAGGTCGTCTCGCGGTTCCTCGACGTCGACGAGGCCGGAGGCTCGAGCACGCGGGTGCCGTTCCGGCACAACTACTCGTGGTCGAGCTTCTGGGACACCTCCGTGCCCGTGACCCTCACGACCGTCGGCGGCGACCTCGTGCTGGGCAACGACGAGGCCTACGGCCCGGACCTCGACACCGTCACCCTCGCCCGGGCGGTGGTCGCCACCAGCACGGTGCGGGAGCCGACGCCGTTGGGCGTGCGGCTCGAGGCCGGCCGGGTCACCGGCGAGCGGGTCACCTACCGGGTCGCCCTGACCGGCGACGGGGCCGAGGACGCGACGGTGACGGTCGCCTCCGCCGGCGACCCGGTGCTCCAGCAGCAGCCGCTGCAGCCGCGAGGCGAGGGGCGCAGCCGGACCCTCGCCCTGGTGCCGCGCGGTGAGGACGCGGGCACGGCCGCCCTCAGGGTGACCGCCGTCCTCGATGACCAGACGGTGCGCGAGGTCGTGCAGGTGCACGTGGGCGGGTCTGGCGCGGACGTCCTGACCGGCACCGAGGGCCCCGACGTCCTGCTCGGACGTGCGGGTGCGGACGTGCTGCGCGGCGGGGGAGGCGACGACGTGCTCGTCGGCGGTGACGGCTCGGACGACCTGGCTGCCGGCCGCGGGGACGACCTCCTCGCCGGCGGTGGCGAGGTGGACGACCTCGCCGGTGGCCCCGGCGCCGACCGCTTCGTCGGCCCCCGCGCCCAGGACGTCTGGGCGGACCTGGAGACGGCTGAGGGCGACCGCGTCGTCTGAGCCTCTCCAGCCCCCCGCCCGACGGGCGGACCCACGGCCCCGGCCTGACATCTGTCGGGTCGGGGCCGTGCTGCGGAGGTCTCTGAAATTGATTTCTGATAGCGCTTGCAGATTCGCTTGAAAGCGCTATCTTGGTGTGACCGCCACCACAGAGTGGGCTGCACGAGCAGCCGGCCCGACCGAGGAGAACCGTCATCGACACCGTCCAGTGGGGCACCGACAGCCTCCGGCTCGAGATCGAGCTGGGGCAGGACGCCCCGGCCGCCGTCTCCGCCGTCGTCCTGCACGGACGCCGCGTCGCGGTGGCCCACCCCGTGCCCCTGGCGGAGGTGTTGACGGTGGCGCACGGCCACGTGCCCGCCTCGAGCCGCCTGGCGGGCACCGCCCTCGGCTCCCGGCTCCGCGCCGTGCGCTGCGAGCGTGGCGAGGCCGACCGTGCCGCCCGTGGCGAGACCTGCGCCGTCGTCCAGGCCTCCGCCGCCGACGGCCTCGAGGTCACCACCACCTTCCGCGTCGTCGGCGAGGCCGCGGCCCTGCGGGTCGAGACCACCGTGACGAACACCGGCACCGCCCCCCACGTGCTGCGCTCGGTCACCTCCCTGGCCCTCGGGCTGGGTGGCGACCCGGCTCCGGTCGTCGGCGACTGGCGGGTGCTGGTGGGCCGCAACGACTGGCTCGGCGAGGGCCGCTGGGCCACCACCGCGCTGGCCGACCTCCTGCCGGCCATCGAGGAGGGCCTCACCGGCCACGACCCCCGCGGCTCGTTCGTGCAGCGCTCGCACGGCACCTGGTCCACCGGGGCGGACCTGCCCTACGGCGCGCTGGTCTCCGCCGAGCTGGACCTGACCTGGGCCTGGCAGGTCGAGCACAACGGCGCGTGGCGCTGGGAGGTGGGCCAGGACACCGACGGCTGCTGGCTCGCGCTGGCCGGCCCCACCGACGTGGACAGCGGCTGGACCCGCGTCCTGGCGCCGGGCGAGTCCTTCACCACCGTCCCGGTCTCGGTCGCGCTGGGCGCCGACCTGGAGGCCGCGCTGGGGGAGATGACCGAGCACCGCCGCGCGTCCCGCCGGGCGCACCCCGACAACCAGGGCCTCGCGCTGGTCTTCAACGACTACATGAACACCATCGACGGCGACCCCACCACCGAGCGGCTGCTGCCGCTGGTCACGGCCGCGGCCGAGGCCGGCGCGGAGATCTTCTGCATCGACGCCGGCTGGTACGACGAGACCGGCGACTGGTGGGACAGCGTGGGCGAGTGGCTGCCGTCCACGACCCGGTTCCCCGGCGGGCTCGCGGAGGTCACCGACGCGATCCGCGCGCACGGCATGGTGCCCGGCCTGTGGCTCGAGCCCGAGGTGGTCGGCGTGCGCAGCCCGGTGGCCGACCGCCTGCCGGAGGAGGCCTTCTTCAGCCGACACGGGGTGCGCGTCGTGGAGCACGACCGCTACCACCTCGACCTGCGGCACCCCGCCGCGGTCGCGCACCTGGACGCGGTGGTCGACCGCCTGGTCGCCGACTTCGGCGTCGGCTACTTCAAGCTCGACTACAACATCGACCCGGCCACCGGCCCGGACCGCGACGCCGACTCCACCGGCGACGCGCTGCTCGCGCACAACCGCGCGCACCTGGCCTGGCTCGACGGCGTCCTCGACCGCCACCCCGACCTGGTGCTGGAGAACTGCGGGTCCGGCGCGATGCGGATGGACCCCGCGATGCTCTCCCGCCTGGCCCTCCAGTCGACCTCGGACCAGCAGGAGCCGTGGCGCTACCCGCCGATCGCGGCCGCCGCGCCCCTGGCGCTGCTCCCCGAGCAGGCCGCGAGCTGGGCCTACCCCCAGCCGGGCATGAGCCCCGAGGAGAGCGCCTTCTGCCTGGTCACGGGTCTCGCCGGCCGCTTCTACCTCTCCGGCTTCCTCAACCGCATGACCTCGGCCGAGCAGGCGCTCGTGGTCGAGGCGGTCGAGGCGGCCAAGCGGCTGCGCAAGGACCTGCCCAGCACGCGCCCCCGCTGGCCCGGCGGCCTGCCGGGCTGGGACGACCCCTGGGTCAGCCTCGCCCTCGAGGACGGGGCGGGCACCACCCTGCACGTGTGGCACCGCGCCGGCGAGCGCACCCACACCCTCTCTCTCCCGCACCTGCGAGGTCAGGACCTCGAGGTGCAGACGCTGTTCCCGACCGGGCTCCCGGCCTGGGGCAGCACCTGGGACGCGGAGACCGGCGAGCTCGCGCTCGTCGCCACCGACGTCCCGGTCTCGGCGCGGACCTTCCGCATCCAGCCCCGGGCCGAAGGCCGCGGGAACCCATCGCCATCAGGCCACGACGTCGTGTCTGATGAGAACCCTGGAGGAACAGAGTGAAGACGAACCTCAAGCGCCGGGTCGCCGGCGTCGCAGCCGTGGCGGTCGTGCTGCTCAGTGCCGCATGCTCCGACCCCGGCTCCGGCAGCGCGGCCTCGTCCTCAGGCGAGTGGCCCGCGCAGGACGCCGACCTGTCCGGCACCACGCTCACGATCTGGGCCGCCCAGAACTCCAACAAGCTGCCCGACTCCGTCATCAGCGGCTTCGAGGACCTCACCGGGGCCGACGTCGAGGTGGTCACCATCCCCGACCCCTACGAGCAGGGCGTCCAGACCAAGGTCGCCACCGGTGACATGCCCGACCTCGCCTTCTGGCAGCCCACCGCCTCGCAGCTGACCGCGCTGAACGCGCGGACCAACCTGCTGCCGCTGGACGACGCGCCGTTCCTCGACGACTACGACCCGGCGCTGCGCGACATCACCGGCATCCTCGACGACACCCGCTACGCCGCCCTCATCAGCACCCCGGCCGTCGAGGGCGTCTACTACAACAAGGAGGTCTTCGAGAAGGCCGGCATCACCGACCTGCCGACCGACTGGGACTCCTTCGTCGAGCTCGGCCGCGAGCTGAAGAAGCAGGGCGAAACCCCGTTCTTCGAGATGGGCGCGGACCGCTGGGCCACCCAGTGGTGGGTCCAGGTGCAGCTCGCCGAGGCCGCCAACGACGGCCTGTGGGACCGCGTGAACGCCGGTGAGGAGTCCTTCACCGACCCCACCATCCAGGGCGCCATCGACACCTACTCCGACCTCATCGACGAGGGCCTGTTCAACAGCGACATCAAGACCGCCACCTTCGAGGACCAGGGCAAGGCGCTGCTGGACGGCGACGCCGCGATGGTCGTCCAGGTGAACTCCTTCTTCAGCCAGCTCCAGCAGCTGGCCGACACCGACGAGCTGGACCAGAAGATCGGCTTCTTCCCCATCTCCGCGGAGGGCAACGTCGGCACCTTCATCCCCGACCAGACCAACGCGCTGGTGGCCTTCGCCACGGGGGACGAGGCGCAGGAGTCGGCCGCCAAGCAGCTGCTCTCCTACTGGCTGGGCGACGGCTACGGCGACTTCGTCGAGGCCAACTCCACCGTCTCGCTGGAGCCCGGCGTGCCCACGCCCGACGGCGTCCCGCAGGCCCTGCTCGACGTGAGCGCCTCCCTGGGTGACTCCGCCGGCTCGATGCAGGCACTGGCCATCGCGAACCCGGACCTGTACATCAACCTGGCGGACATGATCCAGGGCACCAAGACGCCCGTGCAGGTCGCCGAGGCGACCCAGGAGCAGTTCGCCCAGCTGGCCAAGGCGCAGGGCGCCGAGGGCTTCTGACCCACCGAGCACGACACCGGTGCCGCCCGCCCCCCACCGGGCGGGCGGCACCCCGGAGGAACCACCCATGACCACCATCCTGGAACGCCCCACGGCCACGGAGGCCGACCCGGGGCACACGCCCCGACGGCGCCCGGCGTCCCGGTCGGACCACCCGCTGTGGTTCCTCGTGCCCGCCCTCGCGCTGCTCGGTGTCTTCTTCATCGCGCCGACGGTCTTCAACTTCGTCTACGCGTTCACGGACTGGTCGAGCTTCAAGACCGAGATCAGCTTCGTCGGCCTCGAGAACTTCCGTGACCTGCTGGGCAACGGCTCGCTCATCTCCGACCTGCGGATCACCGTGATCTACGCGGCGCTGGTGGCGGTCTTCCAGAACCTCTTCGGTCTGCTGCTGGCCCTGCTCCTGGAGCGGGACACCCGGGTCAACCGCTTCGCGCGGGTCGCGTTCTTCGTGCCCGTGATCATGTCCGCCCTGGCGGTCGGCTACGTCTTCCAGGCGCTGCTGAAGCCGGACGGCGGCCTCAACGCGATGCTCTCCTTCGTCCTGCCGGGCGAGGTGAGCGTGGCCTGGCTCGGCAGCACCACCTGGACGGTCGTCGTCGTGGCCCTCGTCCACGCCTGGAAGTGGATGGGCCTGTCGATGCTGATCTACCTCGCCGGCCTCAAGACCATCAGCGAGGACGTCCTCGAGGCCGCACGGCTCGACGGCGCCTCCTCGTGGCAGGTCTTCCGCCAGATCAAGTTCCCGCTGCTCGCCCCGGCCGTCACGTTCAACGTGGCCACCGCGCTGCTGGGCTCCATGAACGGCTTCGACATCGTCCAGGCCACGACCGAGGGCGGGCCCGGCGGCAGCACCGAGCTGCTCAACATCTTCATCTTCCGCACCTTCGGGCAGGGCCTGTTCGCCCAGGCGACCACGATGAGCCTCACGCTCTTCCTCGTCGTCGCGGTCCTCGCCTTCCCGGTGATCTACCTCCTCCGTCGACGGGAGCGTGTCCTGTGAGCGCCGTGTCCCTGCCCCCGTCCCCGCGGCGTGCTCCCGCGGTCCCGGCCGGCCCCACCGGCCCGCGGCGTCCGGGTCCGCTGGCCCGCTTCGGCCAGCCCGTCGTGGCGCTCGGCGCCGTCGCGCTGCTGCTGGGCGTGCCCTTCTGGCTGATCCTGGCCACCGCGTCCAAGCCCCACGCCGAGGCGCTCGACCCGGACCTCTCCGCGCCCTCGCGCTGGCAGCTGGGGGAGAACGTCGCGACGGTGGTGCAGGACGGGCACATGGTCAGCGCGTTCCTCGGCAGCCTGCTGGTGATGGTGCCCTCGGTGCTGGTGGTGCTGGTCCTGGGGTCCATGGCGTCGTGGGTGCTGGCCCGGCGGGCGACGCGTCCCCTGGCCGTCGTCTACGCACTGTGCATCAGCGGGATCGTGCTGCCGCCGGCGGTCGTCACCATCGTGCTGCTCCTGCGCCAGCTCGGGCTCGCCGGCACCGCCGTGGGCATGATCGGCGTCTACTGCGGCATGTACCTCTCGACGGTGATCTTCTTCGTCACCGGCTTCGTGCGGACGATCCCCACCGAGCTCGAGGAGGCCGCCCGGGTCGACGGGGCAGGGCCGGTCCGGGTGTTCTTCCAGATCGTCTTCCCACTGCTGCGGCCGGTGCTGGCCACCGCCACGATCCTCATCTGCCTCTACATCTGGAACGACGTCTTCTACGCGCTGTTCGTGATCGGCGGCCGGATCGACACCCTGCCGCTGAACCTCTACCAGGTGGCCAGCTCGGGGCTGTACCTGCAGAACTGGGAGCTGATCTTCGCCTACATCGTCGTCATGAGCCTGCCGCTGCTCGTCGTCTTCGCCCTCGCGCAGCGGCGTATCATCTCCGGCGTCACGGGTGGAGCGGTCAAATGACGAGGCGGGGAACGCGATGAGCACGAGGCCCCTGCCCGCCACCAAGGCGCCGACGATGGCGGACGTCGCCCGTCTGGCGTCCGTCTCCGTGCCCACGGTCTCCCGGGTGCTGAACGGCAACGTGAACGTCAGCCAGAGCAAGCGCGAGCGCGTGCTCGACGCCGTCAAGGAGCTGAACTTCCGCCCCAGCTTCGCCGCGCGGGCACTGGCCTCGGCCCGCCCCGAGGCCGTCGCCGTCGTCTCGGGCAACACCTCCCAGTACGGCTACGCCGAGACGCTGCGGGGCATCGAGAACACCTGCCGGCGCGAGGGCCTGAGCACGATCATCTCGGTGATCGACTCCGACGAGCCGGCCGAGGTGGATCGCGTCGTCTCCCAGGTGCTCTCCCAGCCGATCGTGGGCGTCATCGTGCTCAAGTTCGACCCGCCGGGCGTCGCCGTGCTGGACCGCCTGGTCGACAAGCTGCCCGTCGTGGCCGTCAGCGGGCTGCGCGACACCCGCGTCTCCCAGGCGATGCTCGACGAGACCCGGGCCGCGGAGGAGCTGACCGGCTACCTCCTCGACCTGGGCCACGCCACCGTCCACCACGTGCGGGTGCCGCCGTCACGACGCGAGGACGGCCGCACCACTGGCTGGCGACGCGCCCTGCGGCGCGCCGGCAAGGAGGTGCCCGAGACGCTGGACGCGACGTGGGAGCCGGCCAGCGGCCGCGCCGTCGGGCGGCGGCTCGCCGGGGACGCCGGCGTCACCGCCGTCTTCTGCGGCAACGACGAGATCGCCATGGGCGTGGTGCGCGGCCTCAACGACGCCGGCCGCCGGGTGCCCGAGGACGTCAGCGTCGTCGGGTTCGACGACCACCCGCTCTCCGAGCTCTGGGCGCCGTCGCTGACCACCGTCCGGCAGGACTTCCACGGCCTGGGCTCGCGGGCCGTGCAGCTGCTCGGTGCCGAGATCGAGGACACCGACAACGTCGGGCGGCTCTCGAACGAGCGGCCCGCCGTCGTCGTGCGCGACAGCGCGGCACCACCGCAGCAGGGCTGACCGACCTCCAGGGGTGGGCGCGGAGAGTCTCCGTGCCCACCCCTGCGGCGTGCCCGTGCCGGACGACGACGACAAATCCTCTCCCGACCACTTGTGGCGTGAGTCACGGTGCCTTATGGTCAGTGTTATCGATCACATGTTATCGATCACATTCTTCGGTCAGACAGGCGCTCGGGAGCCTGACATGACCGTTGACCTGCACATTCACCCCTGGATCCGGTCAACGCGACCTGTGCTCCACCGCCCCGTGTCGGGGTAGCGAGAAAGGCACTGACTCCATGAAGACGACGCGCACCAAGGGCCTGCTGGCCGCGGTGGCTGCCCTGGCCCTCGCGGGCTCGCTGGCCGCCTGCGGTGGCAGCAGCAGCTCCGACACCGCCGAGGGCGGCCCCGAGGGCTGGCGCCCGAACGACGGCCGCCCCGAGGGCGAGATCCACGTGCTCGTGCTGGGCGACGCCGCCGCCAGCGCCGAGCAGGCCGCCGCCGACCGGTTCAACGAGACCTCCGACATCAAGGTCGTCGTCGACACCGGCCCCACCGCCGGCACGGAGTACAACACCACCGTCCGCACCCAGATGGGCACCGACAGCGCGCCGGACGTCTTCATGAGCTGGGGTGCCGCGGGCATCGAGCCGCTGATCAAGGCGCAGGCCCTGCTCCCGCTGGACGACTTCATCGCCGAGCAGCCGAAGCTGCAGGACATGTTCGTCCCCTCGGTCTTCGAGGAGGAGGTCGTCGACGACTCCGCCTACGGCATCCCGATGCGCGGCGTGGCCCCGGAGTTCCTCTACTACAACACCAAGGTCCTCGAGGACGCCGGTCTCGAGCCGGCCACGACCTGGGACGAGCTCATGGACCAGGTCCCGACCCTGCAGGACGCCGGCGTGATCCCGATCGGCCTGGCCGGTGCCGACAAGTGGCCCGAGCAGATCTGGCTCCAGTACGTCTACGCCCGGATGGTCGGCAACGACGCCGTGGCCCAGGGCCTCGCCGGGGACACCGACGTGTGGGCCTCGGACGAGTCCAAGGCGGCGCTCGCCGACCTGCAGGACCTCATCGACTCCGGCGCCTTCGGCAGCAACTTCGCCTCCGTCTCCTACGGCGGCGACGGCTCCGCCGCCCTGCTGCGCCAGGGCAAGTCCGCCTACGAGCTCATGGGCTCGTGGCACTACGCCACGGTCGGTGACTCCTCGAACCTGGGCTGGGTCGCCTTCCCGACCATGGACGGCGGCTCCGGCCAGCCCGGCGAGATCGTCGGCAACCTGTCGAACTTCTACAACGTCGCCGCCGACACCCGGTACCCCGACGCCGTCCGGGGCTTCCTCGAGGAGCTCTACAGCCCCGAGTTCCAGCAGGACGAGATCGGGCTGGGCAACCTGCCGCCGACCACGGACGCCGCCGACTACGTCGAGTCCGACGCCGACCTCGACGCCTCCGCGAAGGAGCACCTCACCTTCGTCAGCGGTCTGGTGAACGACGCCCCCACGTTCCAGCTCTCCTGGGACCAGACGGTGCCGGCCACCCAGCAGACCGCCTCGCAGGACGCCGCCGCCGACTTCTTCAACGGCACGATCGACGCCGACGGCTTCGTCTCCGCCATGCAGGACGTCGTCTCCGCCGACTGACCGCTGACCGACACCTCGGCAGCGCCTCACGACACCCGCCGACCCCGGCACCGGTCCCGACCGGGGTCGGCGGGCACCCAGGCGGCCCACCGGGCCGCACCCCCACGCACGAAGGACTCCACCCATGCCCGGTCCCCGCACCTCGGGGAAGGGCGGACGGAGCGGCCGTCTCCGCGACGGCCGCCCCACGTTCGTCTGGTCCCTGCCCGCCCTCCTCTTCTTCGCACTCTTCTCGGTCGTCCCGCTGGGCGTCGCGGTCTACCTCTCGTTCACCGAGTACGAGGGCATCCCGCTCCTCCCGCCCCGCTGGGTCGGGCTGGAGAACTGGTCGCGGATGCTCGAGGACGCCGCCCTGCACCGGGCCGTGGTCGTCACGATCGTGCTGATCGTCGCGGCGGTGCTGACCCAGGTGCCGATCTCCCTGCTCATCGGGGTGTGGGCGGCCGGACCCCAGCGCAACCGCGCGGTGATCAGTGCCCTCTACTTCATCCCGCTGCTGATGTCCTCGGCCGCGATCACGGTGCTCTTCGCCTCGATCCTCGACCCGAACTTCGGGGTGCCGGCCACCCTGCGTGACGTCTTCGGGCTCGGGGCCGACAACGTGTTCAGCAACCTGCTCGGCAACCAGTGGACCGCGCTGGGCGTCATCGCGTTCATCTACCTGTGGGGCTCCTCGCCGCTGCACACGCTCCTGTACCAGGGCGGCGCCAGGAACATCCCGCCCGTGCTCTACGAGGCTGCCGCGATGGACGGGGCGGGGCCGGTGCAGCAGTTCTTCCGCATCACCATCCCGATGCTGCGCAACACCATCGTGACCTCGACGATCATCATGGTCGTCGGCACGTTCACCTCGTTCGACATCATCCTGCTGCTGACGCGCGGCGGGCCCAGCGGCGGCACCTCGAACCTCCCGTACTTCATGTACGACCAGGGCATCGCCTCGCTGGACTTCGGCTACGGCAGCGCCGTGGCGACCCTGCTGATCGTCATCGCCACCCTCACCTCCGTCGCCATGGTCAAGGCCACCGGCTACGACAAGATGTCCGGCACCCAGGAGGGGATCTGATGCGCCGCGGACCCAACTGGCTCGCCTTCGTCCTCGCCCTGCTCTGGCTGGCGATCATCCTGGTGCCGGTCTACATCATGCTGCGCGCGGCCTTCATGAGCCGCGACGACTTCGCGGCCGACGGCCCGGTCGGGCTGCCGGCGTCCCCGACGCTGGAGAACTTCCGCTACGCCCTCGACAACGGCTTCGGCCTGTTCCTCGTGAACTCGCTGATCATGACCATCGGCTGCGTGCTCATCGTGGTGCTGCTGGTGCCGCCCCTGGCGTTCGCGATCGTCCGTGGTCGCAGCCGGTGGACCCGGCTCAGCTTCCAGACGATGCTGTTCGGCCTCGCGATCCCGGCCCAGGTGGTCGTGATCCCCCTGAACTACCTGATCTCCCAGCTCGGGCTCTACGACACCCGGATCGGCGTCATCCTGCCGACCGCGGCCTTCACCATCCCGCTGACCACGCTGATCATGACCGGCGTCATGCGCGAGATCGGCCAGGACATGTACGAGGCGATGTCCCTGGACGGGGCGGGCGCCGTCCGGGTCTTCCTCCAGCTGGCGCTGCCGCTCTCCAAGGGCGGCGTCGCGACCATCGCGATCTTCACCGCGCTCCAGGCCTGGAACAACTACCTCATCCCGCTGACACTGACGCGGAGCGCGGACCTGCGCGTGGCCACCCTCGGTCTCGGCATCTTCCGCAAGGAGTTCGCGCTCAACGTGCCGGGTCTGATGTCGGCGATCGTGCTGACCGTCATCCCGATCCTGCTCTTCTACATCTTCGCCAGGCGGGCACTCATCGCCGGGATCATGGGCACGGGAGGCAAGTGATGGGGCCGCTGACACGCACCAAGGCACCCACCGTCCACGACGTCGCGAAGGCGGCCGGGTTCTCCGCCCAGACCGTCTCCCGCGTCATCGCCGGGTACGAAGGCATCCGCCCCGCCACCCGCCTCAAGGTGGAGCAGGCCATCGCCGAGCTCGGCTACCGGCCCAACCACGCCGCCCGCCAGCTACGGACCAGCAAGTCCACCCGGATCGGCGCCGTGGTGCACGAGATGTTCGCCTACGGCCCCTCGCAGCTGCTGCGCGGCGCCGCCCAGCGCGCCCGCGAGGCCGGCTACTCCCTCAACATCGTCGGCGTCGACGGGGCCGACGCCGGCTCGGTCCAGGACGCCTTCGAGACCTTCGAGCTCGAGCGGGTGGCCGGCATCCTCGCGATCACCCTCACCGAGGAGGTGCGGACGGTCGTGGAGCGGCGTCCGGTCGACGTCCCGCTGCTCATGGACCCGGCCGAGGCCCACACGACCGGCCCCTCCGCCGGCGAGATCGGCTCGACCCTGGCCGCCGAGCACCTCGTCGGGCTCGGCCACCGGCGTCTCGCCATGGTGCTCGGGCCGTCCTCCTGGTTGCCCGCGCGCCAGCGGCAGGAGGGCTTCGAGCGGGCCGTCGCGTCCGCCGGGGCCTCGTGCGTCCGCGCCTGGCAGGGCGACTGGTCCGCCGCGTCCGGCTACGCCGCTGCGCAGCAGTGGGAGCCGGGTGACGCGGTCACCGGCGTGTTCGCCGCCAACGACGCGATGGCCATCGGCTTCGTCAACGGCCTGGCGCGTCGCGGCATCGCGGTGCCCGAGGACGTCAGCGTCATCGGCTTCGACGCCACGCCCGAGGCCGAGTACCTCTCCCCGGCGCTCACCTCGGTGTCCGTCGACTACGCCGGCCAGGGCCGCGCCGCCGTCGACGCCCTGCTGGCGCAGGTCGACGCCGACGTGGTGCCCGGCGCCCCGCCCAGCTCGCCGGCCGTCGTCCTCCGCGGCACGACCGCCACCCGCTGACCCCCTGCACAGCCCAGCCCAGCACCACCCTGCCCAGAGACGAGGGACCGTGACCACCTCCCGCCACCTGCCGGACCGCATCCTGTTCGGCGCCGCCTTCTACGACGAGTACCGCGAGATCGGCTCGCTCGACCACGACCTCGACCTCATGGTGGAGGCCGGGTTCACCGTCATCCGGGTCGGGGAGTCCGTGTGGTCGACGTGGGAGCCGCGCCCCGGCGAGTTCGACCTCGAGTGGCTCACCCCGGTGCTGGACGGGGCCCACCGCCGCGGTCTCGCCGTCGTGCTCGGCACCCCCACCTACGCCGTGCCGGCGTGGCTGTCGACCATGCACCCCGAGATCGCGGCCCAGGACGCGACGGGTCGCCGCGTCCCGTGGGGGCAGCGCCAGGAGGTCGACCTCACCGCCCCCGCCTTCCGCTTCCACGCCGAGCGGGTCATCCGCAAGCAGGTCGAGCGGCACGGCTCGCACCCCGCCGTCATCGGCTTCCAGGTCGACAACGAGCCCGGGCTCCACCTGCTGCACAACCCCGGCGTGCACGCCGGCTTCCTCCGGTGGCTGGAGGACCGCTACGGCAGCGTCGAGGAGCTGAACCGCCGGTGGGGCCTGACCTACTGGTCGCACCGGATCACCAGCTGGGAGCAGCTCTGGACGCCGGACGGCAACCACTCCCCGCAGTACCAGCTCGAGTGGCGGCGCTACCAGGCGCAGGTGGTCACCGACTTCATCGGCTGGCAGGCCGACATCGTCCGGGAGTACGCGCGCGAGGACCAGTTCGTCACCACCTGCATCTCCTACGAGCGGCCGGCGGTCGACGACGTCAGCCTCGGCGCCGAGCTCGACGTCACCGCCGGCAACCCCTACTACAAGATGCAGGACGGCCTGCGGATCGGCGTGGAGGTGCCGCGCGAGGAGATCTGGTGGTCCTCGGGCGTGTGGGGCCTGTTCCAGCAGGGCGACCGGATGTTCTCCACCCGGCAGGAGCCGTTCCTCGTCACCGAGACCAACGCCCAGTCCATCGGCCAGTCGCACTGGCAGGTGCACCCGCCCTACCCGGGGCAGATCGCGCTGGCCGCGCTGTCGCTGGTCTCCCGGGGCGCCCGCATGGTCGAGTACTGGCAGTGGCAGACGCTGCACCACGGCATCGAGACCTACTGGGGCGGCGTCCTGCCGCACAGCGGCCGGCCGGGGCGCATCTACCGCGAGATCGCGGAGCTCGGCCGCACCCTGGGTGCGTTGGGCGACGACCTCGCGGGCTACGTCCCCGACGCCGACGTCGCCTTCCTCTACTCCACCGACACCAAGCGCAGCTTCGAGTTCTACCCGCCGCTGGCGCGTGAGGACGGCAGTGCCGACCCGGCGTCCTACCTGCGGATCTTCGACGCCTTCTACCGGGCGGCCTTCGAGACCGGCCGCCAGGTGCGGATGCTGCACCCGACCCAGCTGCTCGAGCGCGACCCTGCGGCGCTCGCCGCCGAGCTGCCCGTCATGGTGGTGCCGACCCTCTACGTGGCCGACGACGCCACGCTGGACGCGCTGAGCGCCTACGCGCGCGCCGGCGGCCACGTGGTGGTCGGCATCCGCACCGGCTACGGCGACGGCATCGCACGGGCCCGTGCCGAGGTCGCCCCCGGCCGGCTGCGCGAGGGGCTGGGCGTCTCCTACGACGAGTACAGCTCGCTGGACGCGCCGGTGCCCGTCGCTCCCGTCGAGGGCGGGCTGCCCGGTCTCGACGCCGGTGCCACGGGCACCGGCTGGGCCGACGCGCTCGAGGTGGAGGGCGCCGACGTCCTCGTCCGCTACCGCGAGGGGATCTACGCCGGGCGTGCCGCCGTGACCACGCACGCGGTCGGCGCCGGCCGGATGACCTACGTCGGCACGGTGCCCGACCTGACGCTGGCCCGCGCCCTGACTGCGTGGGCCGCGCCCGACCGGCTCGCCGCCTCCTGGGACTGCTCGCCCACCGTCACCGTGGCCTCCGGCCTGGCACGGGGTCGACGGGTGTGGTTCCTGTCGAACTTCTCGCCCGAGCCGGCCACGGCGACGCCCACCCGTGCGGTGCCCGGCACCGACGGGTCGCTGGCCGCGGGCGTGCCCGTCGAGCTCGACCCGTGGGCGTTCCGCGTCGTGGTGGAGGCCCCCGACGCCGTCGTGCAGACGCCCGCCCCCGCCGCGCAGAGCGTCGGCTGAGCCGCGCCCCGAGAGGAGCCCCGTGACCGCCCCCTGGCACGACACCAGCCTCCCCGTCACGCAGCGGGCCGACGCCCTGCTGGCGGCCATGACGCTGGAGGAGAAGGTCCAGCAGCTCGGCAGCACCTGGCCCGGGGAGGAGGACGCCGGCGGCGACGTGGCCCCGATGCAGGAGACGTTCCGCGGGGCGCAGCCGTTCGACGAGGCCGTCGCCGGCGGGCTCGGGCAGCTGACCCGGCCGTTCGGCACGGCGCCCGTCGAGCCCGCGGACGGGATCGCCCGGCTCGCGGGGCTCCAGGAGGCCGTCCGGGCCGCCAACCGCTTCGGTCTGCCCGCCGTCGTCCACGAGGAGTGCCTCACCGGCTTCACGGCCTGGCGCGCGACCGTCTACCCCACGTCACTGGCCTGGGCCGCGGCCTGGGACCCGAGCCTGGTCGAGCGGATGGGGGCGGCCATCGGTCGTGACCTCGCCTCGGTCGGCGTGCACCAGGGCCTGGCCCCCGTGCTGGACGTGGTGCGCGACTACCGATGGGGTCGGGTCGAGGAGACGATGGGCGAGGACCCGTGCCTGGTCGGCGAGACCGGGGCGGCCTACGTCACCGGCCTCCAGTCGGCCGGCGTCGTGGCCACGCTCAAGCACTTCGCCGGGTACGCCGCCTCCCGCGGAGCCCGCAACCACGCCCCGGTCTCCATCGGCCCCCGGGAGCTCGCCGACGTCGTGCTGCCCCCGTTCGAGCGCGCGGTCGTCGGCGCCGGCGTGCGCTCGGTGATGAACAGCTACGCCGACCTCGACGGCGTCCCGCCCTCCGCCGACCCCGCGCTCCTCACGACCCTCCTGCGCGAGGAGTGGGGCTTTGCCGGCACGGTCGTCTCCGACTACTGGGCCGTGCCGTTCCTGGAGTCCACGCACCGCGTCGCCGCCGACCTCGACGAGGCCGGACGGCTCGCCCTGGCCGCCGGCCTGGACGTCGAGCTCCCGCACACCCTCGGGTTCGGGCCGCGACTCGTCGAGGCCGTCCGGGCCGGTCACCTGGACGAGGCCTTCGTGGACCGGGCCGCCCTGCGCGTCCTGGTGCAGAAGGCCGAGCTCGGGCTCCTGGACGCGGACTGGCGGCCGGTGCCCGCCAGCACCACGGTCGACCTCGACAGCCCCGGCAACCGCGCGCTGGCCGCGGAGCTCGCCGCCGAGTCCGTCGTCCTGCTCGCCAACGACGGCACCCTGCCGCTGTCCGCGCCGGCCGCCGGCGCCCCGCCGCGCCGGGTGGCCGTGCTCGGGCCCGTCGCCGACGACCCCGGGTGCCTCTTCGGCTGCTACTCCTTCCCCAACCACGTCGTGGCGAAGAACCCCGGCACCGCTCTCGGCGTCGACGCGCCCACCTTCCTCGACGCGCTGCGCGCGGAGCTGCCGGAGGACGAGGTCGTGCACGAGCCGGGCGCCGCGATCCTGGACGCTGCTCCCGATCCCGCCGCGCTCGACCGGGCGGCGGAGGCCGCCGCGAGGGCCGACCTGGTGGTCCTGATGGTCGGGGACCGGTCCGGCATGTTCGGCCACGGCACCTCCGGCGAGGGCTGCGACGCGGTCGACCTGCGTCTGCCGGGCAGCCAGGAGGCGCTGGTCGAGCGCGTCCTGGGGGTCGGCACCCCCGTCGTCCTGGTGGTGGTCTCCGGTCGGCCGTACGCGATCGGCGAGCACGCCGCGCGGGCGGCCGCGACGCTCCAGGTCTTCTTCCCGGGGGAGGAGGGTGCCGGCGCGGTGGCGGGGGTCCTCGCCGGTCGGCTCGAGCCGGGTGGCCGCCTGCCCGTCCAGGTGCCGGGCCCCGGCGTCACCACCACCTACCTCGGCCCGCCGCTCGCGCAGGCCAGCGACGGGGTGAGCAACCTCGACCCCACCCCTGCCTTCGCCTTCGGCCACGGCCTCTCCTACGGCGACGTGGTGCTGGATGGTGTCCGGCTGGTCGGCCCCGCCGAGGTGGCCACCGACGGTGCGGCCGAGGTGTCCGTGACCGTGACCAACCGCGGCGACCGCCCCGGCACCGTCGTGCCCCAGCTGTACCTGAGCGACCCGGTGGCCTCGGTGGTGCAACCGGTGCGCCGGCTCGTCGGCTTCGCCAAGGTGCGGCTGGCTCCCGGCGAGTCCGCACGGCTGCGGCTGGACGTGCCCGCCGACCTGGCCGCCTTCACCGACCGCACGCTGACCCGGGTCGTCGAGCCCGGCGCCCTGGTGCTCACGGTGGCCACCTCGGCCGCGGACCCCGGA
The DNA here is from genome assembly GCF_023554635.1 of Nocardioides bruguierae. Classification (NCBI taxonomy): domain Bacteria; kingdom Bacillati; phylum Actinomycetota; class Actinomycetes; order Propionibacteriales; family Nocardioidaceae; genus Nocardioides; species Nocardioides bruguierae. Next base: position 55,465 of record NZ_JAMJPH010000012.1, read on the forward strand.
CACCCCCTGGCGCTGACGCTGGTCGGCGAGCGACGCCGGACCGGCCGGGGGCGCGCCTTCGCCGCCACGGCCGAGGTGCGCACCACCGCCGGGACGAGCGCGTGATCCCCGGCGACCCACGCACCCGGACCCGCGAGCGCAACTGGGCCGGCACGCACACGTACGCGTACCGACGCCTGGTCCACCCGCAGTCACAGAAGGACGTGACGACACTGGTGGCCGGGGCGTCGTCGGTGCGCGCGGTCGGCTCGCGGCACTCGTTCAACGACGTCTGCGACTCCGACGAGTGGCTGGTCGACGTCTCCGGCCTGGCCCGCGAGCCCGTGGTCGACGTGCCGGGTCGCACCGTCACCGTCACCGCCGGCACGCGCTTCGGCGCGGTGGTGCGGGCCGTCGCCGCGCACGACCTGGCCCTGCCCAACCTCGGCTCCCTGCCGCACATCAGCGTGGTGGGAGCGGTGAGCACCGGCACGCACGGCTCCGGCTCGGCCCAGCAGGTGCTGGCGGCCGGCGTCTCCCGCGTGCGGTACGTGGCGGCCAGTGGCCGGGTGCGGGAGACGCGGCGGGGCGACCCCGACTTCGCCGGGTGCGTCGTCGCGCTCGGTGCCCTCGGCATCGTGCTCGAGGTCGACCTCGACCTGGTGCCGAGCTTCATGCTGCGCCAGACCTGCCGCGCCGTGCGCTGGTCCGACGTCGCGGGCCGGCTGCCCGAGGTGCTCGACGACGGCTACAGCGTCAGCGTGTTCACGCGCTGGCAGGACGACGACCCGACCGAGGTCCTGCGCAAGGCGGTGCCCTCCCCGGGCGCACCGGCGGGGCCGGCGTCCGACCCGAGCCTGCTGCTCGGGGACGGGCCGAACCTCACCGAGCGTGACCGGGACCTGCCGTGGCACCGTGTGCTCCCGCACTTCCGGGTGGACCACCGGCCCAGCTTCGGCGCCGAGATCCAGTCCGAGTACCTCGTGCCGCGCGAGCGCGCCACGGAGGCCGCGGCCGCCGTCACGGCCCTCGCACCCCTGCTGGACCCCGTGCTGGTGCTCGGTGAGGTCCGCTCCGTCGCCGCCGACGACCTGTGGCTCTCGCCCGCCCACGGCCGCGACAGCCTCTGCCTCCACTTCACGTGGCTGCCCCGCGCGGACGAGGTGGCCGAGGCCCAGCGGCACCTCGGCGCCGCGCTGGCGCCGCTCGGCGCGCGGCCGCACTGGGGCAAGGTCTTCGCCCCGCACCTCTTCGACCTCGCCGCCCTCTACCCGCGCCTGGACGACGCGCGGGCCCTGCTGTCGCGGCAGGACCCCGACGGGGTCTTCCGCAACGACTTCGTCGCGCGCGTCCTCGCGCGCTGAGCCGCGCCCACGGACCTGTACCGACCCCCTGCACCCACCGACCTGCCGGAGACCCGCATGCCTCGCAGCCCCCGCCCCGACGACAAGTTCTCCTTCGGCCTCTGGACCGTCGGCTGGACGGGCGCCGACCCGTTCGGCTCGGCCACCAGGCCGGCGCTCGACCCCTGGGAGTACGCCGACCGGCTCGCCGAGCTCGGCGCGTGGGGCATCAGCTTCCACGACGACGACGTGCACGACTTCGCCGACGACGACGAGACCCGCGCCCTGCGGCTCGGCCGGCTCGCGGACGCCTGCCGGGCCTCCGGCCTGGTGATCGAGATGGTCACCACCAACACCTTCAGCCACCCCGTCTTCAAGGACGGCGGGCTGACCTCCAACGACCGCGGCGTGCGGCGCTTCGGCCTCCGCAAGATCCTGCGTGCGGTGGACGTCGCCGCCGAGCTCGGTGCGACGACCTTCGTCATGTGGGGCGGGCGTGAGGGCACCGAGTACGACGGCTCGAAGGACCTGCTGGCCGCCTTCGACCGGTACAAGGAGGGGCTGGACACCGTCGCCGGCTACATCAAGGAGCGCGGCTACGACCTGCGGATCGCGCTCGAGCCCAAGCCCAACGAGCCGCGCGGTGACATCCTGCTGCCCACGGTCGGCCACGCCCTGGCGCTCATCGCCGAGCTGGAGCACGGCGACGTCGTGGGGCTCAACCCCGAGACCGGGCACGAGCAGATGGCCAACCTCAACTTCACCCACCAGCTCGCCCAGGCGCTGTGGAGCGACAAGCTGTTCCACCTCGACCTCAACGGCCAGCGCGGCCTGAAGTACGACCAGGACCTCGTGTTCGGCCACGGCGACCTGCTCTCGGCGTTCTTCACCGTCGACCTGCTGGAGAACGGCTTCCCCGGCCACCCCGACGGGCCGCGCTACACGGGCCCCCGGCACTTCGACTACAAGCCCTCGCGCACGGAGCACCTGGCCGGTGTCTGGGCCTCCGCGCAGGCCTGCATGAGCACCTACCTCGGTCTCGCCGAGAAGGCGGCGGCGTTCCGGGCCGACCCGCGCGTGGTCGAGGCGATGGCCTACGCGGGCGTGCCCGACCTCGCGCAGCCCACCCTCGCCCCGGGCGAGACCGCGGCCGACCTGCTCGCCGCCCCGGCCGGGCTGGACGTGCCCGCGGCCGCCGAGCGCGACTACGGGTTCGTGCGGCTCAACCAGCTCGCGGTGGAGCACCTGATCGGCTGAGCCGGGCCGGGACGCACAGGGGCGCACTCGGACGCACCTGGATGCACGCACAGGGGGCCCGGTCGGCAGCTGCCGACCGGGCCCCCTCGTCGTGTCGGGGTCAGGGCACCACGACCGTGCCCACGGGGGAGACGTTGCCCGCGGCGTCCGTCGCGCGGTGCTCGACGCTCAGGCTGCGACCGCCCTTGAACGTGACCGGGCCGGTGTAGGTCGACCAGCCCTTGCCCTGCGGCCGGTACTCGATCGAGGCCACGCCCGAGCCCGCGTCGGCGGCGGTGAGCGTGAGGGTGCGGCCGGTCACCGACGCGGTGACCTGGGGTGCGGTGGTGTCGGCTGTGATGCCCGTCGTGCTGAACGACCACTCCTGCGAGCCGTCGCCGGTCGCCGGGGCGAGGCGGAGGTCGCCGTCGGCGCCCGCGGTGAGGAAGAGCGTGGGGCTCTGGCGCGAGCGCAGCTTCACGTAGCCGTTCGTGGTCGGGATGCTGTCCCACAGGCCACCGGCCCGGTCGTCGACCCACTGGCCGATGCGCTGGCCGTCGGTGGCGTTCCCGGTCCAGATCGAGGCGGCGCGGCCGCCGGCCTTGTTGAGCAGGGTCAGCCCGCCGTCGTCCTTGGTGACGAGGTGCCACCACTGGGTGGCGGCGACGGAGGTGGCGCCGGGCTGCTCGAGGCGTACGTCGGGGGTGTCGCTGTTGCCCAGGTCGGCGTCGGTGATGTTGCCGCCGGTGCCGATCACGAGGCCCGTGGCGCGGTTGGTGACCTGGTAGTAGGTGCCGGCCGAGCCGCCCAGGTCCACGTCGGCGTAGCGGATGACGGCGGGCGTGGTCGCTCCGCCCCAGACACCCTGGAGGATCACCACGCGTCCGGTGGTGGCGTCGTAGGTGAGGTTGCGGCTGTAGCCGCTGCCCAGCGTGGTGTGCATCTGGGTCCACGTGCCGTCGCTGCGGCCCGAGGGGTTGACCCAGACGTCCCCGCTGCCGGAGGCGTTGTAGACCAGGCGGCCGTCGGGCAGGGCGATCGTGACCGGGCTGCCGCCCCAGGAGAGGCCCTGCGAGCCGTCGGCGTAGGGCAGCGCGCCCTGCGCGCCGTCCCCGCGGCTGATCTCCTGGCCGACGGGGTCGCCGTCGGCGAAGTAGCGCAGCGGGTCGTCGGCCATCTTGAACCGGACGTTCGCGCCACCTCCCCAGTACTCGTAGGTGAGCATCCACCGGCCGTCGGTGGTCGGGACCACGTTGGCCATGCCGGGCCGGCCGCCGCCGATCATCTGCTTGCCGTTGGCGGTGAAGGTGGTGCCGGCGACGTCGACGACGGGGGCGCTCCACGCGGCGCTCGTGCCGTCCCAGGTGCGGTGGGCGAGGATCTGGGCGTCGGTGTCGGGGGCGGTGTCGTTGTCCGGGTCGAGCTGCGCGACGCCGGTGACCGGGTCGTAGCCCACGTAGTCGTTCTCGTCGGAGTAGTAGGCGACGAGGACGCCGTCGCGGACCATCAGGTACGGCTCCCACACGGGGTCGACCTGGGCGTGGGTGTTGGCGTCGGCGATGTTCTGGCCGGTCGCGCCGGCGCTGCCGCCCTGCCAGCCGCCCGCGGCCACGACGTTGACGAAGTCCCAGCTGGCGCCCTCGTCCGTGCTGGCGAACAGGGCGATGCCGACGTCCTTGCGGTCGCCGTCGTTGCTGGGGGTCCAGCTCGGGTCGGCGGCCTTGTGCTCGAGGTAGTAGTAGTCGTCACCGGAGACGACCGAGGCGAGCACCAGGGTGCCCTGCGCGAGCGAGCCCACGGTCTCGGGCATCACGTAGAGGTACGGGTTGGTCCAGTTGCTCGTGTACTTCTGCGCCTCGGGGGCGCTGGAGAGGTCGGCGGGCGGCGCGACCTCCGAGAGCGGGTACCAGGACGAGCCGTCGTCGTCGCTGGCGTAGACGGGCATCGTCTGGCCGACGGCGCTGCCGGAGGCCTGGACGGTGGAGCGCTCGAACGCGGCGACCAGCCGGCCGCCGGGCAGCTGGACCGCCTTCGGGTAGACGGCGCAGTTGCCGAGGCCCTTGAGGCAGTCCTGCCCGTCGGGCAGCTGGTAGAGCACGCCGCCGACGGGGGCGTAGGCCTGCGCAGCCAGGCCCGGCGCGAGCAGCGCGAGCACGGCGCCACCGGTGACGGCTGCCCGGCGGAGGCGGCTCGGGCGGTGGGATCGGTGTATGTTAGCGTTAACATAAGTCACGCGTCCCATCATGCGTGTGGCGCACGCCACATCGCAAGGGTGTCGGGCGGGTCTTTGCCGACCCGCCGACTGCCGACCCGCCGATCGGCGGTGAGCAGGCAACCGACTCGTGGACGCGATCGGTTGCCCACGCACCGCCGGTGCGGGCGGCGGCGACGGGCGGTCGGCCGGCAACCATGTCGACGCGACGATCGGTTGCGGAGCCACCGCCGGTCGCCCGCGTGGCCGCAGTCCTAGGCTGACCCCCATGCCCGCCCGCCGTTCCTCGCCGAGCATGGCCGACGTGGCGGCGCACGTCGGCGTCTCGCACCAGACCGTCTCCCGCGTGCTGAACAAGTCCCCGCTGGTGCGGCCCGAGACCCGCGAGCGGGTCGAGCAGGCGATGAAGGAGCTGGGCTACCGCCGGAACTCGGCCGCCCGCGCCCTGGTCACCAACCGCTCGGCGCGGCTGGGGATGGTCTCGGCCCACCTGGCGCTGCACGGCCCGAGCCGGATCGCCGCGTCGGTCGACGCCGCGGCCCGCGAGGTCGGCTACGACGTCTCGCTGGTCGGGCTGGAGACGGTCTCGCCGAGCACGGTGCGGGTCGCGGTCGAGCGGCTGCTCGACCAGGCGGTCGAGGCCGTCCTCGTGGCCGCCGCGCACCGCCCGGCGATCGAGGCGGCCCGCGCGATGGACCTCCCGGTGCCGCTCGTCCTCGTGCAGGGCGTCGAGCCCGGCGACCACCTGGCCGTCGGGATCGACCAGGTCGCGGGCGCACGCGCCGCGGTCGGGCACCTGCTCGACCTCGGTCACCGCCGCGTCGCGCACGTCGCCGGCCCGCTCGACTGGGCCGAGGCCGTCCAGCGCCGCGAGGGCTGGCTGGCCGCGCACCGCGAGCGCGACCTCGAGCCCGGCCCGGAGCTCGCGGGGGACTGGTCGGCGGCCGGTGGCCACGCCGCGGGCGCCCTGCTCGCGGCCCGCGACGACGTGACCGCCGTCTTCGCCGCCAACGACGCCACCGCGATGGGGCTGCTCAAGGCCCTGCACGACGCCGGTCTGAGCCTGCCGGACGACCTCAGCGTCGTCGGCTTCGACGACAGCCCCGAGGCGGCCTACACCTGGCCGGCGCTCACCACCGTCGCCCAGCGGTTCAGCGAGCTGGGGGAGCGGGCTGTCGGGCTCGCGCTCCAGGCCATCGAGGGCGGGACGGGCCAGCCGCCGACCCCGGTGCCGCTGCTCGTGCCGCACCTGGTCGTGCGCGACTCCGCCGCTCGGGCCTGATCCGTCGAGCTGCGGGAGGCAGGCTCTTGACGCGGTGAAATGTTAGCGCTCACAATGAGCCACGTCACACGGTGCCAGGGACCCCGGCACCCCATCGAGACCCCGAGGGCAGCCCGCATGAGCATCACCGCCGACGTCGTCGACACCGTCCTGGGCCTGCGCCGCGAGGTCGCCGGCCTGCACCGGCACCTCACCGACTACGGCCTGGTGGTGTGGACGGCCGGCAACGTCTCGGCCCGCGTGCCCGGCCACGACCTGCTGGTGATCAAGCCCAGTGGCGTCGCCTACGACGACCTCACGCCGGAGAACATGGTCGTCTGCGACCTCGACGGCCGCGTCGTGGAGGGCGAGCACGCCCCCTCGTCCGACACCGAGGCCCAGGCCTACGTCTACCGGCACCTGCCCCACGTGGGCGGCGTGGTGCACACGCACTCGACCTTCGCCACCGCCTGGGCCGCCCGCGGCGAGCCGGTGCCCTGCGTGCTGACCATGTGCGCCGACGAGTTCGGCGGCGAGATCCCCGTCGGCCCGTTCGCGATCATCGGCGACGACTCCATCGGCCGCGGGATCGTCGAGACCCTGCGCGGCAGCCGCTCGCCCGCCGTCCTCATGCGCAACCACGGCGTCTTCACCGTGGGCCCGACCGCCAGGGCTGCCGTCAAGGCCGCGGTCATGTGCGAGGACGTGGCGCGCACCGTCCACCACGCCCGGGCCCTCGGCACGCCGGTGCCCATCGAGCAGTCGGCGGTCGACGCGCTCTTCGACCGCTACCAGAACGTCTACGGCCAGCGCTGAGCGCGACCGGCCCGATCAGGAGAACCCCGTGAACGACGCCCGCCCCCAGGTCTGGTTCCTCACCGGCAGCCAGGGCCTCTACGGCCCCGAGACGCTCGACCAGGTCGCTACCCAGTCCCGCGAGATCGCCGAGCGCCTCGCGGCCCGCCCGGGCCTGCCCGTCGAGGTCGTCTGGCAGCCCGTGCTGCTCGACGCCGGCTCCATCCACCGGCAGATGCTCGCCGCCAACAGCGACCCCGACTGCGTCGGCGTGATCGCGTGGATGCACACCTTCTCCCCGGCGAAGATGTGGATCTCCGGGCTCGACGCGCTGGCCAAGCCGCTGCTGCACCTGCACACGCAGCACGGCGTGGAGCTGCCGTGGTCGACCATCGACATGGACTTCATGAACCTCAACCAGGCCGCCCACGGCGACCGCGAGTTCGGGTACGTGCAGTCGCGCCTCGGCGTGGCCCGCAAGACCGTCGCCGGCCACGTCTCCTCCCCGGAGGTCGGACGCCGGGTCGAGGCCTGGGTCCGTGCGGCGCTCGGTCGGCACGAGCTGCGGAACCTGCGCCTGGCGCGCTTCGGCGACAACATGCGCGACGTCGCGGTCACCGAGGGCGACAAGGTCGACGCCCAGCTGCGCTTCGGCGTCTCGGTCAACACCTACGGCGTCAACGACCTGGTCGCCGTGGTGGACGCGGTGGAGGACGCCGACATCGACGCGCTCGTCAAGGAGTACGCCGACCTCTACACCGTCGACCCGGCCCTGCTGCCGGGCGGCGAGCGCGAGGACTCCCTGCGCTACGGCGCCCGCGTCGAGGTGGGGCTGCGGCGGTTCCTCACCGACGGCGGCTTCGGCGCCTTCACCACCAACTTCGAGGACCTCGGCGGCCTGCGGCAGCTGCCCGGGCTGGCCGTCCAGCGACTCATGGCCGACGGCTACGGCTTCGGCGGCGAGGGCGACTGGAAGACGTCGGTGCTGCTGCGCGCCGTGAAGAGCATGGGCGCCGGCCTGCCCGGCGGCACCTCGTTCATGGAGGACTACACGTACCACCTGGTGCCCGGCTCGGAGAAGATCCTCGGCGCCCACATGCTCGAGGTCTGCCCGACCATCACCAGCGCCACCCCGACCCTCGAGGTCCACCCGCTCGGCATCGGCGGACGCGAGGAGCCGGTGCGCCTGCGGTTCGTCGCCGACAGCGGCCCCGGCATCGTCGTCGGCATCTCCGACATGGGCGACCGGTTCCGGCTGACGCTCAACGAGGTCGACCTGGTGCAGCCGGACGAGGACCTGCCGCGGCTGCCCGTCGCGTGCGCGGTCTGGGAGCCGCGTCCCTCGCTCTCCACCTCCGCCGAGGCGTGGCTGATGGCCGGCGCGCCCCACCACACCGTGCTCTCCACCGCGGTCGACCGCGAGGTGCTCGAGGACTTCGCGGACGCGGTGGCCACCGAGCTCGTGGCGATCGACGGGTCCACCACCACGCGGGGCTTCCAGCGCGAGCTGCGCTGGAACGCGGCCTACCACCGTCTCGCCGAGCGGCTCTGAGGATGAGCGAGACCACCGCGTCCCGCGCCGTGCGCGACGGGGAGGCCGTGCTCGGCATCGAGCTGGGTTCCACCCGGATCAAGGCCGTGCTCATCGGGCCCGACCAGGCCACGATCGCCACCGGGTCGCACGCCTGGGAGAACCGGCTCGTCGACGGCCTGTGGACCTACGACCTGGACGACGTCGTGGCCGGCGTCCGCGCTGCCTACGCCGCGCTGGCGGCCGACGTGGAGCGCCGCCACGGCACCCCGCTGACCCGGCTCGCCGCCTGCGGGGTTTCGGCGATGATGCACGGCTACCTGGCCCTCGACGCCGACGGCGCGCTGCTCACGCCCTTCCGCACGTGGCGCAACACCCACACCGACCGGGCGGCCGCCACCCTCAGCGACGCGCTCGAGGTGAACATCCCGCTGCGCTGGAGCGTCGCGCACCTCTACCAGGCGGTGCTGGACGAGGAGGAGCACCTCGGACGCCTCGCGCACCTGACCACGCTCGCCGGCCTTGTGCACGAGCGGCTCACCGGCGAGCGCGTGCTCGGCGTCGGCGACGCCAGCGGCATGTTCCCGGTGCTCGACGGGGACTGGGACGCCGCCCGCCTGGAGCGCACCGACGCGCTGCTGGCCGGCTCCGCCGTGCGCGGGGGCCTGCGGCCGCTCCTGCCGCGGGTGCTGCGGGCCGGCGAGCCCGCCGGCCACCTCACCGAGGACGGCGCCCGCTTCCTCGACCCCACCGGGACGCTCGAGCCGGGCGCGGCCGTCTGCCCGCCCGAGGGCGACGCCGGCACGGGGATGGTCGTCACCCGCTCCGTGGAGCCCGGCACCGGCAACGTCAGCGCCGGGACGAGCATCTTCGCGATGGTCGTGCTGGAGGGCGCGCTGGCCGGGCGGCACCACGAGATCGACCTGGTGACCACGCCGGCCGGCGACCCGGTCGCGATGGTGCACTGCAACAACGGCGCCAGCGAGCTGGAGGCCTGGGCGCGGCTCTTCCACGAGGTCGCGGCGGCCGTCGGCGCGGCCGCGGACCCGGGGGCGGTGTTCGACGCCGTCGTCCGCACCGCGCTGGACGGGGCCCCGGACGGCGGTGGCCTGCTCGCCTACAACTACCTCTCCGGCGAGCCGGTGACCGGACTCGAGGCGGGCCGCCCGCTCGTCGTCCGTCGGCCCGACAGCACGCTCAGCCTGGCGACGTTCATGCGCGTGCAGCTCTCGTCCGCCTTCGCGACCCTGCGGCGGGGGATGGACGTGCTCTCGGAGACCGAGGGAGTGCGGGTGGAGCGGATCTTCGCCCACGGCGGGTTGTTCACCACCCCGGGCGTCGCCCAGCGGCTGCTCGCCGCCGCCCTCGACACGCCCGTGAGCGTGGCCGACGGCGCCACCGAGGGCGGTGCCTGGGGGATCGCCTTGCTCGCTGCGTACGGCGTCCGCGAGCGGCGCGACCTCGACCTGACCGCGTGGCTGGCCCACGTGCTCGGCGACGAGCCGACCGCGCTCGAGCCCGACCGCGCCGACGTCGCCGGCTTCGAGGCGTTCATGAAGAGCTGGTCGGCCGCCCTCGTGGTCGAGCGCACCGCCGTGCGGGCGGTGTGAGCGTGCCCGACCCGCGGGGCAGGCTCCTCGGCACCCTGGACGACGGCCGCCCGGTGCGCGCCCACGTCATCGGTGCGGCCCCGGGGCCGCTGGTGGAGGTGCTCGACCTGGGGGCCGCCGTCCGCCGTCTCGAGGTGACGGGCGGGGACGGTGCGCGCCGCGACGTCACCCTCGGCTACGCCGGCGCGCAGGAGTACGCCGACGGCGGCTACTTCCTCGGCGCCGTGGTCGGCCGGTACGCCAACCGCATCGCGGACGGCACGTTCACCCTCGACGGCCGCGAGGTGCGGGTGGGCACCTCCGACCGCGGGCACCACCTGCACGGCGGGCCGGCCGGCTTCGACACCCGGACGTGGGACGTGCTCTCCCACGGCCCGGACCACGTCGAGCTGGGCCTGCTCAGCGAGGACGGGGACCAGGGGTTCCCCGGCCGGCTCGCCGTCACCGCCCGCTACGAGGTGGCCGGCGAGAGCGTCCGCCTGGTGCTCGGCGCCGAGACGGACGCCCCCACCCTCGTGAACCTCACCAGCCACCTCTACCTCGACCTCGATGGCCACGGCGTGGACGACCTGCTGCTCGAGGTGCCCGCCGACGGCTACCTGCCGGTGGACGCCACCGGCATCCCTCTCGGCCCGGTGGAGCCCGTCGAGGGCACCCCGTTCGACCTGCGGGAGCCCACACGCCTGGGGGACGTCGCCAGGTCAGGCCACCCGCAGGTGGCCGCGGCCCAGGGGCTGGACCACACCCTGGTCGTGCGCGGCACCGGGCAGCGCACGGTGGCGACGCTGACGTCCGCGCGGACCGGCACCCGCGTGACGATCGGGAGCGACCGGCCGGGCCTGCAGGTCTACACGGGCAACTTCCTGGACGGTCGGCACCCGCGCCGCGACGGCACCCTGCTGCGTCAGGGCGACGGGATCGCGCTGGAGCCCCAGCTCTTCCCCGACACCCCGCACCATCCTCACTTCGGGTCCGCGGTGCTGCGGCCGGGGGAGACCTACCGGCACGAGATCTCCTGGACCTTCGGGGCGCTGTAACAGGCGAGGTCCTGGACGCGGAGCCCGGACGTGAGGAGGCCGCACGAGGAGGTACGCGTCTCGTCCCAGACCACAGCTCTGCTGGACCGACCACCCAGCCTCCTGGTCGGCGAAACGAGGCTGCTCGGGCATCTCGGCTCGAGACGGGTGGTCCATTGATGGTCGCCTCGGCATCCACAGGATGACGTCATCTCCGTCACAAGGTGCCGTGCGCCACCGTCGTCACCTGCTGAAACGCATGGTGAATGAAGGTCGGCCAATTATTACGAGCGTGTAATGGGTTGGCGTCCTGACCAGAAATGGTGGCGGGTTCAACTCTTCTCGTCGAACTGAACGAGACCGGTGGACGGTCTCTCCCCTCGGCCGACCACCGGTCACAGGCGTGTACCTGAGGCCGTGGTGAGGCGCGCGGGGACGTCGGTGCGGCACCCCTGTCGGGGCGTCCTCCGGTGTCGGTTCCCCGCAGCGCGGACCGCGCTCAGATCCCACGAGGAGAGAAAGATGAAGTTGGCCACCCGCCACCGCGGACGGATTGGTGGAGTCGCCCTGGCGACACTCGCCCTCGTCCTGTCGGCGTGCGCTTCCAGCTCGAGCTCGAGCTCCCCCGAGGCCTCCGGTGACCCTGTTCGGGGCGGGGACATCACCGTGGCCTTCGCGGCGGCGCCCACGACGCTCGACTGGAGCACGCAGTACGCCGTCAACACGGAGCAGATCGCCTGGCACATCTTCGAGACGCTCTATGCCACGGACAAGGACTTCGTCCCGCGTCCGATGCTGGCCACCGACTACTCGGTGAGCGACGACGGGCTCGTCTGGACGATCAACCTGCGCACGGGCGTCACCTTCCACAACGGTGACGACATGGAGCCGGTCGACGTAGTGTCCTCGCTCGAGCGCTGGATGCTGGTCTCGGATGCCGGCAAGGAGCTGGCGCCCAACGTCGTCAGCGTCGAGGAGTCAGGCGACAGCGCCGTCGAGATCACCCTGAAGTCACCGAACGCCAACCTGATCAGCCTGCTGTCCAGCGCTGACCAGGCCGCTGCGATCATGCCGGCCGAGATCGCCGACGCCGCCGGGACCGACCTGATCGCCAACGAGGACATCATCGGCACCGGCCCCTACCAGTTCGACTCGTGGACTGCCGGCGACTCCGTGGTCCTCAAGCGGTTCGAGGACTACGACGCGCGCGACGAGACCGACTGGGGCGGGCTTGCCGGGCGCAAGGAGGCCTACGCCGACACCATCACCTACGCCGTGGTCTCCGAGCAGAACGTGCAGATCTCCGGTGTGCAGACCGGCCAGTACGACATCGCTACCGAGATCAGCGCCAGCGTCTACGACGCGGTCAAGGACGTCGCCGGCACGGAGGCCCACGTGGCACCCCTGGGAAACCGGCTCGCACTGGACCTGAACCACACCATCGCCCCCTTCGACGACGTGAACATGCGGCTCGCTCTCGACGCCGCGCTCGACCAGGAGAGCGTCGGCATGCTGGTGGCCGGCAACGAGGACCTCTTCTCCACCGACCGGGCCCTCTTCCCCGAGGTGCAGTCGAACGTCCACACCGAGGCCGGCACCGAGGGGCACGTCGTGGGCACGGACATCCCGGACGTCGAGCTCGCCCAGGAGTACCTGGACAAGGCCGGGTACGACGGGGAGACCCTGAAGCTCCTCACGACCAAGGACTTCCCGATCATCTACCAGATGAGCCTCGCCGTGCAGGAGCAGCTCAACAACGTGGGGATGAACGTGGACCTGCAGGTCGAGGACTGGCCGACCTACCTGAAGTACCGGCTCGAGGAGCCGGGCGGCTACACCTTCGCCGCCGACTACTACCAGCCCACCAGCGGGCCCGAGGTCACGGTCTGGATCAAGCCGACCGAGTGGAACGGCTACACCAGCGACGCCATGACGGCGGCGCTGGACGCCTGGAACAACGCCACGGACGACGACGCCAAGTCGGCAGCCATGGACCAGATCTCCGAGGTCTACTTCGCGGAGATGCCGTCCTGGCTGGGGCCGCTCATCACCCCGGTCACCCTGTCCAACGACCAGCTCCAGGGCTACGCGGACTACAAGAACGGTCTGCCGGTCCTGTGGAACTCCTGGAAGACCGACTGAGCAGGCCCCGGGCCGTCGTGGCCCGGTGAACACCGCGAGCGGTGCGGTGCAACGGAGCACCGCACCGCTCGACGGCGGCCGGGAGGGACCTCCTGGCCACGAGCAACAGCGAAAGGCGACGTGCAGTGGGCGGAACGATATCGAGGCGGGTGGTCAGCCTCGTGCCGACCGTTCTCGTGGTGGGCATCCTGGTCTTCCTGATGATCCACCTGACGGGGACGGACCCGGCCGCGGTCATCCTGGGCAGTCAGGCCTCGCCGGAGAGCGTGGCGGCCCTGAACGCGCAGCTGGGCTACGACCGCCCCCTGTGGGAGCAGTTCATCAGCTGGATCGGTGGGGCGGTGACCGGCGACCTGGGCGTCTCCGCTTACAGCCAGGAACCGGTGACCAGCATGATCGTGGACCGCATCCCGACCACCCTGTCCCTGGCCGTCGTGGCCATGGTGATGACGCTGCTCATTGCGATCCCGACCGGCATCCTCGCGGCCTGGAAGCGGGACTCGCTCCTCGACCCGCTGTTCATGTCCGGCTCGCTGCTGGGCATCTCCATCCCCAACTTCTGGGCCGCCCTGATGCTGGTCTCGCTCTTCGCGGTCAACCTCGGCTGGTTTCCCGTGGCCGGGTACGTCCCGCTGAGCGAGGGACTCTGGCCGTGGCTGTCGCACCTGGTCCTGCCGGGCTTCGTGCTGGCCATCCAGCAGGCGGGGCTCCTGGCGCGCATGCTCCGGGACGGGCTCCTCCAGGTCCTGCACGAGGACTTCGTGCGCACCGCCCGGGCGAAGGGCCTGGGCGAGCGCTCCGTGCTGGTCGGTCACGCCCTGCGCAACGCCATGCTCCCGACCCTGACGGAGATCGGCAACGCGGTCGCGGGCCTCCTGGGCGGCGTGATCATCATCGAGATGGTGTTCGCGATCCCCGGGATCGGAAACCTCCTCATCCTCTCCATCGAGCAGCGCGACCTGCCCGTGATCCAGGGCGCCGTGATGTTCGTGGCCATCTGCTACGTGCTGGTCAACCTCGTCACGGACCTTCTCTACTCCTACCTCGACCCAAGGATCAGTGCCTGATGGCGACCGACACCCCGGTGGCCCCGACCACCTCGACCACGGAGCCCGGCGGCGCCCCCGCACCCGGGCGAGGCCCCGGCCGGCTGCGGGGGGCGACCCGCTTCGCGCGTTCCCACCCCTTCGCCGTCGTCGCGACGGTCGTCCTCGTGCTGTACGTCGTGATGGCGCTCGTCGGGAGCACCTGGTCCGACGCGGCCTACGACCAGGACCCCGCCCTGCGGCTCCAGGGCCCCTCGTCGGGGAACCTGCTCGGTACCGACGACCTCGGCCGCGACCTGTTCGCCCGCATCGCCATCGGAGCGCGCACGTCGCTCGCCGTCGGCGCCCTGGTGACCGTCCTGGCGGTGGCGCTCGGCATCGTCACCGGCCTGGCCACCGGCTACTCCAAGGCCGTCGACGCGACGCTGTCCCGTCTCATCGACGGCGTCCTGGCGTTCCCCGCGTTCCTCTTCGCGATCGCGATGGTGTCGGTGCTCGGTGCCGGCGTGCGTGCCGAGGTGATCGCCCTGGCGCTCGCCTTCTGGCCACGCATCTCCCGCGTCGTGCGGTCGTCGACGCTGCAGCTGAAGGAGGCCCCCTTCATCGAGGCTGCCCGGGCCGGCGGCAGCCGATCCGGCACGATCCTCTTCCGGCACATCCTGCCGAACGCCGTCTCGCCGATCATCGTGCGCGGCACGTTCGTCTTCGCCGAGTCCATCCTGCTGGACGCCGGACTCAGCTACCTGGGCCTCGGGGCCGTCCCGCCGACACCCTCCTGGGGCAACATGCTCTCCGACGCCCAGGTCTACCTGACGCTCGACCCCTGGTTCGTCTTCGTGCCCGGTATCGCGATCGTGGGCGCCGTGCTCGCGCTCAACGTCGTGGGTGATGCCCTCCGTGACTGGCTGGACCCGCACTCCCGGGCGGGTGGTCGCGCATGAGGAGGCCCTCGCCGGAACGAGAGCGCCCTGCCACGGGCGGGCAGGAGACCGGTTCGCGCGGCGGAGCAGCTGCCGCAGGCTCACGACGAGAAGGAGAGCAGTGATGGTGGTGGACACGACGGCACCCGAGCCGACGACGATCGAGCAGACCGCTGTCCTCGAGGTGGAGGACCTGCACGTCGGCTTCGGGGCGGCGGACGACGACCTGCGCGCCGTGGACGGTGTCAGCCTCAGCGTGGCGCCGGGCGAGACGGTCTGCATCGTCGGCGAGAGTGGTAGCGGCAAGAGCGCCTTGTCGATGTCGATCATGCGGTTGATCGACTTCGAGGGCGGGACCATCCGGTCCGGTGCCATCCGGATCGGCGGCCAGGACCTGGCGACGGCATCGCAGAAGGAGGCGCGCTCCGCGCGGGGTGAGCACCTGAGCATGATCTTCCAGGAACCGATGTCGGCTCTGAACCCGGTGCACACCGTCTCTCGGCAGATCGGGGAGATGCTGCTGCTGCACGGTCGAGCCACGAAGCGCACCGTGCGTGACGAGGTCCTCAAGCTGCTCGACGACGTCGGGATGCCCGACAGCCGGCTGCGTGCCAAGCAGTACCCGCACCAGCTCTCCGGAGGTCTGCGGCAGCGGGTGCTCATCGCCATGGCCATCGCCTGCAGGCCCCGCCTGCTCATCGCCGACGAGCCGACGACCGCGCTCGACGTGACCACCGAGGCGCAGATCCTCGGTCTGCTGCGCTCCCTGCGCGACCGCTACGGCATGTCGGTCGTGCTCATCACCCACGACATGGGGGTGGCGGCACAGATGGCTGACCGGATCTTGGTGATGTACGCCGGGAAGATCGTGGAGCAGGGCACGGCGGAGGAGCTGTTCGCCCGTCCGCGCCACCCCTACACGCAGGGCCTGCTCGCCTCGATCCCGTCCCGGCAGGGTGTGCCTGGTAGCAGGCTGCACGCCATCCCCGGCACGATGCCGAGCATCGGGAACCGTCCGTCCGGGTGCAGCTTTCACCCTCGGTGCGCGTTCGCCACCGACCGCTGTGCCACCGAGATCCCCGTTCCCAGGCCGCTGGAGGGCAGCACCGTGGCGTGCCACCGGGCGGACGAGGCTCCGGTCCTGGCTGCCGCCACAGCCCTCCACCAGCACCCCGACGAGCACGACGGAGACACCGCATGACCCAGGCCACGCGCGCGGACCAGCAGACGGCAGGCCCCGAGCACGACCCAGACGTCATCGCCTCGCTGCGTGACGTCGAGATGCGCTTCCGGGTCGGCGGGGGCCTCGGCCGCGCCTCTTACGTCCACGCCGTGGACGGCGTCACCCTCGACGTGCTCCGCGGCGAGTGCCTGGGGCTGGTCGGGGAGTCCGGGTGCGGGAAGTCGACGGTCGCGCGCGTGCTGACCGGCCTGTACGAGCCGACCGGTGGGTCGACCTCCTTCGAGGGACACGACCTGTCGGGCATGCGAGGTTCCCAGATCCGCCGCTTCCGCCGGGACACGCAGATGGTGTTCCAGGACCCGTACGGGTCGCTCAACCCGCGGTGGCGGATCCGCAGCATCGTGGAGGAGCCGCTGCGGGCCCACCACGTCGGCGATCGGGCCTCCCGGGAACGGGCGGTGGCCGAGGCGATAGAGATGGTTGGCCTCGACCCGGCGCGGACGCTGGACCGGTTCCCGCACGAGTTCTCGGGCGGGCAGCGACAGCGCATCAGCATCGCGCGCGCCATCGTCATGAAGCCGAAGCTGGTCGTGGCGGACGAGGCGGTGTCAGCGCTCGACGTCTCGGTGCAGGCGCAGATCCTGAACCTGCTGATGGACCTGCAGCGCGATCTGAACCTCACGTACGTGTTCATCGCCCACGGCCTGGACGTGGTCCGACACGTCTCGAACCGCGTGGGGGTGATGTACCTGGGGAAGCTCGTCGAGATCGCTGAGGTCGAGGACCTCTACGAGCGGCCGGCCCACCCGTACTCGCGGGCGTTGCTGGCGTCCTCGCCGGTCGCCGACCCACGGGCCCGCGGCAACGAGCCGGCGCTCCAGGGCGAGCTGCCCTCGCCGATGAATCCGCCGTCCGGCTGCCGGTTCCGTACCCGGTGTCCGCGTGCGACCGAACGGTGCGCGACCGACGAGCCGGCGCTGCTGCAGATCGGCACCCGCCGCAGCGTCGCCTGCCACTACCCGCTGCTTGACGAGCAGGACCCAGAACGAGGAGACCATGCCTGACACCGAACGGTGCCTGCCCCTGTCCGCGCTGACCGCCGCGGAGCTCACCTGCGGCTACGCCACCGGCGAGATCGACCCGGTGGACGTCGCTGAGGAGACGATGGAGCGAGCGCACCTCGCGCAGGTCCGACTCTCGGCGGTCGCAGCGTTCGCGGAGCCCGGGAGCGTCCTCGACGGTGCGCGAGCGGCCCGTGAGCGCTGGCGAGAGGGCCGTTCGCTGGGCCCGCTCGACGGGGTGCCCCTGTCGATCAAGGAGAGCGTGCCCATGGCGGGCTTCCCGCGCCGGCACGGCAGTGCCGCGCACGAGGTGCTGCGCCCCACCACGAGCGTTCCCATCGTCCACCGGTTGGCAGAGGCAGGCGCACTGGTCTTCGCCACGACCGCCATGCCGGACCTCGCGCTCCTGGGCTCGGGCATGAGCTCGGCCTACGGGATCGTTCGGAACCCCTGGGACCCGAGCACCACGACCGGAGGCTCCAGCTCGGGCGCCGCGTCGCTGGTGGCAGCCGGGGTCGGGGCCGTGGCTGTCGGCACCGACGCCGGCGGCTCGGTCCGGATGCCGGCCGCGCACCAAGGCCTCTACGCCATCAAGCCCACCCAGGGGCGCATCGCCTACACCCCGAACTCGGTCCGCAGCGCGGGCCCCCTGGCGCGCACCGTCGACGACATGGAAGCCTTGCTCACCGTCATCGGGCAGGAGGACCCCTCCGACCTCAGCTGCCTGCCCGGGCGCTACGAGCCCCGGACGGAGCCCTACGACCTCGCCGGTCGACGGATCGGGGTCATCCGACAGATGGGCCCCGGGCTCCGCGCCGGTGCGGAGGAGGTCGCGGAGCTGGAGCGTCAGGCGGCGGTGCTCGAACGCCTCGGCGCCGTCCTGGTGGACGTGCACGAGCCCGTCATCTCCGAGGCCGAGCTGGAGGCGATGAAGGTCTTCTTCCAGGTGCGTCTCCTCGTCGAGCTGCACACCGTGCCCAGCAGCCGCAGATCGGTCGTCATCCCGGAGGTCTACGAGCAGCTCGAGGAGGGCTACGGGCTCTCCGCCCTGGCCCACGGCCAGGCGCTCGAGACCGTCGACAGTGCCCGGAACCGCATCTACGGGTTGATGTCCGACCACGACCTGCTGCTGACCCCCGCCACCGCCACCACCTCCTTCCCCGCGGACTCCCCGTTCCCGCCCGCGGCACGGCACACCTACGACCAGATGCCGTTCGCCGCCTGGTTCAACCAGACCGGTCAGCCAGCCGGTGTCGTCCCCACCGGCACGACCTCCTCGGGTACCCCGGTCTGCGTGCAGGTCGCGGGGCGACGCTTCGCGGACGCGGACGTCGTGGGTGTGATGCGGCTCCTGGAGGCCGAGAACGGGCGACTGGACTACCCGGTCATCGAGGCAGAGGTCACCGGCGCATGAGCGAGCCTGACCTCGGCGGCCCCTGGTCGGCCGACGACAGCATCGCCGCCGGTGGGCCAGGGTGGTGGTCCGGTAACAGCCGCCTGCTCGTCTCCGCGGTGCACCCCGGCGTGGTCCGGAAGTCGGCCCGGCCCCACGCGGCACACCTGACCACCCCCGGGGCCGAGGTGGCGCTCCGGCGTGCCGCGGCCGACGCAGGGCTCGGCCCGTGGGTCACCGAAGTCGACGAGGGCTTGGAGATGCCGGACCTGAGAGCCAGCGGGTACCGGGTGGCCACCTACGCACGGATGGCCGTTCCCCTGCGGGTGGAGAGCATGGTCGACGCCTTCCGGCAGATCGGCGACCTCGACGTGGACTTGCCGGTCCTGGACGTCCTCGCCGATCTCGCGCGGTTGCGCGGGGTGCTCGCCACGCTGCCCGTGGTGCCGCCGGCCGAGACCGAGCCGCTGGAGCGGGTCGTCGTGGAGCTGCGGGCGCTGCTCGCGGACGGCCCGCCTCCCGTTCCGTCCTTCGCCGACGTCACCACGGGCAACGTCATGGTGGACGCGGCCGGCCGGCTGCAGCTCGTGGGGGGCACCTTCGCCGCAGCAGTCGACCCCCTGTTCACCGCCGGGTGCCTCATCGCGGAGCTGTGCCCGCACCTGGCCGAGCCGGAGGACGTCTTCACCTGGTTCTGGGGCTCCTTCGACCGGTCCGCCTATGCCCGTGCACAGCTCTACGCCATCGCCGACGACCTGCGGTGGGCCTACGTGTCCCGGATCGCGACCGCGTGCAAGGACGACAAGGGCTTCGTGCCTGAGCTGTACGGCGTCCACCGGACCCGGCGTGGCCTCTGGGCGCTCAAGGACGCGAGCTTCCGCGACTGGAAGGCGGCGGCATGAGCGGGGTGGCGGCCGACCCGGAGGCGGTGATCGCCGTGCTCGACGGGCTGCCTGCCTGGCCGTGGGCGGGGCTCGACATCACGATGTCTCCCATCGGTGGCGGCCTCAACAACAGCAACTGGCGGATGCAGGTGGCCAGGGGGGAGGAGCTGTTCCTCAAGCTCCCGGGGACCGGTACGGACGCGTACGTCGACCGAGACCTCGCGCACGCGGCCGCCAGGGCCGCGGCCCGCGCCGGGGTGGGCCCCGACGTCGTCTACTACGACCGGATCTCCGGCGTGGAGGTGACTGAGTTCCTGTCGGGCTACCGCCCCCTGGTCGCCGACGAGCTGACCGGCACGGACGTCATCCACGACGTCGTGGCGCTATACCGGCGGCTGCACGCAGGACCGTTGCTCCCAGGCCCGGCGCGCACGACCATGGACGAGGCCCGCGCCGTGATCGACCAGGTACGCACGGCGGGCATCCGGCTCGCTCCGTGGATGGAGCGGGTGATCACCGTGTGGCACGAGGCGGAGCAGTCCTTGGTGGCCTCCGGCTACGACGTCGCCCCCTGCCACAACGACCCCAACTTCACGAACATGATGGTGCGGCCGGGGCACCCGCTGCAGCTCGTCGACTACGAGTTCGCGGCAAACAACGACCCGACGTTCGAGCTGAGCAGCTTGCTGTGCTTCTACAACTTCTCCGACCTCACGCGAGCCGCGCTCCTGGAGGAGTACCACGGCCGCTACGAGCTGCGGCACGAGGCGCGGCTTCGGGTCTGCTACGTCGGGATGCTGGTGAGGATGGGCCTCTGGGCCATCGAGAAGGCCCATGCGACGGACCCCGACTACGACTACCTGAAGTACGGGTCAGTGTTCTTCCTCGAGGCGGTGGAGTACCTGCGCGACCCCCGCTGGACGAGCTGGGTCTCCTCCCTCTGAGCCTTCTCGGCCCTCGTCCTCCGAGCCCCCGCGACCCATCCGCGGGGGCTCGGTCGTCGTGGGACGGTGTGGTGCCCGGCGTTCGGTGGGATCAGCCGTCGAGGGAGTCGGCCGGTGCCGAGCGCGGGGTGGTCGGGGCGGGCTGGCCCGCGGCCGGCGCATCCTGGCGTGGTGCCTCCGGGATCGGCGGCACCACCGGCAGCAACGCCACGTCCGGCCGGGTCGCGTCGGGCGGCAGATCGGCGCGGGACGACCATGCGACCGCCGCGAGGACCACGGCACCAGCGGCCACGACGATGGCCTCCACGGCCTCGCCGAGGACTGCCCAGGACGACAGCAGCCCGAACACCGGCACGAGGAGCCCGAACGGTGCCACTCGGGCCGAGTCGTGCCGGGAGAGCAGGAGCGACCACAGGGCGTACGCGCCCACGGTGGAACCGAGGCACACATAGACGAAGGCGAGGTCGGACGGCACGGTCTCGCGTGAGAACGCCGAGCCCAACGTCTCTGTGATCATCGCGGGGCCCTCGACGGTCAGGGACAGGACCAGGAGCGGCAGCACCGGCACCACGGACCACCACAGGGTGAGGTGGAGCGCCTGCGGTGCCGCCGCCCACCGTGTGGCGACGTTGCCAAGTGCCCAACCGGCCGCCCCGAGGACGGTCAGGACGATCGGCAGGACCGGCGCGACCGAGGCACGGTGGACCGCGATCACGCCGAGGGCTGCGAGGGCCACCGAGAGCCCCACCACCTGACGTCGCGTCACCCGCTCGCGCAGCAGGACGGCGCCCAGCACGACAGTGAGCGGTGCGGCGAGCTGGATGAGGAGGGACGCCAGCCCCGCCGGCATCCCGGCAGCCAGCGCCAGGTAGACGAGCCCGAACTGCACCACGCCCAGCGAGAACCCGATCGCCACGACCCGGGTGAAGGGCACCTGTGGTCTCGGGACGAGCAGCATGGTGGGCACCGCGACGACGAGGCACCGCAGGGCCCCGAGGAGGAACGGCGGGTAGTGGTCCAGCGCGATGGACGTGGCGGGGAAGCCGAGACCCCACAGCACGGCGACGAGCAGACCCAGCAACCGGTCACGCAGCGGCACGTCGGCCCCTCAGCCGCGGGCGGCATCGAGCCACGACGACCACCGAGGGTCGCGCAGTAGCTCAGCGGCGGACAGCAGGTAGACCGAGCCGTACTTGGTGAAGTCGTAGTCGGGGTCGGTCACGTGCGCCTTCTCCCGCGCCCACACACCGAAGCGGAGGTAGCAGGCGAAGGTGAGCAGGTGCATCCGTGCCTCGTGCCGAGCCTCGAGCCGACCGTGGTACTCCTCCAGCAGCTCTCGACGCTGGCCCTCGGTGAAGTCGAGCATGCGCAGGAACACCGACACCTCGAAGGCTGGATCGTTGTTGGCGGCGAACTCGTGGTCCACCAGCTGCAGCGGCCGCCCAGGTCGGTACATGAAGTTCAAGGGGTTCGGGTCGTTGTGGCACGGCATGGGGTCGAACCCGCCGGCGCGCAGCGCCGCCCGCACCGTGGGCCAGGCGTCCAGCACTGGGCTCGCCCACGCGGGGAACAGCCCCGGTAGGCGACGCGCGTCGGCCAGGGCGCTGTCGGTGTCGTCGTCGTAGGCGCGCGTGACCGGGAGCAGAGGGCCCGCGTGCAGGGTCCGGTACATCCGCACGACGTCGAGCGCCCGGTCCGGGCTCAGGACCTCGTAGGTGTCCAGTGGTCGGTAGCCGTCCAGGAAGGCGTGCACCTGGACCCCGTGCTCCTCGTCCTCGTGCACGACCGTGGGGCCGACGCCCAGTGCGGCCGCGCTCCGAGCGGCGGCGACGGCGAGCCGGTGGTCGGCGAACCCCTCGGTCGCCGCGCCGGGCAGCTTGAGGAAGTAAGAGGTGCCCTCCACGTCCAGGTGCCAGTTGCTGTTGTTCAGTCCCCCCGACAGCGGTGTGAGCCGCGCGTGCTGCGTCGGCCACGGCCAGCGGTCCAGGCCTCGGAGGTGGTCGAGGAGCGCTGCGGGTGAGCTCGCGGGTGTGGCGGTCACGCTGAGGAGCCTGTCGTTCGCGGTTGGTCGTCGGCGCCCGGGACTCCGGCGCCGACCAGGGGTGGACTGGTGCTCAGGAGGGGTCAGACGAAGGGGTAGGAGAGCGGCACGTTGCCGCGCTCCAGCACGCGCATGACCGCCACCACGTCGGCGTCGGCGAAGCGTCGGCCGACGACCTGCGCACCAACAGGCATGCCGTCCACGTCGAGACCCGCCGGGACGACGCCCGCGGGCTGGCAGGTCTGGTTGAACCAGGTCGTGTACTGGATGACGTCGTAGTTGTTGCGCGAACCGTCCGGCTGGAAGGCGTCCGCGGGGTAGCTGGACACGGGGATCACCGGCGTGACCAGGAAGTCGTGGGCCGAGGTGGCCGCGAGCAAGCGGGACTTGGCCGACTCGAGCTGGTCCATGGCCTGCGCGAGCTCGAGCGCGGTCGCCCGTCTGGCTGAGGAGAAGTCGGCGACCACCTGTGCCGTGACGAGGGCGCGGCGCTCCTCGGGGATGCTGTGCAGCTCCGCCAGCATCTTCGCGTTGAAGTACGTGGCCAGCGCCTGCAGATCGGCCTCACCGAGCCCGGTGTCGTCGACGTCGACGATCCGGGCACCCACCTTCTCCAGGAGAGATGCCTGCTGCTCGGCGGCGGCGACCTCGACGTCGCCTCCAGGTGTGCCGGCGCCCATCTGGCGCACCAGGCCGACGGACACGCCGTCCAGGTCCAGCGGCGTGGCCCGGGGCGCGTACCGACCGGGCAGGCAGGACAGGTCGACCGGGTCCTCCTGGCCCACGACGGAGAGCAGCAGCTCCATGTCGTCGACGGTGCGGGCCATCGGGCCGGCGCTGCGCACGGCGTTCGGCGAGTAGGCGATCAGCCCCTGCGTGGGCTTGAAGCCGTACAGGCCGTGGTGAGCCGCGGGGAGCCGGACGGAGCCGCCCATGTCGGTGCCGATGGCGATGGGGGCGACGCCTGCAGCCACGAGGCAGGCGCTGCCGGCGCTGGAGCCGCCCGGTGTGCGCGAGGCGTTCCAGGCGTTGCCCACGACGCCGTACACGGAGCTGATGCCGGTGTTGTTGGCAGCGAAGTCCGGCATCGCGGTTGTCGCGAAGATGATCGCCCCGGCCTCCCGGAGCCGGTGCACGAGCGGTGCGCTGACGGGCGGATCGACGGGCTCGTGGGCGATGCTCCCGTGGCGGCGGGGGAAGCCGCTGCTGGGCACGCTCTCCTTCACCGCCACCGGGACGCCGTCGAGCGGACCGGTGGGCGAGCCGGCCGCCCACCGCTCTCGGGACGCGAGGGCCTCCGCCAGCACCGACGCACGGTCCGCCGTGGCGGCGACTGCGCGGAACTTGTCCTGGGCTCGCTCAGCCGCGGCCAGCGTCTCCTCCAGCACCTGTACGGGGTCGAGCGAGGCATCGGCGAAGCCGCGCGTGAGGTCGGAGACGGTGAGGGACGCGGTCGCGGAGGTCATGGTGAAGCCTTTGCTGGAGACGCGGGGAGTGGTGCAGACAGGACGAGTGGACACCGTGGCCACGGAAGGTGGTCATGTTCCGCTGGTTCTGGACTGGATCGGTTACCACTTTGTAGGTGAACCATTTCTGGTGACCCTCGCCGGCGTTACATTTGGTTCACCGGGGCGTGATGGCGGGGCCCGTGGCGCCACCGGGGCTCACCTTGAACCGACAGCGGTCGGAGCGGAAGAGATCGAAGGAGTGCTCCACCGGGTGCCCGCGCTCGTCGTAGGCCAGACGCGTGAGGCGAATGAGGGCGTCGCCCTCCGCGATGTCGAGCAGCCCGGCCACGTGCGCCGGGGCCACGACGGCTTCCAGCCACTCGTCAGCACAGGTCACGTCGCACGCGAAGCGCTCGCTCAGGGTGTCGTACATCGACAGCGTCATGTCGCAGTCCAGCATGCCGGCGAAGCGCTTGCCGTCCAGGTACGCGTGATCGAGCGAGATGGCCTCCCCATCGGCGTAACGCAGGCGCAGCAGCGAGACCACGGGGCTCTCCGGCTCTAGCTGAAGACCCTCAGCGACCTCGACGGATGCCGGCTCCAGGGTGAGCTGGAGGACCTTGGTGGTGGGCATGAAGCCCTGGCTCCGCAGCATCCAGGGCAGTCCGAGCACCTGGTCCAGGCTGCGCTCGAGCTTGCGGCCTGACGCAGGCGCGAGGACGCCGACGGGATCCGGTGTCCTCACCACGCAGCCCGACAGGTACGCGCCGCCGGCCCGGCCGCGCACTCGGCGCACGATTCCCGCCTCCTCCAGGGTTCCCAGTGCCCGGCGTATCGTGGTCCTCGAGGTCTCCAGTCGCTCCGCCAGCTCGCGCTCGGGCGGTAGCTTCACCGCGGAGCGCTCCAGCAGGTCCGAGGCCAGGCGGGTCACCGCACCCAGCACCTCGTCGTAGTCGGCCATGCGACCGCCCCTCCGTTCGTAACGCGGCGTTCACGCCGGTCCTTGTCACCAGAAATGGTATGCGCAGAAGGTAGCGGCAGCGGCACATGCAGACCAGAGTGCCGACCAAACATCTCGTGTCAGGCGCCCGCCGGTGCTCGGCGGTCCCGGTTCGGGGCAGCACCGTCGAGAGAGCACTGTCGAGGCAGCGTCATCGGGCGGCGCCGGGCCTCGAAAGGACAATCTGAGTTGGGCAAGTCAACGATCCTCGACGGGAACTCCTTCCAGCCCGGTTCCGGCGCCGACCTCACCGAGCAGGATGCCCAGCTGATCGCGCGTCGTACCAGGGTGCTGGGTCCGAGCTACCGGCTGTTCTACGACCGTCCGGTGCACCTGGTGCGAGGTGCGGACACGCGCGTCTGGGACGCCGAGGGCAACGAGTACCTGGACGCGTACAACAACGTCCCCAGCGTGGGGCACGCGAACCCGCGGGTCGCGGCCGCCGTGCACGAGCAGATGCGGCGACTCAACACGCACTCGCGCTACCTGCAGGACGGCATCGTGGACTACGCCGAGCGGCTCGTGGCCACGATGCCGGACGAGGTCTCCCAGGTCATGTTCACCAACAGCGGCTCAGAGTCCAACGACCTGGCACTTCGCATGGCGGAGCACGCCACCGGCGGCACGGGCGTGGTGGTGACCAGCGAGGCCTACCACGGCACCACGGACATCGTCGCCAAGGCCTCCCCCGCCATGGGCTCGGACTTCGCGCTCGGCGCGCACGTCGAAACGGTGCCCGCCCCCGATGCCTACCGAGCGGGTGGAGGGGAGGGGTTGGGGCGCCACTTCGCGGAGCAGCTCACCGCCGCGTTCGACCGCCTTCGAGCGCGTGGCGTGGCGCCGTCGGCGTTCCTCGTGGACACGATCATGGCATCCGACGGGGTCCTCTCGGACCCGGCTGTCCTCGGGCCGGCCCTCGAGGCGACGCACCGTGCCGGCGCCCTCCTCATCGCGGACGAGGTGCAACCCGGCTTCGCTCGGACCGGTGACCGTCTCTGGGGCTTTGCCCGCCACGGGATCGTTCCCGACCTGGTCAGCATGGGCAAGCCGATGGGCAACGGCTTCCCGGTCGCCGCCCTCGCCGGTCGCCCCGAGCTGTTCGGCCCCTTCGGCCGTGACATCGCGTACTTCAACACGTTCGGCGGCAGCAGTGCCGCCGTTGCCGCGGCCGCCGCTGTCCTGGACGAGATCCAGGAGCGTGAGCTCCACCTCAACTCCGAGCGCCTCGGTGCCGCGATCAGGGCCGACATACGGACCCTGATGGACCGGCACTCCTGTGTCGGGGACGTCCGCGGCGCCGGACTCTTCATCGGGGTGGAGATCGTCCGTGACCGAGGGACGCGGGAGCCGGACCCGGCCATGGCGCACGACCTGATCAACGCGATGCGGGACCTGCACGTCCTGATCTCCGTCGCGGGCCCGGACAACAGCGTCCTCAAGATCCGCCCGATGCTGACCTACACGCGGGCGGACGCCGATCGCCTCGTCGAGACGCTCGACCTGGCGCTCACCCGCTGCGGACGTGCGCTCCAGGCCTGAGCCCGCATCGAACTCGAGCCTGAGCAGGCGGTGAGGTCGGGGGTCCGGCCGGACTCGGACCGGGCCCCCGCCACCGGGTGCTGTTTCGCTCGCGCTCCACGGCTCACTCCAGCAGGTCGCCCTCGAGGTCGGCGAGGGTCGCGACGAGCCGCTCCGTGTCCGTCGCGGCCCAACCTTCGGGCGGCAGCACCTGCGCCCAGGCCCGGGCCGGCGCCTGGCCGAACTCGTGGCCCTGGCCGTCGGGCACCTCGGTCGCCACCACCTGGTCGGCGGCGAGCTGGAGCATCGTGACCACGGGCAGCCACCCGGTCTCGGGGAGCACGTCGCGCCCGGCGGGCTCCTCGGCCCAGTCGGGCTCCGAGAACGCCAGCGACCAGTCCCACCAGGTGATGGGGTCGTTGGCGTGCTGGAGGTAGCCGACCCGGGTGCCCGTCCAGGGGCCCGGGTCGGTCCAGTCGGACTCCTGGTCGGCGAAGCGGACGACCGCTCCGCCGTCGTAGGTGGGCAGCACCTCGGGCGTGCCCGGGTCCCGCTCGGTGGTGAAGCGTGACCACAGCCGGTTGTTGGCGGTCGGGCCCACGAACAGGGCGCCGTCGGTGCGGGTCGCGAGGTCCTGGGCGCCGCTGAACGCGGCCTCACCGCCGAACGAGCCGAGGCTCTCGCCGCTGACCACCAGCAGCGGACGGGCGTCGGCCGGCAGCGTCACCCAGTGCGCGTAGACCGCGTCGAACAGCAGCCTGCCGGCGTCCTGCGCGCGCTCCTGGTCGACCAGGTAGGACATCCAGCTCGGCAGGTAGGAGTACTGGATGCTGACGGTGGCGGTGTCGCCGCCCCACATCAGCTCCAGCGCGCGGGCCTGGTCCTCGTTGACCCAGCCGCGGCCCGTGCCGGTGGCCACGTTGAGCACGGCCCGGTCGAAGCCGCCGGCGCGCACCAGCTCGGCGACGGCGAGGTCCGCCTGGGTAGCGAGGTCCTGCTCGTCGGTGCCCGCCGGCGCCCCGACGTAGGCGCGCACGGGTTGCTCGGCGGCGGTGCCCGTGAACGCGGCGACCTGCTCGGCGCTCAGCGCGTTGGTGACGAAGACGCGGCCCTGGCGGCCGAGGTCCTCCCACGCCACCAGGGAGTCCGGGCTGCCGGAGAGCTCGGTGGCCACGGGGGCGTCGACGTCGGAGGTGTAGTCGTCGTTGATGCCGGCGAAGGTGCGGTCCAGCGCCCCGACGACCGCGCCGCCGAGCACGCCCGTGGCCAGGCCCCACAGCACCCAGGCGACCAGGGTGGCGCCCACGGTCAGCGCGAGGCGCGGCGGCAGCACTCGTCCGACCTGCGTGGCCGTCCACGCCCCCAGGCGGCGCACGCCCCGAGCGGCCGCGACGAGGAGGACGAGGAGGACGGCGGTGAGCAGCACCTGCTTCACGTCGGCACCGACGCCGTCGCGGGGCAGGCCCACCGCGTCGCGCAGCCGGTCGTCCCACCGGTGGCCGAGCACCAGCGCCACCAGCGTCCCGAGGGCGCCGAGGCCGGCGATCCAGGGTCGGGCCAGGCGCCGCGCCTGAGGCCCGCCCCACGAGCGACCACCCTGCACGACCCAGCCGACGAGCGCCCCGGCGCCGTAGCCGAGGAACGCGCACACGGCCGAGACGAGCGCCTGGAGGACGGGCCCCAGCGGCAGGAGCGAGGGGGTGAGCGAGGCCCACAGCCCGAGGAGGGCACCGACGGCCGGTGCCGGGTCGACGGTGGGCAGCCGGTCGCGCACCCGGCGCCCCGCGCGCACCCAGGGCGCGGGCGTGAGCAGCGTGCTGCCCCCTTGGTCGGGGCGCCGGTCGTCGAGGTTCGGGCCGTCGAGGTTCGGGTCGTCGGTGCCGACGGAGGGGGTCACCCTGCCGATGCTGGCAGCGGCCTCGGCCCGACGGCAGGGTCGGTGGACCCGGGTCAGCCCAGGTCGGGCACGTCGGTGGCACGCCGGGTGAACGTGGGGTCGCGCTTCTCCAGGAAGGCGGCCACACCCTCCTTGCCGTCACCGACGGACGCCAGCCACATCGCGAGGCTGTCGCGGCGGTGCGCCTCCAGCGGGTGGGTCGCGCCGGCGCCGGCGTTCATCAGGCGACGGGTCATCGCGACCGCGGCGGCCGAGCGCCCCACCACGAACGAGCGGGCGAGCGCGACGGCGGCCGGCACCAGGTCCTCGGGCTCGTGCACGGACCGCACCAGCCCCACCTCCCGGGCGTGCTCGGCGTCCACCACGTCGGCCGAGTAGACCAGCTCCAGGGCTCGCGGCAGGCCGATCAGCCGGGGCAGGAAGTACGAGGACGCGGCCTCGGGCACGATCCCGAGCCGGCCGAAGACGAACCCGATCCGTGCCCGGGTGCCGGCCATCCGCACGTCCATGGCGAGCGTCATCGTGGCGCCGATGCCGACGGCGGCGCCGTTGATCGCGGCCACCACCGGCTTGTCGCAGTCGTGGATCGCCAGCGTGAGCTTGCCGCCGGTGTCGCGCACCCCGCTCTCCCAGGGCTCCTCGGTCAGGTGCTCGCGCAGGTCGGCGGCAGTGGGGGAGAGCGTCTCGTCGAGGCCGAAGACGTTGCCCTCGCCGGTGAGGTCCGTGCCGGCGCAGAACGCCCGCCCCGCCCCGGTGACGACCACCGCGCGCACGGCGTCGTCGGCCTTGACGGCACGGAACGCCGCCAGCAGCTCGCGGGCCATCGTCAGGTCGAAGGCGTTGAGCTGCTCGGGCCGGTGCAGGGTCAGGAGCAGGATGCCGTCCTCGTCCAGCTCCCAGCGCAGGGTCTCGAAGTCCACGGGTGTCTCCTCACGACGTCGGTCCCGGCATCGTTTCAGCGACCGCGGTCGTTCTGTGTGGCGGGGGTCACGCTCCCGCCGGCGGCCGCCCGTCCGGGTCGAACGCCTTCTCGTAGAGCACCGGTGCCCAGAGCATCTGGGCCCGGTTCAGCTGCGGGGGCGCCAGCCGGCGCAGCCGGCCGGGGGGACGGGTGCCCGAGACCCCGGCGCGGCCCACGATCCCGGTGGCCTCCGCGTCCGCACGGGCCCGGGCGTCGTCCTTCCACGACGTCGCGCGCCAGGAGTCGGCGAGCCGGGCAGGCACCTTGGCGGCCAGCTGCTCCCGCACGTGCGGGCGGGAGCCGACGACGCGGCGCACGACGCGCCCGCGCACGCCCGACTCCGGCTCGGGCTCCGGGTCGGCCCCGCCGGCGAACCACTCGTCGAGGGCGTCGGCGCACGCGACCATCGCGTCGAACAGCTCGTGGGGGTCGCTGGGCACCGCCTCGGGCTCGCAGCCCAGGTGCTCGGCCACGAGGGTGCGCAGGAGGACCCGGGGGAAGGAGTCGGCCGGCGCCGGGTCGTCGAGGCTGCCGCGCGAGTCGAGCACCGCGACGGCGACCTCGGAGTCGTGCGTCCAGGAGCGGCGGTTGAGGTTGTCGGAGCCGACGCTGGCCCAGCGGCCGTCGACCACGCAGGTCTTGGCGTGCACGTAGACGGGCAGCCCGGCTTCGTTGCTGAGCCCGAACACGGCGACGCGGTCGCCGCCGGCGTCCATGATCCTGCTCATCGCGAGGCTGCGGCCGTAGAGCTGGGGCACCCGGTGCAGCGGGTCCTCCTCGTCCGGCACCAGCGGCAGCACGAAGACGCAGCGCAGCTCGGGGTTGGCGCGCAGCGCCTGCGCGTAGTGGTCGCCGACCTCCTCGGACCACAGGTACTGGTCCTCGACGTAGACGAGCTTCTCGGCGTTGCCGAGCGCCTTGAGGTTGCCGTTCATCACCGACCGCTCGCCGGTGGGGGCGAAGTCGAAGCCGCGGGGGGCCAGGTGCGGGTAGGTGCGCAGCACCTGGACGACGTCGTGCGCACCGTCCGGCGCGGGAGGGGCCGGCCACTGCTCGCCGAGGGGACGCGGCTCGAGGCTCTCGCCCTGCACCTTGCTGCTCAGCCAGCGGCCGGGGTTGATGGTGAGGGGCAGCGAGTCCTGCCAGCGCTCGCGGAACGTGGTCTCGACGTCGTGCACCGCGGGCCCGGTGACGGCCGCCTGCACGTCGTGCCAGCCGGGGGTGGAGCCGTAGGCCGTGGCGAGCCGGGTCTCCGGCTGCTCGTCACCGGCGTGCGCCTCGTCGTCGCGGCGGCTGTGGCACAGGTCGATGCCACCGACGTAGGCGACGTCGCGCGTGGGGTCGTCGCGGTGCCGCAGCACGACGAGCTTCTGGTGGTGGCTGCCGCGGGCGCGAACCCGCATGTCGCGCAGGCACTCGCCGCCTGCCTCGCCGATCGCGACGCCCAGCTGGAGGTGGCCCTCGGCGGAGTAGCCGAGCCGCGACCAGTGCGAGCGCCACAGCAGGCCGCGCACGTCCACGCCTCGTTCCAGGGCCGCCACGAGGACGTTGGTCAGCGTGCTGTCGGGGTCGTCGGTGAGCTGCTCGTCGGGGTCGCCGCGCCAGTCGGTGAAGTAGAAGCGGTCGCCCTCGCCCATCGCGGAGATCCGCGCGTGCAGCTCGGCCATGTAGCGCTTGCCGTGGACGAGCGGACGGACCGTGTTGCCCTGCGACCAGGCGGTGCCGTCGGAGCGGTGGTCGTCGATGGTGGCCTGCGGGTTCTCCCGCTCCTGCGGTGTCAGCATCCAGTCGACGATCACCGGCCCATCCTTCACCCCCGGGGGTTCCCCTTCTCGCCCCCAGGGGTGAGCGGGCCGGCGTGACGGGGGTCGCTGCCTGGCCCCGCCGTGGCCGCGCCCGACCCGCTAGCGTCGCGGGCATGGAGCCCTACGCCGCCGTGGCGGAGTCCTACGCGGACTTCGCGTCCTACGCCCGCGCCGACTCCGCGACGATGGCCGACTGGGCCGAGGGTGTCGCGGCCGACCCCGAGGTCAGCGCCTGGGTCGCGGCCCTGCCCGGCATCAAGCAGCAGCCCAACCTCGTCCTCGCCGCCGCCCGGTGGCACGGCGTGCCGGCGCCCGGCCCGTACGCGGCGCTGCGCGAGGCGCTCCTGGGCGACGACGGCAGCATCATGACCACCATCCTCGAGCGCGCCACCCAGACCAACGAGGTCGGACGCCTCGCGACGCTGCTCCCGGCGCTGGCACGCGTGGCCGAGGAGAGCGAGCGGCCGCTGGCGCTGCTCGAGGTCGGCGCGTCGGCCGGGCTGTGCCTCTACCCCGACCGCTGGGGCTACGACTACGCACTGCCCGACGGCCAGCGGGTGCTGCTGGGCGAGGAGCCCCGCCTGCCGTGCGCGGTGAAGGGGGACGAGGCGCCGCCGCTGCCGAGCAGGCTGCCCGAGGTCGCGTGGCGCGGCGGGGTCGACCTGCACCCGCTCGACGTCACCGACACCGACGCCATGGCGTGGCTGGAGACGCTGGTCTGGCCCGAGCAGGACGAGCGCCGCACGCGGCTGCGCGAGGCGATCGCGATCGCCCGCAGCGACCCGCCCGACCTGCGCACCGGCGACCTGGTCGAGACGCTGCCCGCGCTCGTCGAGGAAGCCTCGGAGCACGGGACCCCGGTCGTCCTGCACAGTGCCGTGATCGCCTACCTGTCGCCGGCGGACCGCGACCGTTACGACGCGCTGGTGCGCGGCCTGGTGGCGCAGGGTGCGTGCCGGTGGATCAGCAACGAGGGCAAGAACGTGCTGCCGTCGGTCACCCGCACCGGGCCGCCGATCCCGGAGGGGCACTCGACGTTCGTGCTCGGCCTGGACGGGCGGATGCTCGCGCAGACGCACGGGCACGGCCGCACCCTGCGGTGGACGGAGGTGCTCCGCTGAGCCGCCCAGTCGGCTCAGCGGGCTGCTCGGCCCGGGTGTGGCGCGAATGTGGTGCGGATGTCGCGCCGGTGTGGCGCGGCTTCAGCAGGCGGGCGCGCTGCGCAGGTGGTCGTACATCTGGAGCATGGCCTCCAGCTGGTTCACCGCGTGCACGGTGACGCGGCGGCGGGCCTGGTGCGAGAGGCCGGCGCGGAGGGCGTCGCCCTCGGGTCCGGCCGGGCACACGGCGTAGCGGGCATCTGCGGGCGCGCAGGGGTCTTCCCAGAGTTCATGGAGCATGTTGGGGCATCCGTCCGTGATGGGTGTGAGGGTCCCCGCGGGCCCTCTGGGGGAGGGTGGTCCACGGGGTCTGGGTCCCCCGGCACGTCACCTCTGGGGGAGGTGGCCGTGAGGGGTGCAGACCGTCGCTGGGGGCGTCGACCTGCGGGGAACTCCCGGCAAGGATGCTCGTCCGACCTGCGGTTCCGTGCCGGTATGGACGAATTCGCCCCGCATTCCCGAGGGTTTTACGCGAGCGGGACGACCCGTCACCTGGTGGTCCGTACGGCCGGTGAGCAGGTACTCCCGTGCACTGAGCCACGCCTGCACAGGATCTTCATGCCGAGCGCGGAGGACCCCCCGGGTTGCGCCACTGAGGTAAGGCATGCCTACATTAGGTCTGCCTAACCTCGTGGCGCGCGAGCGCCGTCCTCGAATGGAGACCCCGATGCGCCTCACGCGCCGCATGCTGCCCGTCACGGCGGCCGCCGTCCTCACCGTCGCCCTCGCCGGCTGCGGCGAGGAGTCCAGCAGCGAGGAGGGCAAGGCCGCGAGCAGCGCGAGCAGCAGCGCCTTCCCGGTCACGATCGACACCGCCTTCGGCGAGGTCACGATCGAGAGCAAGCCCGAGCGGATCGCCACGGTCGCGTGGATGAACCACGAGGTCCCGCTGGCCCTCGGCGTGATGCCGGTCGGCATGGCCGCCGCCAGCTACGGCGACGACGACGGGGACGGCATCCTCCCGTGGGTCGAGCCCACCGTCGAGGAGCTCGAGGCGGACGGCGCCGAGGCACCCGTCCTCTTCGACGAGACCGAGGGCATCGACTTCGAGGCCGTCGCCGACACCCAGCCCGACGTCATCCTGGCCTCCTACTCGGGCCTCACGCAGGACGACTTCGACACCCTCAGCAAGATCGCCCCGGTCGTCGCCTACCCCGAGAACGCCTGGGGCACCTCGGTCGACGACATGATCACCATGAACGCCACCGCCATGGGCATGGCCGACGAGGGCGAGGCCCTGGTCGAGCAGCTCGACACCGAGGTGGACGACTCGTTCTCCGCCCACGACGTGCTGCTCGGCAAGAAGGTGATGTTCGCCTACATCGACCCCAACGACCTGAGCACCATCGGGTTCTACACCTCGCTCGACACCCGCCCGGCCTTCCTGACCGCCCACGGCATGGAGACCCCCGACGTGGTCGCCGCCGAGTCCGAGGGCACCGACGAGTTCTACACGACCGTCAGCGCCGAGCGGGCCGACGAGCTCTCCGACGTCGACCTGATCGTCACCTACGGCGACGCCGACGGCGCCCTGCTGGCCGCCATGCAGGACGACGCCCTGCTCTCCCAGATCCCGGCCGTCGCCGAGGGGCGGGTCGCCGTGCTCGAGGACGGCACCCCGCTGGCCGCCGCGGCCAACCCGACGCCGCTGTCGATCTCGTGGGGCATCGACGACTACCTCGACGCCCTCGCGGCCCCGCTGGAGGGCTGAGCCACGCCCCCGCGTCCCGCCCCGGCCCCCGCCTCGTCCCCCACGCCCACCACGGGCACGGCCGGACGGGGCGGGGTGCCGCGTGCGCGCACCCGGCCCACCCCCGTCCGCCTGGGGTGGGTGCTGGCCACGCTCGGGCTGCTCGCCCTGGTGTGCGCGGCCTCGGTCGCGTTCGGGGTGCGCGCGGTGAGCGTCTCCGACATCGCCGCGGGGCTCTCGGGCTCCACCGACACCATCGCCCAGGCGGCGGTGAGCAAGCGGGTGCCGCGCACGGTGCTCGCGATCCTGGTGGG
This sequence comes from Nocardioides bruguierae, assembly GCF_023554635.1. Lineage (NCBI taxonomy): Bacteria > Bacillati > Actinomycetota > Actinomycetes > Propionibacteriales > Nocardioidaceae > Nocardioides > Nocardioides bruguierae. The sequence continues at coordinate 89,855 of NZ_JAMJPH010000012.1, forward strand.
CGGAGCGCTCGGCCTCTCCGGCGCCGTGATGCAGGGCGTGACCCGCAACCCGCTCGCCGACCCCGGCATCCTCGGCGTCACCACCGGCTCCTCCCTGGCCGTCGTGTGCGGGATCGCGTTCTTCGGGCTGAGCAGCCCGGTCGGCTACATCTGGGTGGCCATCGCGGGCGCGGCGCTGGCAGCCACCTTCGTCTACCTCGTCGGCTCGCTCGGACGCGGCGGGGCGACGCCCCTCAAGCTCGCCCTGGCCGGCGCCGCCACGTCCGCGGCCCTCTCCTCGCTGATCAGCGCGGTGCTGCTGCCGCGGATCGACGTGATGGACTCGTTCCGGTTCTGGCAGATCGGCGGTGTCGGTGGCGCCGAGACCGACAAGACGCTCCAGGTGCTGCCGTTCCTCGCGCTCGGCGTGCTGCTCAGCCTCGCCTCCGCCCGCGGCCTCAACTCGCTCGCCCTGGGCGACGACGTGGCGGCCGGCCTCGGCGCGCACGTGGGCCGCACCCGGCTCCTCGCCGCCACCGGCGCCGTGGTGCTGGCCGGCGCAGCCACGGCCGTCGCCGGCCCGATCGGCTTCGTGGGCCTCGCGGTGCCGCACGTGTGCCGGCTGCTGGTCGGCGTCGACCACCGCTGGCAGCTGCCGTTCTCGGCGCTCGTGGGTGCGGTGCTGCTGGTCGCGGCGGACGTCGTCGGTCGCCTCGTCGCCCGCCCCGAGGAGGTGGACGTCGGCATCGTGACCGCCCTGCTGGGCGCCCCGTTCTTCCTCTGGATCGTCCGCCGGCAGAAGGTGCGTGCCCTGTGAGCGTCATGACCGGCCCCACACCCACTCCCGCGCCCGGCCCCGCGCCCACCGTCCCCGGCACCGTCGCGCTCGGCCGGCGCCGACGCACCCGACGCCGACGCCTCGTCACCGGCGGCCTCGCGCTGCTCGCGCTGGTCCTGCTGGCCGTCTCCCTGATGCTCGGCCAGACCTTCTACTCCCCGGGCGAGGTGCTGCGCGTCCTGCTCGGGGAGACCGTGCCGGGCGCGTCGTTCACCGTCGGCGAGCTGCGCCTGCCGCGGGCCTCGCTGGCCCTGCTCAGCGGCCTCGCCCTCGGGCTGGGCGGCGTCACCTTCCAGACGATGCTGCGCAACCCGCTGGCCTCGCCCGACGTCATCGGCATCAGCTCCGGCGCGTCGGCCGCGGCCGTGATCTGCCTGGTGGTGCTCGAGGTCGGGCAGACCGCCACGTCCGTGCTGGCGATCGCGGCCGCCCTGGTCACCGCCCTGGCCATCTACCTGCTGGCCTGGAAGGACGGCGTGGTCGGCACCCGGCTGATCCTCATGGGCATCGGCGTGGCGGCGATGCTCGACAGCGTCGTCTCCTACGTGATCGTCCGGGCCGCCCAGTGGGACCTGCAGGTGGCGATGCGGTGGCTGACCGGCAACCTCAACAACGCCGACTGGGGCCGGGTGCTGCCGCTGCTCGTCGCGATCGCCGTGCTGGGCCCGCTGCTGGCCTCGCAGTCGGGCAACCTCGAGCTGCTCCAGCAGGGCGACGACTCGGCCGCCGCCCTCGGCGTGCGGGTCGAGCGGACCCGGCTGCTGTGCATCGTCGCCGGCGTCGGGCTCGTCGCGTTCGCCACCGCCGCGTCCGGGCCGATCGCCTTCGTGGCCTTCCTGGCGGGGCCGATCGCCGCCCGGGTCGTCGGGCCCGGCGGATCCCTGCTGCTGCCGGCCGGCCTGGTCGGTGCCGTGCTCGTGCTCGCCGCCGACCTGCTCGGCCAGTACGCGTTCGGCACCCGCTACCCCGTCGGCGTCATCACCGGCGTCCTCGGGGCGCCCTACCTCGTCTACCTGCTCGTCCGGACCAACCGGGCGGGCGGCTCCCTCTGATGTCGCGCCCGAAGGAGGCACCGTGACCACTGACCACACCCTCGCCGCCGAGGCGCTGACGCTGGGCTACGGCGACCGCACCGTCGTCACGGACCTCTCGCTGGCCGTGCCGGCCGGTCGGGTGACGTGCATCGTCGGTGCCAACGCCTGCGGCAAGTCCACGCTGCTGCGAGCGATGGCGCGGCTGCTGAAGCCGCAGAGCGGCCAGGTGGTGCTCGACGGACGCGACGTGCACCGGATGAACACCCGCGAGGTGGCGCGGACGCTGGGCCTGCTGCCGCAGTCGCCGATCGCGCCCGAGGGCATCGCCGTCGGCGACCTCGTGGCCCGCGGCCGGCACCCGCACCAGCGGCTCGTGGCCCGCTGGAGCGCCGCGGACGAGGCGGCAGTCGAGGAGGCGCTGCGCGCCACCGGCACCCTCGACCTCGTGGACCGCCCCGTCGACGAGCTCTCGGGCGGGCAGCGGCAGCGGGCCTGGATCGCGATGGCCCTGGCCCAGCAGACGGACCTGCTGCTGCTCGACGAGCCGACCACCTTCCTCGACGTCGCCCACCAGGTCGAGGTGCTCGACCTGCTCACCGACCTCAACCGCGAGCGCGGCACGACCGTCGTCATGGTGCTGCACGACCTCAACCTCGCGGCGAGGTACTCCGACCACCTCGTCGCGGTCCGGCAGGGCCGGCTGCACGCGGCCGGCGACCCCGACGAGGTGCTGACCCCCGACGTCGTGCGCGACGTCTTCGGCCTGGAGTCCCAGGTCGTGCCCGACCCGGTCTCCGGGCGGCCCCTGGTGCTGCCGGTCGGTCGGCACCGGGTCGTGGCGCCCACGGCCTGACCGCCTCAGGCGTGGGCGCGTCCGCCCGGCAGCGCGACGGGCACGTCGCAGGTCGTGACGGCGTGGACGAAGCCGAGCCGGCGGTTCGCGGCCAGGATCGGCTCGTTGCCCACCATGTTCTGCGTGTAGAGCCGGGTGATGCCGGCCTGCGCCATCCGCACCGCCTGGTGCGCCTTGACCGCCGTGGCCACGCCCCGGCCGCGGGCGTGCCGCTCGGTGCCGGTGAAGAAGGTGTTGGCGGCCTCGTCCTCGCCCGGGCGCTCGGTGACCATCGTCAGCCCGAGCAGGTCACCGGCGGCGTCGCGGGCCAGGAGCAGCATCCACGGCTGCGTGACGAGCCCGCGGAGGACCTCGTAGGGCACGTTCGCGTCGCCGTCGGCCACGTCGGGGGCGTCGGCGAACATCGCGGCGAACCGCGCGTGCAGCGTCCGCCAGGCGGCCTCGCCGAGCCCGTCCAGGTCCTCGACGGGCTCGAGCGCGACCCCCTCCGGCACGCGGACGGCGGCCAGCCGCTGCACCGTCGCCTCGTCGAGGGCCAGCACCGACTCGTGGTGCCGCTCGCTCACGGTCAGCCCCCAGGCGAGCCGGGCGGCCTCGGCGGGCGCCTCGTCCTCGCGGTACTCGTAGACCAGGCCCGGCAGCTGCCCGGCCGCGGCCTCCTCCAGCGCGGTGCGCAGGGCGGTGGCCACGCCGCGGCGCCGCTGCTCGGGCACCACCGAGACCAGGCCCGAGCCGTACCCGCCCACGGCCACCGGCTTGCAGACCGCCAGCCCGAGACCGGCCGGCAGCCCCGCCTCGTCCTCGGTGACGAACCAGGCGCAGGGCAGTGCGCCGGTGGCCTCCGCGCGGCGCCAGTGCAGGTACATCCAGGCGAGCGGGTCGCCGGGGGAGACCGCGGCCAGCGCGGCCTCGAGCGTCGCGGCATCGGCCGGGTCGGTCAGCGGGTGCAGGCGGCGCGGTGCGGAGGTGGAGGTAGAGGCGGAGGCGGAGGTCACGCCGCCATGGTCTCGCCCTCGGCGGCCTCCTCGTAGCTCGCCTTCTCCCGCGGGAGCACCAGGTTCAGCACGATCGCGGTGAGGCCGCCGGTGGTGATGGGCGAGCCGAAGACCGACTGCGCGGTGGCGGGCAGGTGGCTGAGCACGTCCGGCACCAGCTCCACGCCGAGGCCGAGCGCGAACGAGACGGCCAGGATGAGCACGTCGCGGCGGTCGAGCTTGTTCTCGCTGCTGGCGATGATCTTGATGCCGGCCGCGGCCACGGTGCCGAACATGATGATCGTGGCGCCGCCCAGCACCGGCCGCGGCATCGAGGTCACCAGCGCCGGGACGACGGGGAACAGACCGACCAGCACGAGCATCCCGGCCACGAACATGCCGATCCAGCGACTGGCGACGCCGGTGAGCTGGATGACGCCGTTGTTCTGGCTGAACGTGGTGTTCGGGAAGCTGTTGAAGACCGCCGCGAGCGCGGAGTTCACGCCGTCGCCGAGCACGCCGCCCTTGATCCGGCGCACGTAGGTCTCGCCCTTCACCGGCTCGCCCGAGACCATCGAGGTGGCGGTGAGGTCACCGGTGGTCTCGATCGCGGTGATGAGGAAGATGAAGGCCACCGGCAGGAAGAGCGACCAGGAGAAGTCCAGGCCGTAGGCGAACGGGACCGGCACGTTCACGACCGGCAGGCCCGACAGGCTGGGCGCCGTCACCATGCCGAGCAGCGCCGCCACCGCGTAGCCGACGACCAGGCCGATGACGATCGCGCCCATCCGCACGTAGGTGTTGCGGCTGCGGTTGAGCGCGATCACGGTGACCAGGACGACGCCGGCCACCGCGAGGTTCTTGCCGCTGGCGAAGTCGTCGGTGCCGATCGTGGCCGCGCCGCCCGCCATGTCGGTGATGCCGGTGTCGATGAGGGAGAGCCCGATGAGGCAGACCACCGTGCCGGTGACGACCGGGGTGAGGATCTTGCGCAGCAGGTGCATGACCCGGCTCAGCGCCATCTCGATGAACGACCCGGCCAGCGTGATGCCGTAGATCATCGCCAGCGCCGCGGTGCCGCCGCCGACGGCGGTGCCCGCGGCGATCATCGGGCCCAGGAACGCGAAGCTGGTGCCCTGGATCGACAGCAGCCCCGAGCCGATCGGCCCGATGCGGCGCACCTGGATGAACGTGGCGACGCCGGAGACGATCAGTGCCATCGAGATCAGGTAGTTGGTGTCCTCGGGCTCGAGCCCCAGCGGACCGGAGAGCACCAGCGTGGGCGTCACGATGCCGACGAAGATCGCCAGCAGGTGCTGGAGCGCCGCCAGCAGGGTGGTGGGCAGCGGGGGTCGGTCCTCGAGCCGGTAGACGACCCCGGTCGCGTCCGGCTGCGGCTCGGACGGCTCGGCGGTGTCCGCGGTGGCCTGCTCGCTCGTGCTCATCCCCAGATCGAAGTCGACGGCTGTTGCAGGGTTGTCACGACGAGGTGAGAAGCCTGCGTCGCCGGTCGGCCGGTCGGGGGAGGGGCTGGCTGGGTGCGGGGATCAGGGTCGGCGCGGGACGCCCCGGGCCACGAGCACCTCGACGAACCGCTCGGCCAGCGGGTCGCCGGTGGTGCGGCGCAGGGCGACCACGTCGCGCTGCAGCGGGCGGCTGAACGGGCGCACCGGGCCGGTGAAGTCGGCGGGGATCGCCGTCGTCGGCACGACCGCGACCCCCAGCCCCGCCAGCGCCAGCGGCGCCAGGGCGCCGATCTGCCGCGTCCGCAGCCGGACCCGCGCCCGGGCACCGGCCTCGGCCAGCCGGCCGCTCACCCAGGCGTCGAACGCGCTGCCGGCCACGAGGCCCACGGCGTCCTCCCCGTCCAGGTCGGCCGGGTCGACGGATCCCTGCCCGGCGAAGCGGTGACCGGGCCAGCAGACCACCACCAGCTCCTCGTGGCCCACCACGTCCGCGACGCCCGGCCAGGTGCTCGGGCGCGGGCAGACGGCCACGTCCAGGTCCCCGCGGCGGACGGCGGCGGCCAGGTCGTCGGCGCTGGAGCCCTCTGTCAGCGCGAACCCGGGGGCCGCGGCGTCGCCCGGTGGCCAGTGGGCCCACCAGTCCGCCAGGGCCGGGGCGAGCAGCGACGCGGTGAAGCTCTCGGCGCAGCCCACCCGCAGGTCGGAGAGTCGCTCGTCGCGGGCGGCCAGCACCGCCTCGTCCGCGGCGGTGACGGCGACGCGGGCGCGCTCCACCAGTCGGCGGCCGGCCGCGGTGGGGCGCACCCCGCGAGGCAGGCGCTCGAGCAGCGGGACGCCGACCTCCGACTCGAGCGCGGCGAGCTGGTGCGAGACCGCCGGCTGGGAGGCGTGCAGCGCGCGGGCGGCGCCGGTGACGCTGGCGGCGTCCACCACCGCGAGCAGGCACTCGAGGGCACGGAGCGTGGGCACGGCCCCAAGTCTGCCATTCGGTGTGTGCATGGCACGGCGTCGAACAATCGATCCGGCGACGGGAAGGTCCGCCAGCGTGCCGCGGGTTGTGCCAGGTGGACACCGCAGTCGTCACCCGGAGGAGACCTGACATGACCAACCCGCTCGCACCCCACCCGCTGGCCGGCCAGACCGTGCTGATCGTCGGCGGCAGCAGCGGCATCGGCGCCGGTGTCGCCGACGCCGTCCGTGCCCAGGGCGGCCGCGCCGTCGTCGCCGGCCGCAAGGTCGAGCCCGGCCCCGACAGCATCCGCCTCGACCTCGAGGACGAGGCCAGCATCAAGGCCGCCGGCGAGCAGCTCGGCGAGCTCGACCACGTCGTCTCGCTGGCCGCCAACCACGCCAACGGCCCCGTGGGCGAGCTCGAGCAGGACGCGATCCGCGCTGCCTTCGACGCCAAGATCGTCGGCCCCGTCCTGCTGGCCAAGCACCTCGCGCCGCGGCTGCGCGAGGGCGGCTCCTTCGTCCTGTTCTCCGGCGTCGTCGCCTGGAAGCCCGCCGCCGGCCTGGCCGTCATGGGCACCACGAACGCCGCCGTCGCCTCCCTGGTGGAGTCGCTGGCCGTCGAGCTCGCGCCGCTGCGCTTCAACGCGGTCTCGCCCGGCATCATCGACTCCGGCGTCTGGGACTCCATGCCGGCCGACGACAAGGCCGCCATGTTCGAGAACACCGCCAGGACCAACCCCGTCGGCCGCGTGGGTCAGGTGGACGACGTCGTCGCCGCCGTCCTGCTCGCGCTGACCAACGGCTTCATGACCGGCTCGGTGCTGCACGTCGACGGTGGCGGCAAGTTCGCCTACGAGCAGTCCAACGAGCGCCCCTGACCCCACCGGTGATCGAGGTGTGACGAGCGCCACCGGAGGGGCCGTGGACGGCCTCGCACCTCGACCACCGGAGGGGCCGTGGACGGCCTCGCACCTCGACCACCGGGGCCGCCCGGGACTGGTTGAGGTGGGCACGCGTCCGGGAGGATGCCGCGCATGAGCCTCGGATGGGACCTGCACGGCGACGGCAAGACCGTCGCGGACGGGGCGGTCGTGCGCCCCACGGAGCGGCTGTCGTGGCCGCGGACGATCGGGCTGGGCGCGCAGCACGTCGTCGCGATGTTCGGGGCGACGTTCCTCGTCCCGATCATCACCGGCTTCCCGCCGACCGCCACGCTGTTCTTCAGCGGCGTCGGCACGATGCTGTTCCTCGTCATCACGGGCAACCGGGTGCCCAGCTACCTCGGCTCGTCCTTCGCCTTCATCGCCCCGATCACGGCCGCCACGGCCGCGGGGACGACGGGCAGCGCACTGTTCGGCATCCTCGCCACCGGCCTGCTCCTGGCGTTGGTCGGCGGCGTCGTGCTGCTCACCGGCGCGGGCTGGATCGACGCGCTGATGCCGCCGGTCGTCACCGGCTCGATCGTGGCGCTCATCGGCCTCAACCTGGCGGGCGCGGCGACCACCAACGTCGAGGTCAGCCCCTGGGTGGCGCTCGTGACCCTGGCGGCGGTGCTGCTGATCGCCGTCGGCCTGAAGGGCATGGCCGCCCGCCTGTCGGTGCTGCTCGGCGTGGTCGTGGGCTACGTGGTGGCAGCGGTCGCCGGCGTCGTCGACTTCGCCCCGGTGCGCGACGCGGCCTGGCTCGGGGTCCCCGACTTCGCCACCCCGACGGTCTCCTGGACCGTCCTGCCCGCGTTCCTGCCGGTCGTCCTGGTGCTGGTCGCCGAGAACGTCGGCCACGTGCGCACCGTCGCGCACCTGACCGGCGACGAGGAGGTCAACGCCCGCACCGGCCGCGCCCTGCTGGCCGACGGCATCGCCACGACGCTCGCCGGCGCCGGCGGCGGCTCGGGCACCACGACCTACGGCGAGAACATCGGCGTGATGGCCGCGACGCGGGTCTACTCGACGGCCGCCTACTGGGTGGCCGCGATCGTCGCGGTCCTGCTCAGCCTCTCGCCCAAGTTCGGTGCGCTGGTGAACACGATCCCGGCCGGCGTCCTCGGTGGTGTCACCGTGGCGCTGTACGGCCTCATCGGCGTCGTCGGCATCAAGATCTGGGTCGACAACCGGGTCGACCTCAACCGCCCGGTCAACCAGTTCACCGCAGCCGTCGCGCTGGTGATCGGCATCGGCGACCTCACGCTCGACCTCGCGCCCGGCAGCGACGTCGTCACCGTCACCGGCATCGCCCTGGGCTCGGTCGCCGCGCTCGTCGTCTACCACGGCATGAGCGCCGTGGAGCGGCTGCGCGGCTGAGCCGCGGTCGGTACTCGTCCGGACGTGCGAGACCCCCGCTGCCCGTGAGGGCGCGGGGGTCTCGTGGCGTCAGGACTGCTGGGCCTGCTGCTCCGCGACGGCCTTCTCGATCTCCTCCACGGAGAGGTCCTTCACCGCGGTGATGACCTGCTCGAGGGCCTGGGCCGGCAGGGCGCCGGGCTGGGCGAAGACCAGGTGACCGGCCTTGAACGCCATCAGCGTGGGGATCGAGGTGATCTGCGCCGCGGCGGCGATCTCCTGCTCGGCCTCGGTGTCGAGCTTGCCGAAGACGATGTCGTCGTGGGTCTCCGAGGCCTGCTCGTAGACGGGCGCGAACTGGCGGCACGGACCGCACCAGGACGCCCAGAAGTCCACCAGGACCATCTGGTTGTCGGTCACGGTCTTCTCGAAGTCGTCCTTGGTCAGGTCGATGGTCGCCATGTCGGCGGCTCCTCTCGGTTCGGGGAAGATCACCAGCCCCAACGCAACCCCTAGAGGGGTTATTCCCCCGGGTCGACGCGGCTGTCAGCGCACTCTGGTTCGTCGCCGGGCGATCGCCTGTCGCCCGTACAACGCAGCGCGCGGTCGCATGCTTCCCCGTGCGCCCCCGCAGGGGGACCCGGGAGTCGCTCCGCCCGCCGTCGGACCATGGTCCGGGGGAGCGCGGGGGGTGGTCGGCCACCCGCCGACGTAGGCGGGGCGGCTCCCGGGCCACCTCTGCGTTACCCGCGATCCCCCACCCCATCCCACCCGCGCGGTCGTTGAAGGGGGTACTACCCGAGCCCGGCCCGCCTCAGCAGGGGGACGCCCCCGGGCAGTCGGCGCAGGAGCACCCGCGCCGCGTCCGCCCGGAACCCGCCGGCCGGCTCGCCGGTCTGCACGGGTAGCCCGCGCCAGCCGACGTAGGCCCAGGTCGCCGCGATCCCCCCGTCGACCAGCGCAGCCCAACGGTGGGCGGGCGCGTCGAAGGGCCTGCCCGTGAGCACGGGGACGAGGGTGGACGCCGCGTGTGCGCCGTCCACCCACACGCCCATCGCCTGCACGCTGGGGGTCGGGTCCGGCCCCGAGAGCACCGCCTGCGCGAGGTGACGCGCGCCGAGCACGCGGCCGATGCCGCGGGTGAACCGGTCGTCGCGCGCGCCGGGCAGCACGGTGGCCACGCGCCCGGGCACGGTGAGGGCCGCGAGGCCCCAGACGGAGCGGGCGAGCCCGAGGCGCCCGGCCCGGGTGTGCAGGGCCCGAGGCAGGAAGGCGCTCACGCGACACCACCCTTGCCCGTGGGGGCCGGGTCGACCGGGACGGCCGGTTGGTCCCCCTCGTCCACCACGCGCAGTGCTGCGGTGGCCCCGATCAGCGCGAGGTGGCTGAGCGCCTGCGGCAGGTTGCCGGTGGGGACGCCGTCGGGCGTGGCCATCTCGGCCAGCAGGCCGTGGCCTGGCCCCTCGGGGTCGCTGAGGTGGTCGAGCGAGCTCAGCAGGTCGCGCGCCTCGTCGGCCCGCCCCAGCAGGGCCAGGGCGTGGACCCGCCAGAACGCGCAGGCCAGGAAGGTCTCCTCCTCCTTCTCCGCACCGGTGTAGCGGTAGAGGAGCCCGGTGCCCTCCACGCCGAGCCGCTGCCCGACCGCGTCGAGGGTGCTGCTCATCCGCTCGCTGCGGTCGAAGCCGGTGATGGCGCCGAGCAGCACCGAGGCGTCCAGGTCGTCGGTGCCCGGACGGGCGGCCCAGGCGCCGGCCACCTCGGACCAGCAGTGCTCCCACACCCACGCCCGCACGGCTTCCGCCTCGCCGTGCCAGCGGCGGCCGTCGCCGTGCAGCTGCCCCCGGTCGGCGAGGGCGGCCGCGCACTCCAGCGCGTGCCAGACACTCATCGCCGACGACGTCCAGTGCTGGTTCTCCTCCAGCTCCCAGATGCCCGCGTCGGGGGTGCGCCAGCGGTCGGCGCAGATGTCGGCGAGGTCGGAGAGCTCGCGCTGGGTGCGGGGGTCGAGCACGTGACCGCGCTCGACCCAGCCCAGCACGGCGCCGAACAGGTGCCCGTAGACGCCGAGCTGCAGCTGGCCGGTGGCCCGGTTGCCGCGCTGCACCGGGCGGGAGCCGCGGTAGCCGGGGACGTCCGGCTCCTCCAGCGCGGTGGGCACGTCGCCGTCCAAGGTGTAGAGCACCTGGACGTCGGGTCCGTGGTCGCGGATGGCGTGCAGCAGCCAGCGCATGGCCGCGTGCACCTCCTCCTCCAGGCCGAGTGCCGCGAGCGCGTCGATCGTCATGGCGGCGTCGCGGACCCAGGTGAAGCGGTAGTCCCAGTTCTTCTCGCCGCCCACGCGCTCGGGCAGCGACGTCGTCGCGGCGGCGGCGATGGCGCCCGAGGTCGTCATGAACAGCGTCTTGAGCGCCAGGCCGGAGCGCACCATGCGGTCGCGCTCCGGGCCGTCCCACACGACCGAGTCGCCCCACGAGCGCCAGGACTCGACCGTGTGGTCGAGCCGGGCGTCGACGGAGGCGACGTCGCAGAGGAAGACCGGGTCGGCCTCGGAGGCCACGAGACCCACCGTCGTCCGCTCGCCCGCGGTCAGGTGCAGGCGCACGAGCACCCTCCGGTGCTCCACGTGCAGCGCGGCCTCGTCGCTCACCCGCAGGCCGACCACCGTGGGGCCGGCGTGCACCACCACGCCCGCCGACGTCTCCTCGACCCACGGCTGCCACGCACGCAGGCCGTCACCGGGCGCGATCTCGAGCGTGACGGTGACCTCCCCGTCGGTGCAGGTCAGGCGTCGGGCGAGCTCGCTCCACGGGAGCGGGCCGGAGCGGCCGGAGTCGAGCGCGTCGAGCACGACCAGCGTGCCCGACGCGGTGACCAGCGTCGTCTCCAGGACGTTGGTGCCGGGCAGGTAGCGCGCGGCGGTCTCCAGGACGTCGGCGTCCGGGCAGACCCGGAGTGCACCGCCCCGCTCGGGGTCGAGCAGCGCCGCGAAGGTCGGGGGCGAGTCCAGGTCCGGCGTGGCCCACCAGTCGACGGAGGCGTCCGGCGCGACCAGGGCGACGCCTCGCCCGTCGCCGAGGACGCCGTAGCGGCCGAGGTCGGCGAACCCATCGTCGTCCCGGGCCTCCCCCCGGGGTGCCCGGGCTGCCGGGTCCACCTGCCCGGCCACGTCAGGCCGCCTGCCGGCGCAGGGCGAGCGAGCCGACGACGGCCGCGGCCGTGGCCAGCGTGGCGCCGATGGCGGCCCCGCGGTGCCGGCCGATGATCGAGACCGGGTCGTGCTCGAGCGCCCCCTTGTCGAAGGGGCCGCGGGCGCCGCGGTCGACCTGGTCGTCGCGGGGCTCGAAGACGTTGGAGCCGTAGCGCGGCAGCGCCTGGTCGGTCTGCTGGGACGTCACGCCCGTGCGTGCCAGGTACCAGTCCACGAAGGACGGGGCGAGCCGGTTGCCCAACACCGTGTACGCCGTGGCGATCCCGACCCACGCGTTGCGCTTGCCGGTCTCCGCGGAGTGCCGGACCTGCTTCGCGCACACCTCGGGCTGCACGATGGGCGGCACCGGCATCGGGTGCTGCGGCATCTTGTTCATGTTCCAGGCGAACTGGGTGGTGTTGACGCCCGGCAGCGTCACGAGGCCGATGGTGACGTGGCTGCCGGTGGCCTTGAGCTCGGTCAGGACCGACTCGGTGAAGCCCTTCACGGCGTGCTTGGCGCCGCAGTAGGCGGACTGCAGGGGGATGGCGCGGTGCGCCATCGCCGAGGAGACGTTCACGATCGCGCCGCGGTCGCGCGGGCGCATCCGCTTCAGCGCGGAGCGCACCCCGTTGACCTGGCCGTCGTAGGTCACGGCGGTCATCCGGTGGTACTCCTCCGGAGTGGTGTCCCAGAAGTAGGAGAGAGCCCCGGCGAACGCGACGTTGACCCACACGTCGATCTCGCCGAGCTGCTCCTCGACCAGGTCGGCGGCCGCCTCGACGGCCTCGCCGTCGGCGACGTCGACGGAGAGGCCCAGGCCCCGGGCGCCCCGCTGCTCCACCTCCTCGACGGCGGCGTCGAGGCCGGCGCGGCCCCGGGCGAGGACGGCCACGTCGTAGCCGTGCTCGGCGAACTCACGGACCGTGGCGCGGCCGATGCCGCCGGTCCCTCCGGTGATGACGACGACCGGGCGATGTGTGCTCATGCGACTCCTCCTTGACTGGGGTCGTGGCCACCGGGCCGCGCCCGCTCCAGATAGTTGAGTGGTGCAACGACCAACTGACTACCCAGGAACAGGCGGGGGAGTCCGCCCAGGGGGCTGAGATGTCACTGAGAACGCGTGAACCGGGCCACGACCGGCGGCGATCGACCTCCTCCGCTCACCCGGGCGGGGGAGCGGTGCTGGTCACCGGGGCCTCCAGCGGGATCGGTCTCGCCGTGGTCACGCTGCTGCGGACCGCCGGCCACGACGTCGTCCTGGCCTCGCGCAGCGCGGAGGCGCTGGAGCGGGCGGTCGCCGTCAGCGCGGGTGAGGGCGCGACGCTGCCCGTGGTCGCGGACGTGTCGTCGGCCGCCGAGGTGCGTGACCTGATCGACCGGGCGGCGGCCTGGGCGGCGGGCCGGGGACGCGCCCTCACGGGAGTCGTCCACTGCCCCGCCGTCCTCGCCTACGGCCGCGTGGAGGACGTGCCGGACGAGGTGCTCGACCACGCCCTCGCGGTCTCGCTCGGCGGCACGGTGAACGTGGCGCGCACGGCGCTGCGGCACTGGTCGGGCCGTGGCGAGGTCGGCTCGCTCGTGGTCGTGGGCTCGCTGCTGGGCGAGGTGACGGTGCCGGGCATGGGCGGCTACGCGACCGCCAAGTGGGGCGTGCACGGGCTCGTGCGGACGCTGCAGCAGGAGAACCGCGGCCGCGCCGCCCGCGCCCGGGTGTCCCTGGTCGTCCCCGGTGGCGTCGACACCCCGGTCTACGAGCAGGCCGGCACGTACCTGGGCAGGCACGGCTCCGCGCCTCCGCCGGTGGTCTCCCCGCACCGGGTCGCGCGGGCCGCCGTGCGGTGCCTCGAGCGGCCGCGCCGGCGGGTCTCGGTGGGGCCCGCCAACGCACTCACGCGCCTCGGCTTCCTGTGGGCGCCGCCGGTCTACGACCTGCTGGTCGGGCCGCTGGCCCGGGCCTTCGCGCTCGGGCGACGCGCTGACGACGGCCCCGGCAACGTGCTCGCGCCCGTCCCTGAGAAGGAGCGTCTGCGCGGCTGAGGCTGGTGCCCCGCCGCCGACCGATCGATCCGGTCGGCGGCGGGAGTCTCAGGCGACGGCCTCCATGACGAGGGTGTCGCAGAGGTCGTCCTCGTGCCGGTTGGGCTGCGGCGGCAGCGCGGGCAGCCGCTCGGCGGGCACGGCCTGCAGCTCGGTGCCGCGGTGCGCGCGGGCGCCGCGCACGGCGGCGGCCACGAGCGTGAGGATGCCGGCGCCGATCCAGACGACGTTGATCGCCACGTTCGGCATGGCGTGCGCTTGCAGCGCCGTGCCCATGAGGAGGAGTCCGCCGACGACGTTCAGCCACTGGTAGGCCTGGCTGCTGCTGCTCATCCGACCCAGCGCGACCAGCACGTAGGGAACGAGGACGATCACACCGCCGGTCCACCCGGCGACGTCGATCAGGGACACTTCACACACCTCCACACATGACGATGACGCGGTACCTGATCGGCCGCGTCCCCTCCATGGTGAGCCGTCCGAAGCAACAGCACCAGCGAAAGAAAATCATCGCTTCCTGTTAGCGTTGCTTACATGTCGAGCGTGCGCGTCCACCCGAGCCGGGAGACGCGGTGCTGAGCCTCGTCCGCCTGCGCACGTTGCAGGAGGTGGCCCACCACGGAGGCCTCTCCGCGGCCGCCCGCTCCCTGCACTTCACGCCGTCGGCGGTCTCCCAGCAGATCTCCGCGCTCGAGGACGAGCTGGGCACCCCCGTGCTCGAGAAGGCCGGCCGGACGGTGCGGCTGACCGAGGCCGGGCGGGTGCTGCTCGAGCACGCCGAGGGCCTGCTGGCGGCCGAGGCCGCGGCCCGCGCGGCGGTGGAGCGGACGCGGCAGGCCGCCGAGGTCCGGCTCACGATCGGCGTGTTCGCCTCGGTCGCCTCGGGCCTGGTGCCGACCCTGTTCGAGGAGCTGGACCGCAGCGCGCCGCACATCCGGATCAGCACCCGCGAGGTGGATCCGGAGGACGCCGTCGTCCAGCTCAAGCACGGCCGCCTCGACGCGTCCTTCATCCTCGACTACCCCGAGGCGCCGGAGACGTGGTCGACGGGCCTCTCGTTCGCCGACGTCGGCACCGACCGGCTGGCGGTGGCGCTGCCCGCCGCCGGTGACCTGCGCGACGACTTCGTGACCGGCACCGGCATGGGGCTCAGCTCCGTCGGCCTGGCCGAGCTGGCCGACCGCGACTGGATCCTCGCCAGCGAGTCCACCTACTACGGCCGAGCCGTGCGGGCCGCGTGCGCGCGGGCGGGCTTCACTCCGCGCGTGGTGCACGAGGTCGAGGAGCAGGCCACCGCCCTCGCGCTCGTGGACGCCGGCCTCGGGGTGACCCTGGTCAGCGACCTGGGTCGCGGGCTGCTGCCGGAGGGCGTGCAGGTGGCCGAGCTGGTGGAGACGATCAGCCGCCGGGTCATGCTCGCCTCGCTGGAGGCCTCGTCCGCGCGGCCGGCGGTGGCTGCGCTCGTCGCGGCCGCCACCCGGGCCACCGCGGTGGTCGCCGAGCACGACGACGACTACTGAGCCGGGTCCTCCGCCTCGTCCTGGGTGGGCTGCTCCTGCTCCGCGTCCGGCGTGCGGGCGTCGCTCTCGCCCACGGCCGCGTCCACGGCTCCGGCGAGCTCGCGCACGGCCACGAGCAGGGCGCCGTAGACGGGCCAGTGCCGGTCGGGCAGGTCGGCCACCGAGAGGGTGCGGACGAGGTCGCCCACCTCGTCCGCCACGTCCTGCCCGAGCACGTGGGTGTCCTCCTCGGCGTGGGTGAGACGGGCACCGAGGCCGTCGAGCAGCCGGGCCCACCGCTCGCGGAAGTCGTCGTCCCAGGTGTGCGCCTCCCACGTGGAGCGGTCGACCACGCGGGCCGCGGCACGGGCCTGCGTGATGGCCTCCTCCAGGCCGCGGCGGGCCTCCTCGAGCCGGTCGGGGTCGTGCCCGCGCCTGCGCCGAGGGTTGTACCAGCGGGCCTCACGGGTGGTGGCCAGCTGGTTCTCGGCCCGGTCGAGGGCGGCATCCAGGCGGGCGGTCTCGGTGATCCAGGCCTGAGTGGTCTCCCGGGTGAGCGGGGCGGAGCCGGTGACGTCGCGGGCGATGCCCCGCAGCAGCCGACCCAGCCCCGCGGAGACGCGGACGAGGCTGCGCTCGGCCGTGCCCGCGTCCAGGGGCGGCACCACCAGCACGTTGACCACGATGCCGACGAGCACGCCCACCAGCGTGTCGGCGAAGCGGTGCAGCAGCAGGACGGGCTCGTCGCCCGAGCCGGAGGTGAGCAGGAACAGGGCGGTGGTGGCCACGGTGACGCCCTCGGTGCGCAGCCCGGGTGTGCGGGCGACGAGCAGTCCGACCAGCACGGCCAGCCCCATCGGCAGCGCCCCGAACCCAAGGGTGGTGGCGGCGGCGAACGAGAGCAGGATGCCCAGTCCGGTGGCGGCCACCGACTGCGCGCCGCGCCACACGGACCGGTAGACGGTCGCGTGCACCGTGAGCAGGGCCGTCCAGGGCGCCAGGAAGGCCGACTGGAGACCGAGGACCTCGGTGGCGACCAGCCACGCGGCGACCGTGGCGAGCACCGCCTTGACCACCTGGAGCAGGTCGAGCCGGTGCTCGGGCGCGATCAGCCGGGTCAGCGGGGCGACCCGCACCCGGCGCGTGCCGTCGGCCACGCTCAGCGGGGGTCGCGGCGCAGCGGGTGCTCGGGCGGCACCTCGACGAGCGCGATGGCGACCCCGTCGGGGTCGGTGATCCAGCACTCCACCAGGCCCCAGGGCATCAGCTGCGGCTCCTGCGTGACGGTCACCCCCTGGACGGCCAGGCGGGCGTGCTCGACCGCGACGTCCGGCACCTGCAGCCACAGGGTGACGCCGGTGGCCGGCGGGCCCGGCGGCCCGGTCAGCTCCAGCGCCCCGCCGCCGAGGAAGTAGACCGTCGACAGCTCGGCCGGGTCGCCGAACTCGCGCATCACGCTCAGGCCCAGCACCTCGCCGTAGAAGTGCTTGGCCCGCCGCAGGTCCGGCGGGCGGAGCAGGGTCTTGCTGCGCAGGACGTCCATGCCGCCAGCCTGCCGCACCCGCCCCACCCGCGGGGAGGGGCTGCCCGCTGCTCGGGCAGGCGGCCGATGGTGGACGAAGTCCTGTCTCGAAACCGCGGGCCACGGCGGACCGCCCCGCCGGACGGCGGACATCGCGTCGCCCGACGGCCCGTTCCTCCGTCGTGGCTGGTCAGCGCTGCCGGCGTCACGCCCCTGGTCCGCGGCGGCCCGCGTAACGAACGCTCAATCCCACCGACAGCCGTCGGGAACGCCGTGCGGTTGCACTGGAGGTCCTGCCGCCCCGCCTCGTCCCCGCGACCGAAGGAGCCAGACGTGAAGTACGGCGTCTTCCTGCCCACCACCAACGACGGCTACATCTACTCCCACGCCTCGCCGAGCTACGAGCCCACGTTCGAGCTGCTGCGCGAGATCACCGTGGGCGCCGAGGAGCTGGGCTTCGACTTCGCGTTCTCGATGGTGAAGTTCCGCGGGTACGGCGACGACGGCGACGGGTTCATGGACCGCAGCGCCGAGTCCCTCACGCTCATGTCGGCGCTCTCGGGGCACACCTCCCGGATCGGGCTGTGGGCGTCGGTCGGCGTGCTGTCGATGAACCCGGCGATGGTCGCGCGGATGGCCGCCACCATCCAGGACGCCTCGGGCGGCCGCTTCGGCCTCAACATCGTCGGTGGCTGGAACCGCCACGAGTACGCGCCGATGGGCGTGTGGCCCGGCGACTCCTACTACGCCGACCGGTACCGCTACGTCGCCGAGTACATCCGCGTGCTGCGCGGCCTGTGGGAGACCGGGCGCCTCACGCACCACGGCGAGTTCTTCGACCTCGAGGACTGCCTCGTCCAGCCGACCCCGCCGAGCCCGGTGCCGGTGATCATGGCCGGCCAGTCGCCCGCCTCCACGGCGGCCGCCGCCGAGCTGGCCGACGTGTCGTTCATCCTCGGCGACCACGAGGTGATCGCGGACGCGAGCGCCCGTCTCGTCCAGGGCGCGTCCGTCTTCGACCGGACCGTCGCCCCCGCCGCCCTGCTCGGGATCATCGCCCGCGAGACCGACGAGGAGGCCATCGAGGAGGCGATGCGCTACGCCGACCACGTCGACCGCGTGGCGATGGCGAACCTCTCCGGCGCGGCCCGCAAGGACACCGAGGGCGAGGCCTCCAAGGGCAACCTGCGGGTGCAGGAGCGCGTCCTCGAGGGCGTCACCATGCCGGACGACGACCGCGCGGCCGTGGTCGCCGGTGCCTGCTTCTTCTCCCCGCAGCTGGTCGGCTCCTACGAGCGGGTCGCGGCCTCGCTGCGCTCGCTCGAGGCCTCGGGCGTCGACGCCGTCGCGCTCACCTTCCCCGACTACGTCGCCGACCAGAAGCGGTTCGCGGAGAAGGTCGTCCCCCTCGTCTGAGACCGCCGCACCGACAGGCCCCGTCGACCAACCGGAACAACGCCCGGACGACCCTCACCCGCAGTTCTCTGACCTGCGACGACCCGATCAGAGGCTGCGGGCGTCGGCCGTTGTTCCGGTTCGTCGACGGCGGCCGCTAGACCCGCGCGGGCTCGTCCAGCTCGACCCGCCGCAGCACCGGCCGCAACAGCCCGGCGACCATCACGCCGAGAAAGAGCGCGTAGAGCCCGAGCTCGACGTCACGGGTGCCGATCGCGACGGCCAGCGGACCCACGACGAGCTGGCCGACGGGCATGCCGACGAACGAGAAGAACCCGTCGATCGACTGGATGCGCGAGAGCATCTCCTCGGGCACCTTCTCGGCGACCACGAGTCCCCAGGTCACCTCGATGAGGGCAGAGCCACCACCGGCGACCAGGAACGCGGCCATCAGCACCGGCAGCGGCCCGCCGAGGCCGAGCGCCAGGATGGGCGTCCCCAGCACGCCGAACCCGACGATGCAGGCGACGAGGGGACGCCGCAGGAAGCGCCCCGCGAACGCGCGGCCGAGCAGCCAGGCGAAGACGATGACGCCCACGGCTTGCGCCGACCGGGCGAGGCCCCACCCGTCGGAACCGATCGTGCCCTCCGCGATGACGGGCCCGAGCACGCCGATGCCGCCCGCGATGAGCGCGTTGAACACCAGCGAGTACGACGACACCGGGATCACCCAGCCGAGCTCGCGGGCGTAGGTCCACCCGGCCCGGACGTCGGCCAGCACGCTGCTGCGCGAGGCGGCGCGCTCCGAGCGGGGCAGCCGCAGCAGCCCGAGGAAGACCGCGGCGAACAGGTAGGTGGCCGCGTCGAAGGCCATCGCCCAGCCCGGTCCGGCGGTCGCGACCACCAGGCCCACCAGGGCCGGCCCCACGATCCCGGTCGCGCTGCTGGCCTGGCTGAACAGCAGGTACCCGGCCTTGCGCCGCTCGGCCGGCAGCAGCACCGGGATCATCCCGTGGAACGCCGGGTACCCCAGCGCCTCGGCCGTGCCGTTGACCAGTCCGAGCACCACCAGGTGCCAGATCTCGGCGACGCCGGTCAGCACCAGGACGGCGGCCAGCCCCTGCGTCGCGAACATGACTGCGTTGGTGCCCCGCAGCACGAGGGTCCGCGGCCACCGGTCGGCCACGGCCCCGCCGACGAGCATCAGGGTGACCATCGGGATGGTGGAGGCAGCCAGCACCCAGCCGACGGCGGCAGGAGAGCCGGAGATCTCCAGCACCGCGAACGCCAGCGCGATGCCCGACCCCGCCGACCCGATGGAGCTGACGACCTCGGCGGTGAAGAACCAGCGGAACGCCGGCACTCTCAGGGGGCTGCTCGCCGGGCTGGTCACCGGGCGAACCTACGGTCGTGCGCCGACAGGCGCACCTCCATTCTGCTCCGTTCTGCCCCCGTTCTGCCCAGGGCCGAGGATCAGCCCTGGCGACGCTCCTGCGCCAGGGTGAGCACGCCGGCGACCACCGCCAGCACGGCGACGGCCAGCGCGAACCACAGGCCCGCGACCTCGGCGCCCAGGTGCGCCACGAGGATGCCCGCGAGGATCACCGGCACGGAGATCGCGACGTAGCAGACCACGAAGAACGTCGAGGTCACGGCGCCCTTCTGGTCGCCGGGTGCCCGCGAGGTCAGCACGGCGAGGCCGCGGTTGAACGCGACGCCCTGGCCGGCGCCGCCGAAGAGGCCGGCGAAGACGATCGCGACGGTCGAGGCCTGCCACAGCGAGAGGGCGAGGCAGGCCATGCCGGCCACGAGCAGCGCGACGGCGACGAGGGTGGCGTTGCGCTCCGAGAGCGGCCGCACGACCTGGTGGCCGAGCACGGAGGCCGCGTAGGCGACCAGGATGATCAGCGAGACCGGGACGGCGGCCGAGATGCCCAGGACGTCGGCGGTGACCGTCGGGATGAGGGCGGTGTAGAGCCCGAAGACGGCGAACCCGGCGAACGCGAGGATCGAGACCCGCACGAAGTCGGCCCGGACCTCCGCGGGCAGTGCCGGCTTGAGCGGCGACAGGGCACCGGCGGGCCGGGGCGAGGGCGTGTCCACCGTCTCGCGGGCCGTCGACAGGACCAGCAGGCCGACGACGCAGAGCGCTGCGTGCACCAGGTAGGTGAGCTGGAACGTCCACGGCCCGGACGCCACCAGCACGGCCGCGAGCACCGGCCCGATGCCCAGCCCCAGCATGTTCGCGCCGCCACCGACGTCGGAGGCGCGGGAGCCGAGGCGTCCGGCCGCCGTCTCCACGATGAAGACGCTCGCCGTGCCCACCGTGATGCCCGCCGAGAACCCCGAGACCACGCGGCCCGCCAGCAGCACGCCGAGGCTGTCGGAGGCGAAGAGGAACACGACGTCGGACGCGATCCCGACCGTGAGCGCGGCGGCCATGAGCGGCTTGCGGCCGAGCGTGTCCGACCACCGCCCCGTGACGAGCAGGGCGACGATCACGCCGAGGGCGTAGACCGCGAAGACGACCGCGGTCATCTCGACGCCGAAGCCGATCCACTCCTCGTAGCGGGAGTACAGCGAGGTCGGCAGCGTGGTGCCGATCATCGTCACCAGCAGCACCGCCGCCATGGCGAACGCCGGGCCGGCGCCGAGCCGGCGCGGGGTCTCCTGCTCTGCCTGGGACGGACGTGTGCTGGTCTGCGACATCGCGGTGGGCCTCCCGCCGGCGGATCGAGGTGGTTGGTGCCGGCAACTACTCCGACGCTAGCGAGGCACGCGGCCCACCCGCCTGGTCCGAGGGGGTAGGGGTGCCTGTCGCGCTCGCCACGTCCATTTCCTACAGCCTTTGGGTAAATGCCATAGTGCAGTAGTCAGTGCGAGGAGAGGGGACGGGATGCCACGCGCAGGACTCACCACCGAGGTGCTCACCCGAGCGGCCGCGGACCTCGCCGACGAGGCCGGGCTCGAGGCCGTGACGCTCTCCGCCCTCGCCCGCCGCTTCGACGTGAAGGTCGCGAGCCTCTACGCCCACGTCGCCGGTGCCGACGACCTCCGGCTGCGGGTCGCGATGCTCTCGCACACCGAGATCGCCGACGCCACGGCCGAGGCGGTGGCGGGGCTCGCCGGACGGGAGGCCCTGCACGCCCTCGCCGATGCCTACCGCGACCACGCGCGCGCCCACCCCGGGCGCTCGGCCGCCGCCCGCCTGCCGCTCACCCCGCAGCAGGCCGCCGCCGGCGACGGCGTCCGCACCTCGCGGCTCACCGCCGCCACCCTGCGCGGCTACGGCCTGGACGAGGCGGCCACCGTGCACGCCGTCCGGCTCGTCGGTTCCGTGCTGCACGGCTTCGTCAGCCTCGAGGCCTCGGGCGGGTTCGGCCACTCGACGCCCGGCGCCGAGGAGTCCTGGCGCGCGGCGATCGACGCCCTCGACGCGGCGCTCAGGCACTGGCCCACCACGCCGCTCGCCACCCCCGCCAACCCCGCACCCGGAGCAGACCGTTGATCACGCACGACCCGTCCCCGTTCCTGCACGGCCACGTCGAGCTCGAGACCACCGACCGCGGCGTCCGCCCGCACCGGCTGCCGGCCTGGGCGCGTCGCCGGTGCCCCGACCCGCAGCTGCTCATGGCCGAGGGCCAGCCCGCCGGCGTCCGCCTCGTGCTGCGCACCGCCGCCACCGTGCTCGAGGTCGACGCCGTGCCCACCAAGCGCGTCTACCCCGGCGCCCCGCCGCGGCCCGACGGCGTGCACGAGCTGGAGGTCGCCCTCGGTGGCGCCGGCACGGGCGTCGCCCGCGCGAGCCTCACGGAGGGCGACGTCGAGCGCATCGACCTGGCCACCGGTGCCCGCACCCTCGAGCCCGGACCCGTCGGCACGCTGCGGTTCGCCGACCTGCCCGCGGGCGAGAAGACGCTGACGCTGTGGCTGCCCCACGACGAGACCACCGCGCTGGTGGCGGTGCGCACCGACGCGCCCGCCGAGCCGGTGCCGACCCAGGCTCCGCGGTGGGTGCACCACGGCTCCTCGCTGAGCCAGGGGTCGAACGCCGCGTCCCCGACCGGCACCTTCGTCGTCGACGCAGCCCGCCGCACCGGCGCGCACCTGACCAGCCTCGGCCTCGGCGGCAGCGCGCTGCTCGACCCGTTCGTCGCCCGCACGATCCGCGACCTGCCCGCAGACCTGGTCTCGATGGAGCTGGGCATCAACCTGGTCAACGCCGACCTGATGCGGCGCCGCGCGCTCGGCCCGGCGCTGCACGGCTGGCTCGACACCGTGCGCGACGGCCACCCGACCACCCCGGTGGTGCTGGTCAGCGCGCTGCACTGCGCGATCCACGAGGCCACGCCCGGCCCGGCCGCGTTCGACCCGGCGGCGCTGGCCGAGGGACGCGTCGCGTTCGCCGCCACCGGTGACCCGGCCGAGGTCGCCGCCGGGCGGCTGACGCTCGAGGTCGTCCGCGAGGTGATGGCCGAGGTCGTGGCCCGGCGCGAGGACCCGCACCTGCACCTGGTCGACGGCCTCGCCCTCTTCGGGGCCGAGGACGAGGCGGCCCACCCGCTGCCCGACCGGCTCCACCTGGAGGTGGCCGGGCACGCGCTGGTGGGCGAGCGGCTCGCCGCCGTCCTGGCGCCCCTGCTGCCGTCCCTCACCCCCGCCGGCTGAGAGCTGCTGCCGACTCGGCGGTGACCCGGCGGCAAGTTACTGCCGACCCGGCGGTGACCCGGCAGCAACTGTCACGGGTCAGGAGGTTGCCAGCGCCTTGAGGAAGAAGGCGACGTTGGCGGGGCGCTCGGCGAGGCGGCGCATGAAGTAGCCGTACCAGTCGGTGCCGTAGGGGATGTAGACGCGCACGGTGCGACCGGCGGCCGCGTGCTCGCGCTGCAGGTCGGTGCGGATGCCGTAGAGCATCTGCAGCTCCCACGAGGACGGCTCGCGTCGCGCGGCGACCGCGGTGGCGACGGCCAGCTCGATCATCGCCGGGTCGTGGGTGGCGACCATCGGGGTGGCGTCGGAGGCCATGAGGGTGGCGACGTGACGGCGGTAGGCGGCGTCGACGTCCGCCTTGTCCTGGAACGCGACGGTCGCGGGCTCCTTGTAGGCGCCCTTGACGAGGCGGACGCGGGCGCCGGCCTTGGCCATCGCCTCGACGTCGTCCTCGGTGCGGTGCAGGTTGGCCTGGAGCACGGTGGCCACCCACGGGTGGGTCTCGCGCAGCTCGTTGGTGATCGCGAGGGTGGAGTCGATGGTGGTGTGGTCCTCCATGTCGACGTTCACCCAGACGCCGGCGACGGCCGCGGCCTCCGTGATCTCGCGGGCGTGGCGCAGCGCGATGTCGTGGCCGTCCAGCGGCAGGGCCTGGCCCAGCGCGGAGAGCTTGACGGAGACCTCGGCGGCACCGGAGCGGCCGCCCTCGGCCTCCAGCGCCAGCGGCGCGAGGCCGGTGATCAGCTCGAGGTAGGCGTCCCGGACGGCCTGCGCGCCGGCCAGGTCGGTGACGTCCTCGCCGAGGTGGTCGACGGTGATCGCCAGGCCCGCGGCGGCGAGCTCGCGGGAGGTCGCGACGCCCTCGGCGGTGGTCTCGCCGGCCACGAAGCGGTCGACGACCTTGCGGGTCGGGGCGAATCCCTCGACGGCGGCCCGGGTGCGGGCGGAGCGTGAGGCGGTGAGGAGGACGGGACCGAGCACGAGGGCCTCCGAGGCGTCGGGTGGATGGGCTGGTGCGTTGCCAGTCACACCACGGTAGGTCGGCATCGGAGGCCCCTGACAGCGACAGGTGCCACGCGATCAGGGCATGATCTGGTGCAGGTGTCTGATGCGCGGACGCCGGTGAGGGGGACGTGGATGAGTGCCGTGGATGATCTCGTCGAGGAGCTCTCGCACCTGCTCGGCGGCCCCTGCACGCTGGAGGACGAGTCCTTCGGCCTGCTCGCCTACTCGGGCCAGGCGGAGACCGACGACGTGCGCCAGGCGTCCATCCTCACCCGTCGCTCGACCGCCGAGGTGCGCGCCTGGTTCCTCGCCCAGGGCGTGGCGGAGGCGGAGGCGCCGCGGCGCACGCCCGGGGACACCGAGCGCCGGATGACGCCACGCGTCTGCGTGCCGGTGCGCTACCTCGGGCGCCTGCACGGCTGGTTCTGGCTGCTCGACCCGCACGAGCGGCTGCTCCCCGAGCCGGGCAGCGAGACCGCCGCCGAGGTCGCCCGCATCGCCGAGACCGCCGGCGCGCTGCTCTCCCACACCGGCCGCCGCCAGGCTCGTCGCACCGCCGCCTTCCGCGACCTCCTGCACGGCGACGCCCGCGAGGCGCGGCCGGCCGCGGCCGCCCTCCTGGCCGGCTCCGGCCTGCGCACCGACGAGCCGCTGGTCTGCCTGCTGCTGGCGCCCGACCCCACCTGGGCCGCGCGCATCGACGGCCTGCCCTCGCGGCCCGGCACCGTGTGGGTCGAGGACGACGGCGGGCTGGTCGTGGCCATGGCCCGACCGACCGTCGTGCGCGCCCAGGAGGCCCCGCTCGAGCAGCTGCGCGCGCTCGGCGTGAGCGGGCCGTGGCTGCCGGCCGACGGCACCGTGCAGGTGGGCGTCGGGCGGGCGGTGCCCCGCGCCGAGGACCTCCGCGCCTCCCATGACGGCGCCCGCACCGCCCTGCGGGTGGCCCGGGGCAGCGGCCGGGTCGAGCGGGCCGACGACCTCGGCGTCCTGGGCCTGCTCGGCGTGGCCCGCGACGCCGACCTGGCCGCCGTCGTCCTCGAGGGCCGCCTGGGAGAGTTCCTCGCGGCCGACGAGCCCGACCTCGTCCGCACCGCCCGCACCTACCTCGACCTCGCCGGCAGCGCCGCCCGCACCGCCGACGTGCTCGGCATCCACCGCCAGACGCTCTACCACCGGCTCGCGCAGGTCGAGCGGCGCGCCGGCCTCGACCTCAAGGACGGCCAGGCCCGGCTCCGGCTGCACCTCGCCCTCACCCTCGGGAGCCGGCTGCAGCCCTGACAGGATCGCCGCATGACCCAGCCGCACTCGCAGGCCCGTCGGGCGGGCACGCACCGTCGTCGCGCGTGGCTGCTGCTCACCGGAGCGGTGGCCGGCGAGGTGACCGGGTCGGTGGGGCTGAAGGCGGCCATCGACGAGCCGCGCTGGTACGTCCTGGTCGTGATCGGCTACGTCGCGGCGTTCGCCCTGCTGGCCCTCACGCTGCGCGCCGGACTGCCCCTGGGCGTGGCCTACGGCGCCTGGGGCGCCAGCGGCGTGGCACTGACGGCGGTGCTGGCGACCGTGCTCTTCGGCGAGCCGTTCACGGTGCTGACCGCGGGCGGCGTGCTGCTCATCGGGGTCGGCGTGCTGCTGGTGGAGACCGGCTCGCACGCGGCGGCGGAGGACCCGACGTGACGGCCTGGCTGCTGCTCGCCGGGGCGATCGGCTGCGAGGTCGCGGGCACCGTGGGCCTGCGGATGGCGGCGGACGACGCGCTCTCGGCCCGCGGCCGGGTCGCGTGGCTGACGTGGGTGGCGCTCGCCTACACGGCCGCGTTCGCGCTGCTCGCCGCCACGCTGCGCGCCGGCCTCCCGCTCGGGGTCGCCTACGGGACGTGGGCGGCGGTCGGCGTGGTGCTCACCGCGCTGCTCGGCCGGGTGCTGTTCGCCGAGCGGCTGACCCCGCGGATGCTGGTCGGCTTCGCGCTCGTGGTGGGCGGGGTGCTGCTCGTGGAGCTCGGGGCTCACTGAGCGCACTGAGCGCACTGAGCGCACTGAGAGGGCGGCTCTGGCAGGGGCTCAGCGGGCGGGACGCACCGTCAGCGACTGCGTGCTGGTGCCGAGCAGCCCGCCGTCGTCGTGCAGCACGGTGGCGGTGACGCCGAGGCCGCCCGGGCCGAAGGAGACGCGGGTGTCCAGGCCCAGCCACTCGCCCACGGGTGCACGGAGCAGGTGCGCGGAGAGGTCGATGTTCGGGAACAGCCAGTCGGTGGGCGCCACCCGTGGCGTCATGCCGTTGGCGATGTCGAGCAGCCCCGCGAACCGGGCCACCGGCGAGGTCTCCTCGCCCTCCACGATCGGCATCCCGGTGCGCACCCACGTGACGCCTCGGCCGGGCGCGATCTCGCGGCGCCGCACCTGGGAGGAGGCGATGAAGTCGCCCGCCCACACCTGGGAGGCGTCCCAGGGCTCGACCTCGTCGCGGGAGGGGATCGGCTCGGCGTGGGTGCCTGCGACCGAGGCCGTCTCGAACGGGGCCATCAGCCACGCCCGCAGCTGGGCCACGACGCGGCTGCGGTGGGTCACGGTCGCCTCGACCAGCTCGACGGTGCGGCCCGGCCGCACCACGCGCACGGACGTGGCCACGTGCCCCACCGGCACCGTGCCGGTGATGTCGAAGGACAGCCGCCCCACCTGGAGGCCGTCGTCCGGCCGACGGACCGCCAGGTCGCGGACGACCTCGTGCACCAGCAGCCCCAGCACCGGCGCGATGTGCTGCTCCGCCGGGTTCCAGGCGCCGCTCGTGTGCTGCGTCGCCTCCAGCTCCTGCGGGGCGGTGCGGACGAAGTAGGCGTCGGGCGTCGGGGCGGTCATGACCCCGATCCTGCCTGCCACCCGCACCCCGGCCGGGAGCGGGGCGGCGGTCAGGCCGCGCGACGCAGCGGCCCGAGCCACGGCTCGAGCCCGTCCTCGACCGTCTCCCACGCCGGCCCGCGCAGCTCCAGCTCCTCGGCGGTGACCAGCAGGTGCTCGAACGCGTCGACCAGGTGGGTGGGCCGCTCGCCCACGCCGGTGACCACGATCCGCGTGAACGGGCGGATCGGCCCCCACGGGCGCACGGTGCCGATGCTGAGCTGTCCGCCCGCCCCGTCCCAGGCGAGGACGTCGTCGGTGCGGGTGGGCAGCCAGAAGCAGCCGCGCGAGCGGTGCCGCCCCGACCCGAGCCGGCCGAGGTCGGCGAGCAGCCGCGCGGGGTGGAAGGGGCGGTCGGAGGAGAGGTCGAGGCGCCAGACCCGCTCCTGCACCGCGTCCGGCTGCGGCGGGAGCACCGGCAGCGGCACGCGCCGGTCCGCGCGGGTCCAGTCGAACCGGGCGCGATGGTCGTGGTGCGGGGCGCGGACGACGGCGGCGACGTCGAGGTCCGCCGCCGAGCCGAGCACCACGGCGCCGGGGGCGGCCAGGGTGCCGAGCAGCCGGCGGCCGACCGGCGCCGCGTCGGGGGCGAGGACCACGTCGGCGGCCTCCACCAGGGCCGCGAGCGCCTCGCCGACGCCGCGGTGGTCGCCCGGCGAGGTGCCCCAGCCGCGCTCGCGCAGCAGGTCGTCCCCGAGCAGGTCGTCGGCCGTCGTCCGCCCGTCGGTGGCGGCGAGGACCGCGTGCACCCGCAGCGTCCGCCGCAGCACCGCGTCGCGGGCCAGCGCGTCGCACAGCGGGTCCGCGAGGGCCGAGGACGGCAGCTGCACGAGCACGGAGTCCCAGCGGCCCTCGCCGGCCAGGCGCAGCACGGTGGGCAGCACGTCCTCGCGCAGCGCGCACGTGGCGCACAGGTGGTCGAGGTCGACGACCTCGCGCTCCAGCTCGCCGGTGGCGTCGCTGACCACGCGCTCGAGCAGGGCCCGCTCGACGTCGATGGTGTGCCGCACGGCCACGGCCCGGGGCAGGTCCCACAGCAGGCCGACGGTCGCCGCGTCCTGGGCGTGCGGGTCGACGCCGGTGACGACCACCACCGGTGTCGCCGGCGACTCGGTGCTGTGCAGCGGGCGCGGGTCGGGCAGGTCGCTCACGGTTCTCTCCACTTCTCGGGGCGGGCTCGCGGAACAACCCGCGAGCCGGTGCGGTTACAGTAACGATAATCGTTCTCAACTCAACAGGAGGAACCGTGCAGCGCGACATCCACCCCACCTACGGCCCCGTCGTCTTCCGGGACCGCTCCGCGGCCGAGGGCGACCAGCTCGTCCTGACCCGCTCGACCCTCGCCGGGCGCGAGGGCCTGCCCACCGTCGAGATCGACGGGGAGACCTACCCGGTCGTCGACGTGGACGTCTCCTCGGGCAGCCACCCCTTCTGGACCGGCCGCGGCCGCACCATCGACACCGAGGGCCGCATCGAGAAGTTCCTGCGCCGCTACGGCCAGGCCTGACGCACCCGTCCATCAGGACCGGGTGACGGGCGACCCGTGGCTCGGCGGCCCCCGTGCGGCAAGATCGACCCGTGGCCTCCGACACCGCTCCCGCCCGTTACCCGGTCAACGACGCCGTCCCGGCCCCCCTGGTGCTGGACGGCGCGCCGCTCCTGGCCGTCGCGCCGCTGCGCGTCTACACCTGCGGCATCACCCCCTACGCGGTGACGCACGTCGGCCACGCCGCCACCTTCGTGTGGGCCGACCTGCTCGCGTCGGTCTCGAAGGCCTCCGGCGCCAAGGCGGAGGTCTCGCGCAACATCACCGACGTCGACGACGTCCTCACCGCCGCCGCCGCCCGCACGGGCCAGCCCTACGACGAGCTGGCCTCGGTGCAGCAGTTCCAGTTCGGCCGCGACATGGAGGCCCTCGCCGTCGCCCGCCCCAAGCACGAGCCCAAGGCCCGCGCCCACGTCGCCTCCGTCATCCGGCTCGCGGTCGCCCTGCTCACCAACGGCGCCGCCTACGAGAGCGAGGGCTACGTCTACTTCCGCGGCACGGAGGTCCCCGGGCGCGCAGGCCTCGAGGTGGACGAGGCGCGCGAGCTGTCGCGCGCCTACGGCGACCAGCACGACGTGCCCGGTCGCGAGTCCGAGTTCGACGTGCCGGTGTGGCGTCCCTCGGCCGAGGGTGACCCCGCGTTCCCGAGCCCGTGGGGCTGGGGCCGTCCCGGCTGGCACGCGGAGTGCGCCGCGATGGCCGTGGCCACCTTCGGCTCCTCCGTCGACGTGCTGGTCGGCGGCTCCGACCTCGCGTTCCCGCACCACGCCTACCAGGCCGCCATGGTCGAGGCGGCCACCGACGTCACCCCGTTCGCCCGCGCCACGCTGCACGTCGGCGAGGTCCGGCAGGACGGGGTGAAGATGTCGAAGTCGCTGGGCAACCTCGAGCTCGTCGCCGACCTGCTGACCCGGTTCCCCGGCCCCGTCGTCCGCCTCGGCCTGCTGCACCGCGACCGGCACGAGCCCTGGGAGTGCGAGGACGCCGTCTTCGAGGCGGCCGCCACGACGCTGGACAAGCTCTACGCCGCGGCCGGCTCGCCCGCCGAGCGCGCGGACGCCGGCAGTGGCCGCGACCGCGTGCTCGCCGCACTGCTCGCCGACCTGGACGTGCCCGCGGCCGTCGACGTCGCGCTCGCCGAGGGTGGCGACGCGGCCCGGTACCTGCTGGACGTGCTGCGGGTGACGGAGCGGTCTGCCTGATGGCTCCCTCCGGTCGCATGTCCGCGCGCTCGTAACCCTCGCTCTTCACTCCTCGACTCGACGCGAGCGTTCGCAGGCTCACGGCCCGCGCGCTCGTCTCGTCGCTGCAGATCGAGGGCGCGCGCGGACGCGTCATGCGTCCCCGGCGGCTGCACCTCAGGGGTGACTCGGGACACGTCGCGGAATGCGGCAGCCCTCCGTACAGTTGTGTCGTGCATATAGGTGCTACTCGCAACTAATTGCACGACGCAGACCTGAGGAGACTCCCGCATGAACGACCCCGCGCCCACCCGCGCCGCCCGTCCCGGGCTGGCCGTGGCCGCCCTTGCCCTCGGCGGCCTCATGACCGCGCTGACCCAGACGCTGGTCATCCCGATCCAGTCCGAGCTGCCCCGGCTGCTCGACGCCGACGCCGCGGACACGGCCTGGGTGGTCACGGTGACCCTCCTGGCCGCCGCCGTCACCATGGTGCTGGCCGGCCGGATCGCCGACCTCGTCGGCAAGAAGCCCGTGCTGCTGGCCAGCGCCGGCATCCTGGCGGTCGCCTCCGTGATCGTCGCCCTCTCCGACAGCCTCGTCCCCGTGCTCGTGGGTCGCGCGCTCCAGGGCACGGCGATGGGCTTCATCCCGGTCGGCATCGCGCTCGTCCGCGAGATCGTGCCGCCGAAGATGGCCGCCACGGCCGTCGCGACCATCAGCGCCACCCTCGGCGTCGGCGGCGCCATCGGCCTGCCGCTCTCCGCCTGGATCGTCGAGGTCGGCGACTGGCACACCCTCTTCTGGGTCTCCACCGTCGCCGCGCTGGTCGTGCTCGCGCTCGTGGCCGCCGTCGTCCCGCACACCCACCACGGCCAGGGCGAGAAGGGCGCGCTCGACCCGGTCGGCGCGCTGCTCCTCGCCGTCGGTCTCGTGGCCTTCCTCGTCGGCGTCTCCAAGGCCACCGACTGGGGCTGGGGCGACGCGCGCACGCTCGGCGCGATGATCGGCGGCGTCGTCGTCCTCGTCGGCTGGGGCGCCTGGGAGCTGCGGCACCACGACCCGCTGGTCGACCTGCGGGCCACGGCGCGCCGCCCCGTCCTGCTCACGAACCTGGCCGCCATCGCGATCGGCTTCGGCATGATGGCGCAGTCGATCGTCGTGCCCCAGCTGCTCCAGCTGCCCGAGGCGACCGGCTACGGCCTGGGTCAGTCCATCCTCGCGGCCGGCCTGTGGATGGCCCCCGGTGGTCTGATGATGCTCGTCTTCGCGCCGGTCTCGAGCCGGCTCATGGGCACCGTCGGTGCGCGCACCACGCTCGCGATCGGCGCCGGCGTCCTCTCCGTCGGCTACCTGGTGGCCACCCTGCTCACCGGCGCCCCGTGGCAGCTGATGATCGCCGCGCTGATCTGCTCCTCCGGCGTCGGCATCGGCTACGCCGCGATGCCCACGATCATCATGGACAACACCGAGCCCCGCGAGGCCGGTGCGGCCGTGGGCCTCAACGCGCTCACCCGTTCGGTCGGCACCACGCTGGCCGCCGCGGTCATGGGCACCGTGCTCGCCGGCAACACCACCGAGCTCGCCCCCGGCGTCGCGCTGCCCAGCGAGGGCGCCTTCACCGCGTGCTTCCTCATCGGTGCCGCCGCCGCGGTCGTCGGCGTGCTGCTGGTGCTGGGCGTGCCGCGCCGCCCCACGCGTCCCGACGCCGTGCAGGCCGCCGAGGCGCAGGACGAGCTGGTCGCGGGCTGAGCCCGCGGGGCCGAGGCGGCCCGCTCCTGCCCGGCGGGCCGCTCAGGCCTGCGTCGCGTCGATCGCCTCGTTGAGGGCCGCGAGGTCCTCGGCGAGGCGATGCGCGCGCTCCGGCCCCAGCTCGCGGACGACGGCCCGCCAGTGCACCGCGCGCACCGCCGAGTCCTCCTCGTAGGCGGTGGTGCCGGCCGGGGTGGGGCGCACCAGGTGGGCCCCGTCCTCGCCCAGCGTCCGCTCGACCAGGCCCGCGCCCACGGCGGCCTTGACCTGGCGGCTCGTGGTCGAGGCGTCCAGGTGCAGGTGCTCGCCGAGCCCGCCCACCGAGAGCGGGCCGTGGTGGCGCAGCGCCATCAGGATCTTGTAGGCCGAGCCGTCCAGCCGGGTACCGGTCGGGTTCACCAGGCCGCGGCGGTTGATCCGCAGCACCTCCAGGCCGAGCGCGCGCAGCGTCGCGTCCTCGTGCGGGTCGCCGGGGTCGCCGGGGGCCGTCTCGGCGGTGGCGGGCGGCGCGTCGGTGCGGGGGGAGCCAGACACGGCTCCGACGATAGTCCGCGCGCGGACCGGGCGGCGTCCCGGCCGGTCGGAAGGGGAGGCCCGAGGCGCCGCTCGGAGGGCCGTTCGGAGGGCCGGCCGGGCCGATCGGTCCCACGGTGCGGGCACGTGGCCCCGGTCACTGCCCGCGGCCTGGCCGGGGGTGAGAAGGTGGGCGACGTGAAGATCGGTCTCCTCACCAGCGGCGGCGACTGCCCGGGCCTCAACGCGGTCATCCGCGGTGCTGTGCTGCGCGGCGTCAAGACCTACGACGACGAGTTCGTCGGCTTCCGGAACGGGTGGCGCGGCGTCCTCGACGCGGACGTCATGGAGCTGCCCCGCACCGTCGTCCGGGGCCTCTCCCGGCAGGGCGGCACCATCCTGGGCACGTCCCGCACGAACCCCATCGAGGGCGACGGCGGCGGCGTCGAGGTGGTGGCGCAGCGCCTGAAGGAGCTCGGCGTCGACGCCCTGGCCGTCATCGGAGGCGAGGGCTCGCTGGCCGGAGCCAAGCGCCTGGCCGACGCCGGCCTGCCCGTCATCGGGGTGCCGAAGACGATCGACAACGACCTGATGGGCACGGACTACACCTTCGGCTTCGACACCGCCGTCGCGATCGCCACCGACGCGATGGACCGGCTGCGCACCACCGGCGAGTCCCACCACCGCTGCATGGTCGCCGAGGTCATGGGCCGCCACGTCGGCTGGATCGCCCTGCACTCCGGCGTCGCCGCGGGCGCACACGCCATCCTCATCCCCGAGCAGCGGGTCTCCATGGGCGAGCTGTGCTCCTGGGTCCGTCAGGTGCACGAGTCCGGGCGCAGCCCGCTCGTCGTGGTGGCCGAGGGCTTCATCCCCGAGGGCCACGAGGACGTGCTCTCCGAGAAGGGCCTCGAGGCCGACGGCCGGCCCCGCCTGGGCGGGATCGGCGACTACCTCGTCCACCAGATCGAGGAGCGCACGGGCATCGAGACCCGGGCCGCGATCCTCGGCCACGTCCAGCGCGGCGGTGCGCCCACCGGCTACGACCGTGTGCTCGCCACCCGCTTCGGCATGGCCGCCACCGACCTCGCGCACGCCGAGGGTTGGGGCCACCTGGTCGCGGCGCGCGGCACCGAGATCGAGCGCGTCCCGCTCGCCGACGCCCTCATCGGGCTCAAGCACGTGCCGCAGCACCGGTGGGACGAGGCCAAGTCGCTGTTCGGGCGCTGAGGGCCCTCAGCGGACGCCGGCCAGCAGACCCATCCCGCTGACCTGCTCGGCTCGCTGCTCGGCTCGTCGGGCGGCCTTCTCCGGGTCGATCCGGATGGGGCCGATCACCAGCAGTCCTGCCGTCACCAGGACCACCGTCACCCGGTAGCCCCAGCGCACGCTCCGCGCAGTCGTCACGACCGCTCCTCGCACCTCGCCGGAGGCGACCGCCGAGCCGGACGCCGGCAGGTCCTCGTCGACCTGCCGGTGGGTCGATCGGCAGGAGTCGGGGTGCGCGCGAACCCCGCACGGGGTTCTTCACGGGATCTACAGGTCGGCGTCCATCGCCTGCACGAACTCGCGCTTCACCGCGCGCCAGGCCTCGTCGGTGTAGGTGCGCCGCCAGTACGGGGAGCAGGACATGTCGGCGCGCTCGAGGCCCCAGGTGCCGAGCAGGTGCCGGCGGATCGCGCGCACCTCCTCGGCCTCGCCGTGCACGAACGCCTGCACGCGGCCGGTCGGCCGGCTCAGCGCCTCGACGGCGGCGGGAAGCGGGGCGGGGTCCTCGCTGGTCCGGTGGACCCACACCAGGTCGACGTCGGCGGAGGAGGGCAGCGGCACCTCGTGGTCGGGTCCGTCGCAGACGAGGCGGACGAGGGCCCGGGCGCCCGTGGGGAGGACCTCGAGGGAGGCCGCGATCGCCGGGACGGCGGACTCGTCGCCGACGAGCAGGTGGACGTCGGCGCCCGGGTCGGGCCGGTAGCCGGAGCCGGGGCCCTGGAGCACCAGGACGTCGCCGGGTGCGGCGTGCTGCGCCCAGGCGCCGGCCACGCCGTCGTCCCCGTGCACGACGAAGTCGAGGACCAGCTCGCGGGTCGCCGGGTCCCACGAGCGCACCGTGTAGCGGCGGCGCGCGGGCTGCTGCTCACGCGGGTGGGTCTCGCGTACCTCGGCCGGGTCGAAGACCGGCCCGTAGTCGGCACCGGGCGGGGCGAAGGCCAGGTTCACGTAGGCGTCGGTGGACGGGGCGTCGCCCGCGTCCGGCCAGAAGTCGGCGAGCCCGTCGCCACCGACGACGACGCGGACCATCGACGGGGTCAGGCGCTCTGTGCGCAGCACCTCGGCGTGCACGGCTCCTCCTGCGGAGTGCTCGGGGTGTCTCCCGGCCCGTGGCGCGGGAGGGCCCGGCGGCGGGCCGTCGTCCAACCTACGTGCTCGACCCACGGACCCCACCTGTGCGCCCGAGCCCCGCGCACGGCAAGATGGTGCCTGGAGACGTACGGCCCCTCGCGGGCGGAGAGGAACCAGGGATGAGCGACGAGACCACCCCCGCGCACCGCGAGGTCGCGCACCAGCAGCACGGCGAGATCGTCCGCAAGGACTCCATGGGCACCGTGCTGATGAGCGACGCCGACCGCGAGGAGTACCTGGCCAAGCTGCAGCGCAGCTACGTGGCCCCGGGCGTCTCCTTCTTCGGCGTGCACCTCGTCCTGGCGGTCGGCACGTGGCTGCTGTTCGCCTCCTACACGCTCTACGACGCCGGCGAGACCGGCCACTACAACGCCCTGTGGTCCGCGGCGCTGGTGACGCTGGTGCTCTTCCCGGCGCTGTGGCTGCGCCAGATCGGCCCGTCGGCCGTGGCCGTGGGTATCGGCGTCGCGGTCGGCGTCGCCTACATCCTGCTCGGCGCGCTCCTGCCGCACGACAGCACCGTGACCCGGGCGAACGAGATCGTCTCCGGCGTCCTGATCGTCATCGGCTACGTCCTGTCGCTGGACACCCGCAACGGCGGGGACAGCACCAGCGCGCACTCCCAGGGCTGACGCCCCTCTGCACGAGAAAGCCCCCGTCCCGGGTCGGGACGGGGGCTTTCGTGCGTCCGGCTCAGCGGCCGAAGAGCTTGCCCATGAGGCCGCCGGAGGCGGGCTCGTTCTCGTGGCCCTGGCAGCGGTCGGACTTGGCGACGCCGGCCATGACCATGTCGACGTGCTGGCCGCAGCCGGCCCAGGTGGTCTTGCCGCACTTCTTGCAGGTGACTGCTCGGCACATGGGGAGGTCTCCTCGGGAGATCGGGGATGGAATGCTTTGTCCGGACAAACAATAACCCCCTGGGGGGTCAGTTCCAAGCCCTGACCGTGGCCCAGGCCCAGGCGGTCCGCACCACTAGCCTGTCCGTGGCACCCCGCCGAGGAAAGGAACCGCCCGTGAGCAGCGAGAGCACCGGCGCCACCGCGCCGCCCGAGCTGCTGGCCCTGCGCGCCAGCATCGACAACCTCGACGCCGCCCTCGTGCACCTGCTCGCCGAGCGGTTCCGCTGCACCCGCGCCGTGGGCGCCCTCAAGGCGCGGATGGACCTCCCCCCGGCCGACCCCGCCCGTGAGGCCGTGCAGATCACCCGGCTGCGCGACCTGGCCACCGAGTCGGGTCTCGACCCGGAGTTCGCCGAGAAGTTCCTCGCGCTCATCATCGACGAGGTCATCCACCACCACCTGCACGCGCGGGACGACGCCCAGGCCTGAGCCCGCCGGCCTCCTGCGCGCTGTGCGGGTTCCGGGCCGCTCAGGTCCGGCGCGCGGCTGACGATCGTCCCTGTCGGAACCCGGGTGCCGGGCCGACCGTCCCGTGGAGGGTGCTCCAGGGGCACGACGTGCGTCACACTGGGACCCCCACCCCCGTCGGTTCCCGACCCTTCCCCCCGCTCCGTGCAATCCCCGCTCCGCCCTGCCCAGGGCCGGCGCGGGCGAGGAGGCCCCCGCAGATGGACATCGCCGACCGCCCCGGCCTCGCCGGCACGCGCTCCGCGACCGACCGTCCGGGAGATCCCTCCCGCGGGGTGCCGCCCCGCGGGCTGCCGCCGCAGCCGGGGCCGGGGGCCCCGAACCCTGGGGCGACGCACCCGGACGGTCGCCCCGGGCTGTCGTCCGGCTCCGCCCTCGGCTCCCCGTGGGAGGGGTTCGGGCCGGGGCTGCGCCTGGCCAGCGTCCTCACGGGTGCGCTGCTCTTCACGCTGCTCGTCGTGGCCGGGGTCTCCACCGGGCGCCAGCACGCGCCGACCGACGGGGTCTGGCCCAACGCCGGCGCCGCGATCCTCTTCCTGCTCATCGTCACCGGGAGGCGCGGGCGCCTGCTCGCCGTCCTGGCGATGGTGGTCCTCTCCGTGGTGCCGGTGCTGCTGCTCGACCCGGACCCGCAGCTCGTGGTCCGCGGCGTGGTCAGCGGCGTGGTGTCGGGCGTCCTGGGCACCTGGCTGCTCGAGCGGTGGCGGCTCACGCCGGACACCGCCGAGGGCGAGCTGCTGGCCCGGGGGCCGTTCCTGCGCACGTTCGGCGCGCTCGCCCTCGCCTCCGGCGCCGGCGCGCTGGCCGCGGGCGTCGTGGCGGCCCTCGGGCCGAACGGCGTGGGTGCGGACGACGTGGCGGTGTGGTTCGGGCGGCAGCTGACGGCGGCGGCCTTCGTGGTCTTCCCCGCTGTCCTGGTCGGCGACCTGCGCCGGCAGGGACGCACCTGGCGCACCGAGTTCGGTGCCGTGCAGCGACGTGACCTGGCCACCGTGGTCGGGCTGAGCCTGCTCTCGGTCGCGGTCTGGGTCGGGGCGCTCGTGCAGGACTCGCTGGCCTTCCTCATCATCCCGATCGGCATCTGGATCGCCGCCCGCTTCAGCCCCTTCGTGGCGTCGACCTGGATGATCGGCTTCGGCGGCCTGGTGATCGTGCTGACCTCCCAGGAGTTCACCGCCTTCGGGCACATCGAGACGCTCCAGGCCCGGATGCTGCTGCTCCAGCTGTTCCTGCTGACGCTGCTCGGCTCGACCACCGCGACCGTCGCGGTGGTCGAGGAGCGGCGCAAGCTGGTGGACCTGCTGGTCGAGCGGGACCGCGAGCGCTCGGCCCGGCTGGAGCTGCTGGACTCCATCACCGACTCCATCGCCGAGGCCCTGGTGGTCTTCGACGGGCAGGGCAACCTGGTCACCGCGAACGCGACGGCCCGGGCCTGGGCCCGCCTCACCGGCGAGGGGCTGGCCCCCACGTCGGCGGGCTACCGCCTGCTGCGCACCGACGGCACCCCGCTCCCGGAGGAGGACTACCCGTCCCGACGGGCCCTGCGCGAGGGTGTCGTCCCGCCGCACGACCTGCTGATCCACACCGATGCCGGTGGCATCGTCGTCCAGGTGCAGGCCGTCCGCCTGCGCGAGGGCTCGGCGCTGGGCACCGACCTGGGGGCGGGGGCGCAGGCCCTCGTCGTCCTCAACGACGTCACCGAGGTCCGGGCGCGCGCGGCGAAGCTGGCCGGGTTCGCACGCACCGTCCGCGAGGACCTCGCGGGCCCCATCACCACCGCCCAGGACTGGGTGGCCCTGGCGCGCACCCACCTCGAGCCGGCCACCGACGGCGAGCCGGTCGACCCTGCCCGCTCGGCACGGGCGGTGGAGCACGTGGGTCGCGCGCTGGTGCGGATGAGCGACCTCGTCGACGAGCTGCTGGTCCGGACCCGGGTTGAGGCCGGCCCGGTGAAGCCCGAGCGGGTCGAGCTCGAGGGCTTCCTCGGCCTGGTCCGCCAGGTCGCGGACGGTGCGGTGCCCCGTGCCCGGGTGCGGGTGGGTCCGGTGCCGGCCGTCTCGGCCGACCGCGAGATGCTGGCCGAGATGCTCGCCGCCGTCCTCCGCTCCGCGGTGGACCGGGTGCCCGACGGCACCACGCCCGAGGTCTCCGTGACCGGCAGCCTCCAGGGTGCCCGGGTCGTGCTCAGCATCGCCGACAACGGCGTGGGCCTCCCGCCGGCCTGGCGCGAGCGCGTGTTCACCAGGTTCGGACGCTTCCCGGTCTCCGACGAGCCCGCCGACCGCTCCGGCACCTCGCTCGGCCTCGCCCTGGCGCGCAGCATCGTGGAGCGTCACGGTGGGACGATCCGCTGCGAGCCCGTGGTTCCCGCGGGGGACGAGGCCGAGGGCTCGGGGGCGCGGTTCGTGCTGGACCTGCCCGCCGCCGGCCCCCTCGACGTGGAGCCCCGCAGCGTCGAGCGGTAGTCAGTCCGCCCGTCGGAGCGTGCTCGACGGCGGCACCCCGTAGGCCTCGCGGTAGGCCGCGGCGAAGCGGCCGAGGTGGCTGAACCCCCACCGGGACGCGGCCACCGCGACGGTCGGTGCAGCGCCGGCGAGCAGGTCGGCGTGCACCCGGGCCAGCCGGATGCCGAGCAGCGCCTGGGTCGGCGTGGTGCCGGCGTAGCGCCGGAAGCCCTGCTGCAGGCGACGCACGCCCACGCCGCTGACCTCGGCGAGCTCGGCGGAGGTCCACTCGCGGGCCGGGTCCGCCTCCATCGCCTCGAGGACGCGGGACACGATGCGTGGTCGCACGGTGCCGCACTCCGGCTCCTCCGGGAAGCAGGCGTTGACCAGCGCGGCGGTCAGGGTGGCGCCGAGGCGTCGAGCGACCGCCCGGTCGCGGGTGAGCGTCGGGTTGCGCATCGCCTCCGTGCCGATCGAGCCCAGCAGCCCCAGCCAGGCGCGTCCGGCGTCGGTGCGCAGGTCGATCTGTCCGGGCATGCGGTCGGTGCCGAGACCGACGAGGGAGGCCACCTCCTGGGCGAGGTAGCCGCGCTCGACGCGCATCCCGACGATCGAGCAGTCCGCCGACCACCGGTGCATCCGGGCCGGCACGTCCGGCGGGCACACCGTCGCCTGCCCGTCCAGGGACAGGACGTGGTGGCCGCCCACGCGTGCCTCCAGCACCCCGCTGCGCGGGACGTTGACCGCCCAGGCTCCCGGGTGGTCCGACTCGACGGCCACCTCGGCGCCCCAGCCGATCCGGGCCAGGCGCACGGGCCCCAGGTCGACGGCCCGCAGCTCGGGGGCGGTCGCGCCGGCGCGGCGGACGACGAGGCGGTGCGGGAAGTAGACGTCCGCGACGGCGGCGGAGTGCTGCGCGAGGTCGGGCTCGGCACCCGGGGCGACAGCGTGCACGGGCACCTCCTGGGCGCGCGAGTGACGTGACGCCGGTCACAGTAGCACCGGGCGACGGACGACTCGGAGCGCTCCGAGATCCCGCTGCGCGAAGCGGATCGGCAGTGCGCCGAGCGGATCGTCCGGCCCCTCTCCCCAGGCCTAACGTCCCGGCCATCCGTGACGCGGGACACGTCCCGCGTCGCCGGCAGCACCCCGTCAGGAGGACCGAGATGCCCGTCGACCGCCGAGCGCACCACACCCCCGCGCCGGACGCCCGCGCACTGCGCAACGCGTTCGGCCGCTTCGCCA
Organism: Nocardioides bruguierae; assembly: GCF_023554635.1. NCBI lineage: Bacteria > Bacillati > Actinomycetota > Actinomycetes > Propionibacteriales > Nocardioidaceae > Nocardioides > Nocardioides bruguierae. The sequence goes on from NZ_JAMJPH010000012.1 coordinate 128,926, forward strand.
CCGGCGTGACCGTCGTGACCTGCGCAGCCCCCGACCCGACCACCGGGGAGCCGGGTCGGCACGGCGCGACCGTCACGGCGTTCATGCCGGTCTCCCTCGACCCGCCGCTGCTCCAGGTCGCGCTGACCCGCACCAGTCGCGCGTGCGGCCTCCTGGAGGGCGCGGCCTTCGCGGTCAACGTGCTCGCCGCCGACCAGGTGGACGTGGCCATGCACTTCGCGGGCCGCCCGTCGCCCGGTCCGCTGCCCTGGGACGCGGCCACCCTCGAGCAGGACGGGCGCCGCACCGTCGTCCCGACCCTGGGCGGAACCGCCGCCACGTTCGTCTGCCGCCCGTGGCGCAGCGTGGACGGCGGGGACCACGTGCTCCACCTGGGGGAGGTCGTGCGCGCCGAGACCAGTGCGCGCGCGTCCCTGCTCTTCGCCGACTCGGCCTTCCGCGAGGTCGGCGCCCGCCACGGCGACGTCGTCTGGCTCGGCTGCGCGGACGACCCCCAGCGCGGCTGGTTCGACGCCGCCTGCGACTTCTCCCCGCCCGTGGTCCGGCGGCCAGAGCAGGCGCTCGCCCACGCCACCCACTACTGAGCCCATCCACCGCACCGCCCACGACCCACTGGAGGAACCGTGACCGAGACCCTGTCCCGCGAGAGCACCGTCGGCGCCGACGGCCCGCCGACCGTCAACCCCGCGGCCGACTCCGAGGCCAACCGCACCACCAACTTCGCCTCCCGGCCGATGACCGGCGACGAGTACATCGAGTCGCTCAAGGACGGCCGGGAGATCTACCTGCACGGCGAGCGGGTCGAGGACGTCACCACGCACCCGGCCTTCCGCAACCCGATCCGGATGACCGCGCGGCTCTACGACGCGCTGCACACCGGGCCGCACGTCGACGAGCTGACCGTGCCGACCGACACGGGCTCCGGCGGCGTCACGATGCCGTTCTTCAAGACCCCCACCTCGTCGGCGGACCTGCTCAAGGAGCGCGACGCGATCGCCCGCTGGGCGCGGATGTCCTACGGCTGGATGGGCCGCTCGCCCGACTACAAGGCCAGCTTCCTCGGCACCCTGCACGCCAACTCCGAGCTGTACGCACCGTTCCAGGCCAACGCCGAGCGGTGGTACCGCGAGAGCCAGGAGAAGGTCCTCTACTGGAACCACGCGATCATCAACCCGCCCGTCGACCGCCAGCTGCCTCCCGACGAGGTCGGCGACGTCTACATGAAGGTGGAGAAGGAGACCGACGCCGGCCTGGTCGTCTCCGGCGCGAAGGTGGTCGCCACCGGGTCGGCGATCACCAACTACAACTTCATCGCCCACTACGGGCTCCCCATCAAGAAGAAGCAGTTCGCGCTGATCTGCACGGTGCCGATGGACGCCCCCGGCATCAAGCTCATCTGCCGCTCGTCCTACACCGAGCAGGCGGCCCGCAACGGCACACCGTTCGACTACCCGCTCTCCAGCCGGATGGACGAGAACGACACCATCTTCGTCTTCGACAAGGTGCTCGTGCCCTGGGAGAACGTCTTCATGTACGGCGACGTCGACCGGATCAACGCGTTCTTCCCGCAGTCCGGCTTCCTGCCGCGCTTCACGTTCCAGGGCTGCACCCGCCTCGCGGTGAAGCTCGACTTCATCGCCGGTCTCCTGCTCAAGGCGCTGGACGCCACCGGCTCCGGCGGCTTCCGCGGGGTGCAGACGCGCGTCGGCGAGGTGATCGGCTGGCGCAACCTGTTCTGGTCGCTGACCGAGTCGATGGCCCGCGACCCCGAGCCCTGGATCGGCGACGCCGTCATCCCGAAGCTCGAGTACGGCCTGACCTACCGGATGTTCATGATCCACGGGTACCCGCGGGTCAAGGAGATCATCGAGCAGGACGTCGCCAGCGGACTGATCTACCTGCCCAGCGGCGCCGCGGACTTCAAGAGCCCGGTCGTGCGTCCCTACCTCGACAAGTACGTCCGCGGCTCCGACGGCATCACCGCCGTCGACCGGGTCAAGGTCATGAAGGCGCTGTGGGACTCGATCGGGTCGGAGTTCGGCGGCCGGCACGAGCTCTACGAGCGCAACTACTCCGGCAACCACGAGAACGTGAAGGCCGAGCTGCTGTTCGCCGCGCAGAACCGTGGCGGCACCGACCAGATGCGCGGGCTGGCCGACGAGTTCCTCTCCGAGTACGACCTCGACGGGTGGACGGTGCCGGACCTGTTCTGAGGTCGTCCCGCACCACGGGCGGGCGGGGGTCGCGCGGTAGGGCGTGACCCCCGTCACTCCGCGTCGTTGAACGGATGTCAACGACGTCGATCCCGGGAGGTCTCGTGCCCTCGACCCGCACCCGTCCGCTGCTCGCCCTGCTCGGAGCCGCGGCCGCGTCCCTGGCCCTGCTCGCCCCCGTGTCCCCGAGCGCGACCGCGGCGGAGCGGGAGCCGCTGCGCTACGTCGCGCTGGGCGACTCCTACTCGGCGGCCTCCGGCGTCCTGCCGCTGGACCCGACGGCGCCGCCGGCGTGCCTGCGCTCGACCCGCAACTACCCGCACGTGCTCGCGGGCCAGATCGAGGCCGACTTCACCGACGTCTCCTGCGGGGCGGCGGACACCACCCACTTCGCCACCTCCCAGTACCCCGGCGTCGCCCCGCAGCTGGACGCGCTCGACCGCGACGTGGACCTGGTGACGATGACCATCGGCGGCAACGACTCCGGCGTCTTCATCGGCGCGATCCAGGCCTGCGGCACCGCCGGTCTCTCCACCCTCGGCACGGGCAGTCCCTGCAAGGACGAGCACGGCAACGAGTTCGTCCGGACGATCCGACGGGTGACCTACCCGAGCCTGGTCGAGGCGCTCACGGCGGTCCGGCGGGCGGCGCCGAACGCGAAGGTCGGCATCCTGTCCTACCCGTGGATCATGCCGCGCTCCGAGGGCTGCTACCCGCAGATGCCGATCGCCGAGGGCGACGTGCCCTACCTGCGCCGCCTCCAGCGCGTGCTCAACGACGCCGTCGCGCGCGCGGCCGAGGCCACCGGGGTCACCTACGTGGGGCTCAACCGGCTCTCCGACGGGCACGACGCCTGCCAGCCGGTCGGTGACCGCTGGGTCGAGCCGGTGCTGCTGGGCACCAACCCCGTGATCGTCCACCCCAACGCGATGGGGGAGCGGAAGATGGCCAACGCCGCCCGGAGGCAGCTGGGCCTGCGCTGACCTGGCCCGACCCGGTGGTCGAGCAGCTCCTCCCTGCTCGACCACCGGTCGAGGTGCGAGGAGCCCCGGCGACGAGCCTCGAGACGCCCGCGCCCGACCAGCGGCCGGGCTACCCCGCGAACGGCCGCACCGGGACGCCGGGGAACGGCGCGCGGGCGGTGAACAGCGCTCCCGCCAGCGGCTCGGCGCCCGGGGCCAGCTGCTTGGCGGAGGTGGTGATCGCCAGTCGGGTGCCGCCGGGCTCCAGGGCCACCGCGGAGGTCTGGGACGCCGGCACCCGCACCCGGTGCGTGGCGACCGGGCCGCCCGGGGCGTCCTCGCACCGCACGACACAGCCGGCACCCCACAGGGCGACCCAGACCCCGCCGGCGGCGTCCACGGTGAGCCCGTCGGGGTAGCCGTCGACGTCGAGCGCGTCCAGGTCGAGCCACGGCTCGCGCTCGACGAGGTCGCCCGCCTCGTCCACCACGAGGCGGGAGACGACGCGGGTGGGGCTGTCGGCGTGGAACGCGACGCGACCGTCGGCCGACCAGGCGAGGCCGTTGGGGATGGTCAGCCCGCCGAGCACCGCGGTGACGGTGAGGTCGGGGTCGACGCGGTAGAGCGTGCCCGCGGGGCGGGTCTCGTCGTAGGGCATGGAGCCCACCCAGAAGCGCCCGGCCGGGTCGCACCCGCCCTCGTTGAGGCGGATGCCGCCGTGCTCGGCCTGCCGGTCCTCGACGACCGACACCTGCTGCTCGACGCTGCCGTCCGCGGCCAGGAGCACCAGGTCGTGCTCGCGCGCGACGACCGCGCCGCCGCGGGTGCGGGGACGCCAGACCGCGGCCACGTCGCCGAGGTGACGACGTGCGGGGGCGCTGCCGTCCAGCGGCACCGTCAGCACGTCGCCGGCCAGCAGGTCGACGCAGCGCAGCGTGCCCGCCTCGTCCCACACGGGGCCCTCGCCGTGATGGGTGACGACGTCGGTGAGCGGGGTGGCGACGGACTCGACGAGCACACGCGCATCCTCCCGCGCCACCGCGAGTGCGCACAGGTCCGGGCGTGATTCCGATAGCCGGACGCCCACAGCGGGCCCCAGGATGCTCGCTCACCGCCCGGCCCGACACGCCCTGGAGGTCCGATGCCCGACGCACCGCTGCCCCCGCTCGTCCACGGTCCGCGCCCCGACGGGGCCGTGCTCGTCATCGGCGACACCCCGGTGGCCGACCGCGTGTGCGGGGCCGTGACCGCCCGGGGCGGGCTCGTCGAGCACCTCGCTGCCCCGGACGACCGGGCGCTGGCCGCCGCGGTCGACGAGCGGCCCGCCGGGGTGGTCGTGGCCGTGCGCGGGGACGCGCTGGCGCTGCGCTACGCCCTCGCCGTGGCGCACCTGGACGAGGTGGTGCCGCTCGTGGTCTCCATCTTCGACCGCACCGTCGCCGACCGGCTGCGCAGCCTCCTGCCCCAGGCCAGGATCGCCTCGCCCGGCGACGTCGCGGCCGCCAGCCTGGCCGGGCCCTGCCTCGGCGCCGACGTGCTCGCCGCCTGGCACGACGGCGGGCAGGCGGTGCTCGCGCGGGAGGTGCTCGGGCCGGACGGGGTGCCCGACCTCGTCCTGGAGCGGGCGCTGGTGCGCCGGCCCTGGGCACTGCGGCGGCTCCTGCCCTCCTGGCGGGTGCACGACGTCGGCACGCGGCTGATGCTGCTCGGGCTGCACGGCCTGGTCGCGGTGCTGGTGGCCGACTGGACCTGGTTGGTGCTCAGCCACCACGACCCGGTCGACAGCTTCCTCGAGGCCTCCCGCGTCGTGGCCACGGTGGGGCCCGCGGCGGAGCACGCGACGCCCGCCTACGCCGTCTTCGCCGGGATCGCCATGCTCACGACGATCATGCTGGCCGCGACCTTCACGGCGGGCCTGGTCGACCGGATGCTCGGGCCGCGGCTGGTCGGCATCTGGGGCCCGCACGCGGCGCCGCGCTCACGCCACGTCGTCGTGGTCGGGATGGGGCAGGTGGGGCTGCGGCTGGCCGCGGAGCTGCGGGCCCTGGGGGTGCCGGTGCTCGGGGTCGAGCGGGACAGGGCGGCGGGCCAGCTGCGGGTCGCGCGGGCGCTGCGGGTGCCGGTGGTGACCGCCCACGGCGGCGACCGGTCGACGCTGGAGCGGGTCCGCGTGCGGCACGCGCGGGCGCTGGCCGCGGTCGGCTCCGACGACCTCGACAACGTGGCGGTCGCGGTCGCCGCCACCGGGGTCTCGCCGGACCTGCCGGTGGTGCTGCGGGCCGGGGAGCAGGAGGCGATCGCGGAGACCCGGTCGCTGCTGCCGCTGGGCCGCACTCGCGACGTCGTCCACCTCGCCGCGGCCTGGGCGGTGCTGGCGCTCACCGACCCCGCCCTCGTCCGCCCCGGGTCGGGGCACCTCGTCCTCACCTCGGCGGGCCTCGTCCGCGTGGACGACGGCGGGGCGGTCGTGCCCGCCGACGTGCCGCGCGCCGACTGCCGCCACTGACCCGCGCCACCCCGCGCCCGTCCTCGCCCCCACCGCCGAGTCGGCAGCAACGTGCTGCCGACTCGGCGGTGGGTCGGCAGCAACTTTCACCGCCCGGCGTGGGGGAGGTCTCGGCCGCGGCGACTCGTGGCCCGCGGGCACCGGCCGTCAGGATGGGCCGGTGAGCACCCTTCCCCCCGACACCGCTCCCGCGCTCCCCACGCTGCCCGAGGGCCCGCTCGACCTGCGCCTGGTCCTGGTCGACATGGACGGCACGCTGCTGGACGAGCACGGCGAGGTCCCCGAGCCCACCTGGGCGATGATCGACCGGCTGCGCGAGCGGGGCATCGTGTTCGCCCCCGCCAGCGGCCGCCAGCTGCACACGCTGACCGCGGCCTTCGAGCGGGTCGCCGAGGGCATGGTGTTCGTCGCCGAGAACGGCTGCCTGGTGGTCCGCGACGGCGAGGAGATCTCCTCCACCGTGCTGGACACCCCGTTCGTGCTCGACGTGCTCGACACCCTCGACGGCCTCGTCGCCGACGGGCACGACCTGGGCGTGGTCGTGTGCGGCAAGGCCTCGGCCTACGTCTCCCGCACGGACGAGCGGTTCTGGGCCGAGGCGTCGCGGTACTACGCGCGGCTCACCGCCGTCGACGACCAGCGGTCGGTGCTCGACGGCTCGGCCGGCATCGAGGACGAGATCGTGAAGATCGCCGTCTACTCCTTCGAGGACGTGGAGAAGCAGGTCGCGCCGGCGCTGCTGCACCACCGCGACCCGCACCAGGTCGTCGTCTCCGGGCACGCCTGGGTGGACCTCATGCCGCCGGGCGCCAACAAGGGCGTCGCGGTGCGGGCGCTGCAGTCCTCGCTGGGCGTCACGCCCGCGCAGACCGCCGCGTTCGGCGACTACCTCAACGACCTGGAGATGCTGCGCGCCGTCGACCTCTCCTTCGCGATGGCCGAGGCGCACCCGGCGGTCGTCGAGGCCGCGGCCTACCGCGCGCCGTCCTTCCGGGACCACGGCGTGCTGACCGTGCTCGAGGAGCTGCTGGCGCGTCTCGGCTGAGCCTCGAGACCGGCGACCTCGAGGCTCCTCGCTGGCGCTCGTCGTACCTCGATCACCGCTGCGTCAGGAGACGAGGATGGTGACGCCCCCGGTCGCGAAGGTGGGGACGTCGGCCTGGGCGGCCTGGCCCTCGGGTGAGCCCATCGCGGCCTCGAGGGCCTCGGGCGTGGCGAAGTCGGCGGAGAACATCGCGAAGACGGGCTCGCCGGCCAGGGTCGTGACGTCGAGGGACCAGCGCGGGTCCTTCGCGCCGGGCAGCGCGAGGGCGAGCGGCACGTGCACCTGCTCGTAGTGGGTGCGGAACGCCTCGGCATCGGTGGGCGTGCCGTAGAGGACGGTGAGGGTGGCCATGGTCAGGCTCCTGTGCTGGTCAGAGGGCTGGTGAGAGAGGTGGGAGAGGGGACGGCGGCGGTGAACTTCTCCCGGTGGATCAGCCGCGGCGCCATCCGCCGCCGCTTGAACGCCGCCGCACCGGACTCGACCAGCGCGGGCGAGCCGCACAGCCAGCCGGTCCACCCGCGGGCGGAGGAGACGTCGGCGAGGAACGCGTCGGTCACGTAGCCGGTGCGGTACGCGCGGGTCTCCTCGCGGGAGAGGACGGGCACGAACCGGAAGCCGGCGAACCGGTTCTCCAGGTCGACCAGCCGCTCGCGGTCGTACAGGTCGGCCGCGTGCCGGACCCCGTGGTACAGCACGGCCTCCCGGTCGGGGTGCCGCTCCAGGGCGGTGCGGACGATCCCCAGCAGCGGGGCCAGCCCGGTGCCGCCGCCGAGCAGCACCATCGGGCCGCCGTCGTCCGCCTCGGGCTCGGGAGCGCGGAAGTCGCCGAGCGGCCCGGTCACCCGGACCTCGTCACCGCACGCCGCGTCGGCGAACAGCCACCGCTGCGTGGCCGCGCCGCCCTCGACGAGGCGCACGTGCAGCTCGAGCACGCGGTCCTCCGTGGCCGTGTTGGCCAGGGAGAACTGGCGCCGTTCACCGGTGCGCGGCACCTCCAGCTCGACGTACTGCCCGGCGCTGAACGCCAGCGGCTCGGGCAGCGCCAGCAGCACCCTGCGGGTGTCGCGGGCGACGTCCTCGACGCCGGTGATGGTGGCCGTGAGGTCCCGCAGCGGGTGGGTGCGGGCCTCGCCGGCACGGGCGGACGTCGGCCCCGCCGGCGTGACCTCGACGTCGCAGGTCGGGTGGGACTGGCAGGCCAGTGCGAGGCCGGCGTCCCGCTGCTCCGCCGGGAGCGTCTCCAGCGGCGAGTCCCGGTGGTCGACGGAGCCGGAGAGCACCTTCACCTTGCACGTGCCGCAGGTGCCCTGGTTGCAGGAGCTGGGCATCCAGACCCCGGCCCGCAGGAGGGACTCCAGCACGCTCTGGCCCGGCGGGGCCTCGACGCTGCTGGAGCCGACGCTGACGCGGGGCATCAGACCTCCCAGGTGGCGTGGAGCGTCGTCGGGCCGCGGAAGCCCCAGCCCCAGAACTCGACGTCCTCGCTGGTGTCGCGCTCGAGGTTCGGGATGGCCTCGAGGAGCTCCTCCAGCGCGATCCGCATGACGTGGTTGGCGTAGTAGATGCCCGCGCAGGCGTGGTTGCCGGCGCCGAAGGCGAGGTGCGGCAGCGGCGGGCGGTGCAGGTCGAACTCGGAGGGGGCGTCGTAGAGCCCGGTGTCGTGGTTGGCCGAGCCGTAGGACTGGAGGATGACGGTGCCGGCGGGCAGGTCGTGCCCGGCGAGGGTGACGGGCTCCTTGCTGATCCGGGCGGTGGCCGACCAGATCGGGGAGGTCCAGCGCATGCCCTCGGAGACGGCGCGGGGGATGAGGGTCGGGTCGTCGACGACCTCCTCCAGCTGCTCGGGCTTGGTGAACAGGCCGGCGAGGGTGGACGCGGCGCCGTGGCCCGGCTCCTGCATCGCGCCCAGCAGGTAGACGTAGATCGTGGGGTAGATGTAGTCGCGGTCGCGGGTCTCGCCCTCGGGCATCCCGTCGTGCAGCCAGTGGCTGATGGCGGAGTCGCCGGGGTTCTCGATCCACTCGTCGATGAGCGGGTCGACCACCGCGCGGATCTCGGCCTTGGCCTGGTCGCCCTCGACGAAGCCCTCGGGGTTGGCGAACTCGCCGTTCTCGTCGACGGCCGCGTTCGTGAACGAGCGGTTGAGCTGGGCGAACCAGCGGCGCAGGGTCTCGGAGTCGACCGACTCCAGGCCGAGCAGGTCGCCGAGGGAGCGCACCGAGACGGGCTCGCAGAAGTCCGCGACGAGCTCTGCCCTGCCGGCGTCCTCGAACTTCTCCAGGTACTTCCGGGCGATGGGGCGGACGAGGTCGTCGACGTAGCGGTCGACCTCCATCGGCTGCAGCGCCGGCTCGACCATGCTGCGCAGGTCGGCGTGGACGTCGCCGTTGACGCCGATGATCGCCGGGTGGCCGAACGTGCGGCCGCCGGCCGGCGGGATGATCGCCTCGAACGAGTCGCTGGTGGCCACCTCGCGGCAGATCTCCGCGGTCGAGGCCACGTAGGCGCCCAGCACCGGCACGAACGCGAGGGGCGCCTCGGCGCGCAGCCGCTCGTAGACGGGGTAGGGGTTGCGCTCGAGCTCGGTCATGGTGACGTCGTCCAGCCAGGCGAGGCTGGGCTGCTGCGTGGTGGTCATGGTGACTCCTCTGCGTTGATGGAGGCCGGAGAGCGGCGGGCGGCGCGCACCCCTGCTGACCTGCGTCTCTGCCGGCGTGGCGAGGGGGTCGTCGTGGGGTGAGCGGCCTGCTCGGTGTCGAGAAGGTAGGGACGGGGCAGGAGTCCCGGCGACACCGATGGCGTCGCGGCGGTACGGATTGCGCGGCTGCTTTGTGACGCAGGTCTCATGTACCGTTCCGGCCATGCCAGACCGGCCTCGCCCCGACGCGCCCGACTGGGGGCGTGCCAGCGAGGCGGTCGCGGAGGTCTACTTCCCGCACCGGCTCCAGGTGCTCGGCGGCGGCCCCGAGCCGCGGCTGACGCTGGCGTCCCTCGACCTCGGGCCCGTCGTCGTCGGCCAGGTCGGGTGGGGCGCGGACGTCGCGATCGAGTGCGACTACCCCGACTCCTACGAGGTGAACCTGCCGCTCACCGGCCACCTGGAGTCGACGGCCCGGCACGGGACGCTGACCTCGCTACCCGGGCAGGCGACCGTCTTCCGCGCGGACGTCCCCAGCCGGATCTCGCACTGGGACGCCACCTGCACCGTGCTCGGCGTGAAGATCGACGCCGGCTGGTTCGAGGCCCAGGCCGAGACGGTGCTCGGCATCGACCGGATGCACCTGCGCGGGCTGCTGCCCGACCAGCTCGCCCTGGACACCGGCTCCGGCCGCGCCTGGCGCCAGCTCGCCCTGAGCCTGGCCGCGCACCTGCGGGAGCCGGCGCTGTTCGCCCAGGCCGAGGTGGTGCGCGCCCAGCTGGCCGGGGCCCTGGCCAGCGGGTTGCTCATGAGCGTCTTCCCGGACGGCGCCACCGCCGCCGTCCACGCCGGACCGGCCCAGCCCCGACACGTCCGCCGGGTCGTGGACGCCCTGCACGACGACCCCGCCCGCGCCTGGACGGCCGCCGCCATGGCAGAGGTCGCCGGCGTGAGCGTGCGCCGCCTGCAGGAGGCGTTCCGCACCTGGCTCGGCACCACGCCCACCGACTACCTCGTCGAGGTCCGGCTCGTGCGGGCGGCCGCCGACCTGCGCGCCGACCCCGCCGCCACCGTCTCCGACGTGGCCGCCCGATGGGGGTTCTCCTCGGCCAGCCGGTTCGCCGCCGCGCACCGGCGGCGCTACGGCTGCTCGCCGTCGCAGGCCCGCGTCTGACCCACCTTCCGGCTGTCGAGGTGCGAGGCCGGCCACGGCCGGATCGGTGGTCGAGGTGCGAGGCCGGCTACGGCCGGATCGGTGGTCGAGGTGCGAGGCCGGCTACGGCCGAGCCTCGAGACCGGCGATCTCGAGGCTCCTCGCCGGAGCTCGTCGCACCTCGATCACCGGCAGGGCTGAGCGCTCTAGGGTGACGCCCATGGAGCTCCGCCACCTGCGCTACTTCGTCGCGGTGGCGGAGGAGTGCCACTTCGGCCGGGCCGCGGAGCGCCTGCACATGGCGCAGCCGCCGCTGAGCCAGCAGATCAAGCAGCTCGAGGCCGAGCTGGGGGTGCAGCTGCTCGAGCGCACGTCCCGGCGGGTCGAGCTCACGCCGGCCGGGCAGCGGTACCTGGAGCGGGCGCGCGACGTGCTGGCGCGGGTCGAGGCGGCCAACGACGAGGCGGCGCTGGTGGCCGGCGGCATGGTGGGGCGGGTCTCGATCGGGTTCACCGGGTCGGCCACCTACGAGCTGCTGCCGGCGATCAGCCGGGCGCTGCAGGCGCGGCTGCCCGGGGTCGAGGCCGACCTGCGGGGTGAGCTGCTCACGCCCCGGCAGGTCTCGGGGATGCTCGCCCACGAGCTCGACCTGGGCGTGCTGCGCCCGCCGGTCGGCGACCCCGCGATCGAGGTGCACCCGCTGCGGCGCGAGCGGCTGGTCGTCGTCCTGCCCGAGACCCACCGGCTGGCCGGCCACGGGGCCGTCGACCTGGCCGCCCTGGCCGACGACCCGTTCGTCACCTACCCCAGTCACCAGCGATCGGTGGTGCACGACGCGGTGCTCGCCGCCTGCCAGGACGCGGGCTTCACGCCGCACGGCACCGAGGTCGCCGAGACCTCCACCCTCGTCTCGTTCGTGGCCGCCGGGCTCGGGGTCGCCCTGGTGCCGGAGTCGGTCCAGCACCTGCGGATCACCGGCGCGACCTACCGGCCCCTGGTGGCGGCGTCGGCCGACGTCGACCTCGCGGTCGCCCACCGGGCCGGCGACACCTCACCGGTGCTGGCCCGGGTGCTGGCCGTCGTCCGTGCCGTGGTCGCCGAGCGGGGACGACGGCCCGGCACCGCCCCGCACGCAGCACCGTGACGCGTCCGTGTGAGCCACGCCACCTGCAATGAGAGCCTGTGTGTCTTGATCGAGAGGAAGTAGGTCCTTCCCCCGTCTCGATCGGCGTGTGAGCGTGGCCACATGAAGATCACCGCGGTGGAGGCGATCCCGTACTCGATCGCCTACTCCAAGCCGCTGAGGTTCGCCTCCGGGGAGGTGCACGCGGCCGAGCACGTGCTCGTCCGGGTGCACACCGACGACGGCGTCGTCGGCACGGCGGACGCCCCGCCGCGTCCGTTCACCTACGGCGAGACCCAGGCCTCGGTCGTGGCCGCCGTGACCGGGATCTTCGCGCCGGCCGTCACCGGCCTCAGCGTGCTCGAGCGGGAGACCGTGCGAGCACGCCTGCACCGCACGGTGGGCAACCCGGTGGCGAAGTCGGCCGTCGACGTGGCCCTGTGGGACGCCCTCGGGCGCACCCTGGGGGTCTCCGTCTCCGAGCTGCTCGGTGGCTTCACCGACCGGCTGCGCGTCTCCCACATGGTCGGGTTCGCGCCGGCAGAGCAGATGGTGGCCGCGGCCGAGCGGATGCGCGACGAGCACGGCGTGACCGCCTTCAAGGTGAAGGTCGGGCGACGCCCCTGGCGTCAGGACACCGACGCCGTGCGTGCGCTGCGCACCGCCCTGGGCGACGAGGTCGAGCTCTACGTCGACGGCAACCGGGGGTGGACCGCCTCGGAGTCCGCCCAGGCCCTGCGGGCCATGGACGACCTCGGCCTCACCATGGCCGAGGAGCTCTGCCCGGCCGACGACGTGCTCGGGCGGCGCTGGCTGACGGCGCAGGCGAGCATCCCGCAGTTCGCCGACGAGTCCGCGACCACGCCCGCCGAGGTCGCCCGCGAGCTGCTCGACGGCGCCGCCACCGGCATCTCGATCAAGACCGCGCGCACCGGGTTCACCGTGAGCCAGCGGGTGCTGGGCCTGTGCGAGGGCCTGGGCGTGGAGGTCGTCATGGGCAACCAGATCGACACTCAGCTCGGCACCGTGGCCACGGCCGCCTTCGGTGCCGCGCACGAGCTGACGGCCCGGCGCCCCGCCGAGCTGTCCAACTACCTCGACATGAGCGACGACCTCCTGGCGGAGCCGCTCGTGATCGCCGACGGTGCGCTGCACGTGCGCCAGGGCCCCGGGCTCGGGGTCGAGATCGACGAGCAGAAGCTCGCCCACTACCGCCAGGACCGCTGACCGACCCACCCACGGCACCGGGGACGAACCCGGGTGCGAGAAGAATTGGAGCGTCACATGACCCAGTCCCTCGAGCGCGAGGCCACCGCCACTGCTGCCGCCTCCGGCGCCAACGCCACCGACACCTTCAAGAAGAAGGGCTGGGCCGGCGGCGCGGTCGACCCGGCCCGCGTCGACGAGGTCGCCGGTGCGGCGATCAAGGCGCTGCACGAGGTCATCCGCGAGAAGCAGGTGACCTACGCCGAGTACGACGCGCTCAAGAGCTGGCTGATCAACGTCGGCGAGGACGGCGAGTGGCCGCTGTTCCTCGACGTGTGGGTCGAGCACGTCGTCGAGGAGGTCGCCAACGCCGACCGCGAGGGCTCCAAGGGCACCATCGAGGGCCCCTACTACGTCCCGGGCTCCCCGCAGCTCGGCTCGGAGGGCACGCTCCCGATGCGCGAGGGCGAGCCCGGCACGCAGCTGGACTTCTCCGGCCAGGTCCGTGCCGTCGACGGCACCCCGCTCGCCGGCGCCACCGTCGACCTCTGGCACGCCGACGACCTGGGCTTCTACTCCCAGTTCGCCCCCGAGATCCCCGAGTGGAACCTGCGCGGCACCTTCACCACCGACGCCGAGGGCCGCTTCATGATCCACACCGTGCAGCCCGCGCCGTACCAGATCCCGACCGACGGCTCCTGCGGCAAGCTCATCGCCGCGGCCGGCTGGCACGCCTGGCGCCCGGCCCACCTGCACCTCAAGGTGAGCGCGGCCGGCCACCAGCTCATCACCACCCAGCTCTACTTCGACGGTGGCGACTACATCGAGACCGACATCGCCGACGCCGTGAAGCCGGAGCTCATCCTCGCGCCCACGGCGAAGGCGGACGGCTCGGGCAACGAGGTCGTCTACGACTTCGTCCTCGACCCCGCCTGACCCCCGGTCCCGGCCCACCCCGCACGTGCCCGCGGGGTGGGCTGCGGCGCGTCCGGACGCCCGCCGCCATCCCTGAACCCCCGAACCCCGACAGAAGGAGAAGCCCGTGCTCTTCGCGGTGCAGATGACCGTGAACATCCCCCACGACCTCGACCCCGAGGTCCGCGCCGACACCGTGGCGCGCGAGAAGGCGTACGCCCAGGAGCTGCAGCGCAACGGCACCTGGGTGCACCTGTGGCGGATCGCCGGCACCTACTCGAACCTGTCCGTCTTCGAGGTCGCGGACGGCGACGCGCTCAACGACGTCATCTGGGGCCTGCCGCTGTTCCCCTACATGGACATCGAGGTCACCGCCCTCGCGCGGCACCCCTCCGCCATCTAGGTCGTCGAGCGTTCACGATCCGGTCAGGTGGCGGGTGACGTCGGCCACCTGACCGGTACGAACGTCCCTGTCGGACAGGCCGTCTGCCTGCGACGACAGTCCGATATTCGACGGATGTCGAAGACTTTGTCCGCCGGATGTGACCTGGCAGACGGTGCGACCCGGGCACGAGCCGGGCAGGGTCCTGGTTGCACCGAGCAAAGAGTGCAGAGACCAACGGCCACCAGGGTCGGGGGTCCTCGCTCCCAGGGTCCCCAGGAGGTCCCCGTGTCCGCCCTCGCCGTCACTCCCGAGCAGTCCAGCCCCGTCGCCGAGCGGGTCGACATGGTCTCCGGCGGCAGGCGACGCTCCTACCGGATGGTCCGTCCGTCCGACGTGGCGCCGGGTGCCCCGGTCCTGCTCGCGCTGCACGGCTCGCTCATGGACGGCGACGCCTTCCGCCAGTTCTCCGGCGGCACCTTCGACGACGTCGCCACCCGGGACGGGGTCGTCGTGGTCTACCCCGACGCCATCGAGGGCATGTGGGTGGACGGCCGCATCGACACCCCCGCCAAGGCTCGCGAGATGGGCGTGGACGACGTCGCGTTCCTTGCCCACGTCCTCGAGGACGTCGCCGCCCGCACCGGCGCCGACACCGACCGGGCCTACGTCGTCGGCTTCTCCAACGGCGGCCAGATGGCCACCACGCTCGCGCACGTCCGCCCCGACCTCGCCCACGGCGTCGCCCTCGTCGGCGCGACCCTGCCGGTGGCCGAGAACTGGGACGTCGACGACCAGCGCGTCGCCATGCCCGTCCTGCTCGTGCACGGCACCGAGGACCCGGTCGTCCCCTACGCCGGCGGCGTCGCCTCGCTCTTCGGCACGGCCCGCGGGGCGAACCTCTCCATCCGCGACACCAGCTCCTACTGGCTGCAGCGCAACGGCATCACCAGCCGCGGGGCCAGTCGCTTCCTCGCGGACGACGGCGCCACCCGCGTCCGCCACCTGCACTGGGAGGAGGACGGCAAGCACCCCGTCGCGCTCTACTCCGTGCAGGGCGGCGGTCACTCCGTCCCGAACCTCCGCGTCCGCGCGTTCAAGAAGATGGGCGCCACCAACCGGGCCCTCGACACCGGCGCCGTCGCCTGGGACTTCTTCTCCACCGCGGAGTCCGCCCAGGGCTGACACTCACCCCGGTAGGGGCGGTGCGTCAGCAACCCTCCTGCGCGCGCATTCGGTTGCGGGTGCACCGCTCGTCGCCAGCGCTCCTCGCACCTCGATCACCGGACGGGGAGGAGGGCCGGGTCGAAGCGGGCCCGGACGGCCACGGACGCGGTCGCGGCGGCCACGATCATCGTGGCGTCCTCGACCTTGCCCGAGCGGATCTCCACGCCCGCGCCCGACTCCGCGTCGCGATGGGCCATGACCCAGTCGAAGAGCAGCCAGTCCACGGCACCCGCGGCCGCGAACTCGCCGCCCGGCGGCACGAGCCCGGCGGCCGGCTCGACCGCGGTGGTGACCGCACGCAGGGCTTCGCGGTGCTCGCGCAGGGTGGCGTCCTTGTCGACGCCCGAGGAGTCGTGCAGCAGCATCGAGAGGGACGCCGGCAGACGGCGCCCGTCCTCGGTGACGACCAGCCAGCGGGCACCTCGCCACGGTTCGGTGCCCCCTTCGTGGCCGTCGACCCAGTGCATGCCGGCGAAGCCGCCGACCATCCCGGGGCCGGGGGTGTCCAGCTCGCCCTCGAACGGCGGGGCGCCGGCCAGCCCGAGCGCGTAGCGGGCCCGCACACCGACCAGGTGCGCGGTGCCGAGGATCTGCCCGCCCCGCAGGTCGGGCAGCACGCCGTGGTCGGAGGTGGCGAGGGCCGCAGCCCGGCCGTACTCCAGCACCGCCCGGTCGATCACGACGTAGGCGCGGCCCAGCCCGTCCTTCTCCTCGGGCAGCGCCGGGCGTCCGCCTCCGAGGACCTCGCCGTAGGCGCTGGTGACCTCGATGAGGACGTCGTCCAGCGCCTCCAGGTGCGTCGGCAGCCACCGGTGCGGCTCCGCTCCGGGCAGGTCGAGCAGGTCGGCGAGGCGGGCGGGCGCCCCGTCCGGCGTCGCCCAGGAGAACCCGAGGACGCCGTCGGCCTGCTCGATCCGCGGCACCGCCACGCTCAGACCCCCAGCTGGTCGGGGACGCCGGCGGGGGCGGCGGCCGTGGCCAGCCAGTCGTACCAGGACTCCAGCCCCTGGCCCGTGCGCGCGGAGACCTCGATGACCCGGGCGCCGGGATTCACCCTGCGCAGGTTCTCGGCGAAGAGCGCGGGGTCGGCGTCCAGGTGGGGCACCAGGTCGACCTTGTTGAGCAGCACCAGCTCGCAGGAGCGGAACATCACCGGGTACTTCAGCGGCTTCTCCTCGCCCTCGGTCAGCGAGTAGACCATCACCGAGCGGTGCGCCCCGACGTCGAACTCCGCCGGGCACACGAGGTTGCCGACGTTCTCGATCATCAGCAGGTCGAGGGTGTCGAGGTCGAGCCGGTCCAGCGCGCGGCGGACCATCGGCGCGTCCAGGTGGCACTCGCCGCCGAAGCCGTCGCCGGTGTTGAGCAGGGAGATCTGGGCGCCGTACCCGGTCAGCCGGTCGGCGTCGATCGAGGTCTCGATGTCGCCCTCGACCACGCCCGCCCGCACGCCGGCCGCCTGCAGGTGCGCCAGCGTCCTCTCCAGGATCGAGGTCTTGCCGGCGCCCGGCGAGGACATCAGGTTCACCACGGTCACGCCCGCCGCGTCGAACGCCTCGCGGTTGGACGCGGCGGCCAGGTCGTTCTCGCCGAAGATCCGCTCCAGCACCTCGATGCGCTCGGTGCCGGTCTCGTAGGCCGAGTGGTCGCCGTGGTCGCCGTGGTCCCTCGGCTCGTGCGCGGGGGCGTGCTCGTCCTCGGGGTGGTCGTGGTCGTGGCTGTGCTCGTGATCGTGGACGGTCCCGTCGTCGTGACGGTGGAAACGGCCCATCTCAAGCCTCCTGCTCGGTCGGGGTGGGATCGGGGTCGGGTGTGGGCGGCGCGAGGTCCAGGCTGGTCACCAGGAGCTCCTCGCCGGTGCGCACGACGATGTCGCCGGAGCCGCAGGCGGCGCAGGTGAGCACGAGGACGTGGGCGACCGTGGTGGTCTCGCCGCAGGCGCGGCAGTCCAGGACGACGGGCACGGACTCGACCTCGAGGCGGGAGCCGGCCAGCGGACCGCCGTCCGAGACGAGGCCCCAGCAGTAGACCAGGGTCTCGGGCACCACCTGGCGCAGCTGCCCGACGCGCAGGTGGACGGTCGCCACCGCGCGTCCGCCCCGGGCGTTCTCGACGATGCCGGCGATCGACCGGCACAGCGAGAGCTCATGCACGGGCGGCCTCCTTGAGGGTCGTGGACGGCGCCTCCCCGAAGCGCTCGCGGTAGAGACCCGCGAACGACCCGAGGTGGGAGAAGCCCCAGCGCGAGGCGGCGCCGGTGACGGTCAGCCCGTCCCCGGGCACCGACTCCATGAGCGTGCGGCGCACCGCGTCGAGGCGGCGGTCGCGGATGTAGGCCACGGGCGTGGTGCCGAGGTCCTCCTTGAAGCCGGCCTGGATCGAGCGGGTGCTCATCTGCGCGTACTCGGCGAGGTCTTCGAGCCGGATCTGCTCGGCGAGGTGACGCTCGATGTACTCCACGGCGCGGCGCACGGCCCGT
This sequence comes from Nocardioides bruguierae, assembly GCF_023554635.1. Lineage (NCBI taxonomy): Bacteria > Bacillati > Actinomycetota > Actinomycetes > Propionibacteriales > Nocardioidaceae > Nocardioides > Nocardioides bruguierae. Next base: position 146,775 of record NZ_JAMJPH010000012.1, read on the forward strand.
CGTCCGCTCGTGCCCGGGCTGCGCAGCAGGGCCGAGTAGTTGGAGTGGTGCACGTAGAGCAGGGAGGAGATCAGCAGCTCCTCCAGCGCACCGGCGCCCACGCCCTGGCGCACCAGCGAGGCGGGGCTGAGCACCTCGGTGAACACCATCGACAGGGCGCCGGTCCAGCGGCCGGCGGCGTCGGAGGTGAGGTCGCCGACGGGGTCGAAGACGACCGGCTCGGGCAGCCGGCGCCCGAGCATCCGGGAGAGCTGGCGCTCCACGGCGGGCCGCTCGATCCGCACGATCGTCTGCGGGGAGTCCACGGCCATGGTCAGCCGGTAGCGGGTGCCGGGGGAGACCACGAGGGCGTGGAACGGGGAGAGCTCCTGCTCCTCGCCGTCCACCTCCACCCGCGCGCTGCCGGAGGAGGTCATGTGGACGGTGACGCAGTCGGGGCTGACGGGCACCCCGATCTCGGCGGGCACCGCCAGGTCGAGGTGGGCGAGGGTGAGGTCCAGCAGCGTCACCGCGTTGAGCCGGCAGCGGAACCGGTCGCGCCACTGCGGCTGCGGCAGCACCTGGGCGGGGCCGAGCAGCCGGGAGACGGCCACGTCGGCGGCGGCCAGGTCGACGGTGTCGACCAGCGGGTGGTCGGCCAGCGCGTTGGGCACCCCGCGCGAGCGCCGGCGAGGACGCACGGGCTCGCGCGTGCGGGTGGAGTCGATGAGGCGCACCCGCCCGAGAAGGTCGTCCACGGCGCACCCCCAGCGGTCGGTGGGAGCCACCCCCCTGTGGCCCCGGCCACCCGATGATGACCCCGTTTGCGCGTAGAGACCAGGAATTTGCGCGATGACGACAGTGGCTGCGCCGATCCGATAGTGAGGTGCCGCACATCGACCTACCTTCGTCCTCACCCGCACCGGGCTACCGGCACCGACATCGGACGTGGAGGACACGCATGACCGTCACGGAACCGCGCACCGACGGGCCCGCCGCGCTGCTGGCCGCCCGCCTGGACGACCCGCAGGTCGCCGCGAACCTCGCCCTGCTGCTCGAGCACGCCGACCTCGTCGCCGTCCTGCTCGAGGGGCTCGACGGGTTCCTCTCCCGCTCGGAGAGCATCGGCGCGTCCGTCATGGAGGCCGTCGCCGACGCCCGGACGACGGTGGGCGAGAACGAGCTGCTGGGCGAGCTGAGCGTCGACGTGCCGAAGGTGGCCGGCGCCGCCGTGCGCCTCATCAACGCCGACCTGCTCACGCCCGAGGCCGTCGACCAGGTCTCGGTGCTGGCCCGCGGCCTCGTCCAGGGCGGCGAGGACTACAAGGCGTCCCCCGTCGAGGTGGGCGGGCCTCTGACGCTGCTGAAGCTGCTCAAGGACCCCGACGTCAACCGCGCCATCAGCTACTTCGCCACCGTCGCCAGGGCGATCGGCCGCGAGGTGGCCAAGGCGCCCACCTCCGCACCCCGCGCCTGAGCGCGACGACCCGGACCCACTAGGAGAGAAGCAGTGAGCTCAGTCCTCTGGCTGCAGGCCGGTGCCTGCTCGGGCAACACCATGTCGTTCCTCAACGCCGAGGAGCCCAGCGTCGTCGACCTCATCGTCGACTTCGGCCTGGAGCTGCTCTGGCACCCCTCGCTCGGCATGGAGCTGGGCGAGAACGCGACCAGGATCTTCCGCGACTGCGCCACGGGCGAGCGGGACCTCGACATCTTCGTGCTCGAGGGCTCGATCATCCGCGGCCCCGACGGCTCCGGCACCATGGACGAGTTCGCCGGCCGCCCGATGATCGAGTGGGCCCGCGAGCTCGCCGAGGCCGCGAGCATCGTCGTCGCCATCGGTGACTGCGCCTGCTGGGGCGGCATCCCGGCGATGTCGCCGAACCCGAGCGACTCCACGGGCCTGCAGTTCCACAAGCGCGAGCGCGGCGGCTTCCTCGGGCCCGAGTGGCGCTCGAAGTCCGGCCTGCCGGTCATCAACATCCCCGGCTGCCCCGCGCACCCCGACTGGATCACCCAGATCCTGGTGGCGCTCGCGACGGGCCGCGCCGGCGACATCGCGCTGGACGACCTGCACCGCCCGCAGACGTTCTTCAAGACGTTCACCCAGACCGGCTGCACCCGTGTGCAGTTCTTCGAGTACAAGCAGTCGACGTTCAGCTTCGGCGAGGGCACCCGCACCGGCTGCCTCTTCTACGAGTTCGGCTGCCGCGGCCCGATGACCCACAGCCCGTGCAACCGCATCCTGTGGAACCGGCAGTCCTCGAAGACCCGCGCCGGCATGCCCTGCCTGGGCTGCACCGAGCCGGAGTTCCCGTTCTTCGACCTCGCGCCCGGCACCGTGTTCAAGACCCAGAAGGTCAGCGGCACGATCCCCCGCGAGGTCCCGGAGGGCTCCGACCACCTCACCTACATGGCGCACGCCGCCGCCGCCCGCATCGCCGCCCCGGCGTGGTCGAAGGAGGACATGTTCGTCGTCTGACGGACATGTCGGGAAAGGACACCTCAGCACCATGACTGCCATCGACTCCTCCGCGGACGCCGTGGACCTGTTCGTCTCCCCGATGGGTCGCGTCGAGGGCGACCTCGACGTGCGCGTGACCATCGAGGACGGCGTGGTCACCTCCGCGTGGACCGAGGCCGCGATGTTCCGCGGCTTCGAGATGATCCTGCGCGGCAAGGACCCGCAGGCCGGCCTCGTCGTCACCCCGCGCATCTGCGGCATCTGCGGCGGCTCGCACCTGTACAAGGCGTGCTACGCGCTCGACACGGCATGGCGGACGCACGTGCCGCAGAACGCCACCCTCGTCCGCAACATCGCCCAGGCCTGCGAGACCCTCCAGTCGATCCCGCGGTACTTCTACGCGCTGTTCGCCATCGACCTGGTGAACAAGAACTACGCCGGCAGCCCGCTCTACGACGAGGCCGTGCGGCGGTTCGCCCCCTACGTGGGCACCAGCTACCAGAAGGGCGTCGTGCTCTCCGGCAAGCCGGTGGAGGTCTACGCGATCTTCGGCGGGCAGTGGCCGCACTCGTCCTTCATGGTCCCCGGCGGCGTCATGAGCGCCCCGAACCTGGCCGACGTCACCCGTGCCACGGCGATCCTGCACCACTGGAAGGACAACTGGCTGGAGAAGGAGTGGCTGGGCTGCTCCCTCGAGCGGTGGATGGAGATCAAGACCTGGGAGGACATGCAGGCCTGGGTCAACGAGAACGAGAGCCAGTACAACTCCGACTGCGGGTTCTTCATCCGCTACGCCCTCGAGATCGGCCTCGACAAGTACGGCGCCGGCTGCGGCAGCTTCATCGCGCCGGGCACCTACCTGGAGCCCTCGCTGTACGAGAACCCGACCGTCGAGGGCCGTCAGTCGGCGCTCGTCGGACGCGGCGGGGTCTACGCGCAGGGCCGCCACTACGAGTACGACCAGATGAACGTCACCGAGGACGTCACGCACTCCTACTACAAGGGCAACCGCCCGCTGCACCCGTGGGAGGGCGAGACCGACCCGCTGGACCCGGTGAAGTCCCGCGAGCAGGGCAAGTACACCTGGTCCAAGGCGCCCCGCTACGAGGTGCCCGACCTGGGCCGGATGCCGCTGGAGGCCGGTCCGCTGGCCCGCCGCGTCGCGGCCGGCGCGCCCGACCCGGCCGGCCACCAGGACTCCGACCCGCTGTTCATCGACATGCTCGAGAAGCTCGGCCCGTCGGTCTTCGTACGCCAGATGGCCCGCATGCACGAGGCGCCCAAGTACTTCACCTGGGTCATGGACTGGCTCTCCCGCATCGACCTCCAGGGCTCCTTCCACACCAAGCCGGCGGAGCTGGAGAACGGCAAGGGGTGGGGTGCCACCGAGGCGGCCCGCGGTGCGCTGCAGGACTGGATCGTCATCGAGGACGGCAAGATCGCCAACTACCAGGTGATCACGCCGACGGCGTGGAACATCGGCCCCCGCGACAGCGAGGGCACGCTCGGGCCGATCGAGCAGGCGCTGGTCGGCACGCCGGTCAAGGACATGGAGGACCCGGTGGAGCTCGGCCACGTGGCACGGTCGTTCGACTCCTGCCTGGTCTGCACGGTCCACGCCTACGACGGGAAGACGGGCCGTGAGCTCAACAACTTCGTCATCAACGGGATGGTCTGACACGTCCCCCCCCGACGCCGGTCGGTCCGGGGGGTCCGATCGGCCCGGCGGGGGGGGGGGGGGCCCCCCCCCCCCGGGGGGGGGGGGGGGGGGCCCGCGCGCCCCCCCCCCCCCCCCCCCCCCCCCCCCCCCCCCCGCCGGGGGGCGGGGCGCCCCCACGGCCTCGCACCCGAGCCCTGCGACCTGCTGGTCATCGGCTGCGGCAACATCCTGCGCGGGGACGACGCCTTCGGGCCGGTGCTGATCCGCACGCTGCACCAGCGCGGGTTCCCCGCCGGCGTCCGCCTGGTCGACGGCGGCACCTCCGGCATGGACGTCGCCTTCGGCATGCGCGGCGCCGCCAAGGTCGTGCTCGTCGACGCCTGCGCCACGGGCAGGCCGCCGGGCACGCTCTACCGGATGCCCGCCTCCGAGCTGGGCGAGGTGCCGCCGCTCGCGGGCCTGCACAGCCACAACTTCCGGTGGGACCACGCGCTCTCGCTCTCGGCCTGGCTGCTCGGCCCGCTGGCGCCCACCGACGTCGAGGTCATCCTCTGCGAGGCGGGGTCGCTCCAGCCGGGGCAGCCGCTCAGCGCGGAGGTCCAGGCGCAGGTGGACGTGGTCGCCGACCTGCTCGAGCGCGAGCTGTACCCGGCCCCGCCGGTGCCCGGGCACGTGACGCTCACCGACGCGGGGTCCCTGCACCTGACGGCGTCGCAGGCCGAGCGCTGGTTCCCGAGCGGGCTGCTGGTGGCGCGGGTGGACGAGGCAGGCGAGGAGCCCGTCCTCGAGCTGGTGCCGCTCGCGGGCGCGGGCCACGGCGGACTCGTGCTCAAGCAGCGGAACCTGGCCGGCGACCGGTCCGTGCTGCTCTCCGAGGTGCTCGGGTTCGGGGCGGGCGCGACCGTGGCGGTGCCGGGCGACCTCGGCGCACACTGGGACGACGACCGGGGCGTCCTGCGCGTGGACCTGCGGACCCGCCACGCGGGCCCCGACCCCGGCGACGGAGGGAGCGACCGTGCCCGAGGTGTCGACCGAGGTGGTGGCTGAGCACGGCCAGTGGGCGGTGTACCTGCTGGTGCTGGGCCCCGACGGCGTCGATCGCCGCCGGCTCGCCGGCTACCGCAGCGCCTCGCTGGCCCGCACCGCCGCCCGCGTGGTGGAGCGCTCGGCCAACCGCCGGCGTGTGCCGGTGGAGGAGCCCGACGGCACGAGGGATGCAGGTTCGGTGAAGGACGAGGGCAAGGCCGACCCGGAGGACCCGGATCGGGACGAGACTGGCTGAGCGCCCGGCGCGGGTGCCGGACGAGGGGGAGCAACGATGACGACGACGCAGGAGCACGTGGCCGCGACCGGCCGCGCCGCCGCCCGGCCGCCCCGCGGCCTCGGGGTCTTCGCGCTCCCGCAGGGGCTGCTCCTGCTCGGCGAGGACGAGGCGGCGCTGGAGGTCCGCGCCGGCCTGGCCGGCGGGCACCTGCCGGCCGTCTGGCCGCGCAGCCTGGCGCCGGTCGCGGCCGCGCACGCCGGCGACGCCGCGTCCGCCCTGGCCGCCTGGGCGCACGCCGAGGGCGACCCCCTGGTGACCTACAACCGCTGGCTGCTCGACCCCGCCACCGCCGACGTCGCCGACGTGCGCGCGGCGCTGCCCGAGGGCCTGCGACCGCTGGTCGACGTCGTGGCCTGGAGCCTGGACCTGCCGGGCGCCGACGTGCCCGCCGAGCCCACGCCGGCCCAGGTCACCGCCGAGCCGGAGGTCGGCGCGCTCGTGCTGGCCGCGCGGGCGAGCGCCGCCCTGGAGCAGCAGGCCCCGGACGTGGCGGCAGCCCTGCTCGGGTACGCGGCGCAGGCCGCGCAGGCGGCCGGCCCCGCCCTGGCGGCGATGCTGCGGGGCAACACCGCCTCCCTGCTGCGCACCACCGGCGCGGACACCGCGACCGTGGCCACGGTGCTCCAGCGGGCCGCGGACGGGCTGGCGGGCACCGACCTCGGCGAGACGCGCGCGGGCCTGCTGCACGAGCTGGGCCTGCTGCTGCACGAGGAGGCCGCGGCGGCGACGGACCCCACGACCCAGGGCGACCTCGTCCGCCGGGCGATGGCCCACTACTACGACGCGCTCGGGCTGGTCTCGGAGGAGACGGCCCCGCTGGTGTGGGCGGCCGTGCAGCTCGACCTCGCCGCGGCCCACCTCGCCATCCCCATGACGCGGGCCAGCGACCAGCTGCGCCTCGGCGTCGCGGCTCAGTCGCTGCGGGCGTGCCGCCGCGTGTTCACCCCGCAGGCCCACCCCGGCCCCTGGTCGACCGCCACGCTGAACCTGGCCAACGCGCTCGTCTACACGCCCTCGACCCACCGGGCCGAGAACCTCGTCGAGGCGATCGGGCTCTACCAGGAGGTCGTCGAGTCAGGCACCCGTGACTCGGACGCGGTGGGGCGGGCGCGGCTGCTGACCAACCTCGGCAACGCGCTGGCCCACGCCGGGGTCCTTGACGAGGCGCGCTCCGTGCTCGCCGAGGCCCGCTACCTGTTCGAGACCGAGCTCGACCACGACGGCGCGCTGACGGTCCGCGGGCTCCAGGACGAGATCCACCGGCTCGCCGTGACCGACCCCGACGCGGGGCTCGACGACCTCGCCCGCCAGGCCGAGGCGATGAGCCGCATGGGCGTGCCCGACGCGTCCACCTCCGGCATGGGCGTCTCGATCAACCTGCCCGCCGGCGACTCCGTGCCTCCGCCGCGCCGCGTCACGAGGGTCGACGCGAGCGAGCGCCCGACCGACGGGCCGGGGGCCGGCCGATGAGCGCCCCGCTCGGTGACCTGTCCCTCGACGAGCTGGCGGGCCGGTTGGACGAGGCCACGACCCGCGTGGCGGACGCCGGCGCCGCCGACGTCCTGGACGAGGCGCTGGCCGCCCACACCGAGCTGCACAGGCGTGGCGTCGTGGCCATGGTGCGGGCGCTCAAGGAGGACCCGCGCGGCAAGGAGCTGCTCTTCGGCCTCGTCGACGTGCCCGAGGTGCGGATGCTGCTGACGGTGCTCGGCGTCATCCGGCCCGACCCGACGACCGCCGCCACCGCTGCCCTGGAGCAGGTGCGCCCCACGCTCGCCTCCCACGGCGGGGACGCCTCGCTGGACCGGGTGGAGGACGGCGTCGCCTGGATCCGCCTCGAGGGCGCCTGCAACGGCTGCTCGATGGCGTCGGTGACGCTGCGCGAGACCGTGGAGGCCGCGCTGCTGGCCGGCGTCCCGGGGCTCACGGGCGTCGAGGTGGTCGCGAACGAGCCCGCCCCGACGGTCATCCCGCTCTCCTCGATCGGGCTGCGTCCGCGCGACGAGGCGGACGACGCCGACGCAGCCGCCCTGGCCGCGTCGCTGGAGCAGGCCGGCTGGACCGACACCGGCGCCGACGACCTCGGTGCGGGCGACCTGCGGACCGCCACCGCGGTCGACGCCTCCGGCTCCACCGACGTGGTCGTCGTGCGGACCCGGCTGGGCGTGCAGGCCTACGTCGACCGCTGCGCCCACCAGGGCCTCAGCCTGGCCAACGCGCTGGTCGACGCCGAGTCCGGCACGCTCACCTGCGCCTGGCACGGCTTCTGCTTCGACGCCGACTCCGGCGAGTGCACCTCGATGCCCGGCGCCCAGCTGGAGCCGCTGCCGGTGCGCGCCGAGGCCGGGCGGATCTGGGTGCGCGGCGCGCACGCTGCCGTCGGGGCGAGCGCGGCCGGCTCCGTAGCTGGGTCGGGGGCAGGCTCGTGAAGGTCCAGGTGATGGCGACCGGCTCGCTCCACGCCGGTCACCAGCCGGGGCTGGGGGTCACCGGCGAGGCGCCGTCCACCTACGACGGGTGGGCGCCGCGCGTCGTCCTGGGTGCCGACTCGCCCGGTGGCCTCGCGCTGCCGCCGGCCAGCCCGACGGCCGCCTGGCTGTACGGCCCGCGCGCGGTGTGGACCGACGGCGCGATGGTCGTCGCCGCCGACACCGGTAACCACCGCGTGCTGATCTGGCACACGCTGCCCACCGCCGACGGCACGCCCGCCGACGTCGTGCTCGGCCAGCCCGACGAGACGAGCGAGGGCCCGGCCGCCGGCGGTGCGGGCGCGGCCCACGGGATGTACCTGCCCACCGGCGTCCTCGTGCACGAGGGACGCCTCGTCGTCGCCGACGCCTGGCACCACCGGCTGCTCGTGTGGGACGCGGTGCCCACCGCGACCGCCACGCCGCCCGACCACGTCATCGGCCAGGCGTCCTTCGACGAGGTCGAGCCGAACGCCGGCCGCGAGGCCGACGCCGGCACCTTCTACTGGCCCTTCGGCATCGCGGTGGTCGACGGACGCTTCCACGTCGCCGACACCGGCAACCGCCGGGTGCTGATCTGGCGCGACGGGCTGCCGCTGGACGGGCGCCCCGCCGACGTCGTGCTCGGCCAGCCCGACGAGCACGCGCGGGAGGAGAACCGCGGCGGCGAGGTCGGCCCCGCGTCCTTCCGCTGGCCGCACGCCCTCGCCGGCACGGGCACCGGGGGCCTCCTGGTCGCGGACGCGGGCAACCACCGCGTCCTTCGCTGGGACGCCCACCCGGAGGCCGACGCCCCCGCCGACGCGGCCCTCGGCCAGCCCGACCTCGTCTCGGGCACCGAGTTCCCCTACGTCTCCCAGGCGGGGCGGATGCGGTTCCCGTACGGGCTGGCCACCGTCACGGGGGACTCGCCCGGCACGGCAGTGGCCGACACCGCGAACAACCGCGTCCTGCTCTTCGCCGGCACCGACGCGGTCGGCGACGCCCTGCCCACCGCGGTGCTCGGCCAGCGCACCCACGCCGCCAACGGCGAGAATCGGTGGGAGATGGTCGCGGCCGACACGTTCTGCTGGCCCTACGGGCTGCACTGGCACCGCCCGGAGCCCGGCACCGACCGCCCCGAGCTGGTCGCCGTCGCCGACTCCGGCAACAACCGCGTGGTGATCTGGGCCCGTCCGTGAGCCTCGCCGCCTGCACCCCGACGCCCCTTGCCGAGCCTGCTGACCTGCAGGGTCGGCGGCTGGTCGTGCGCGGGGTCGTGCAGGGGGTCGGGTTCCGGCCGCACGTCGCCCGGCTGGCCGCCCTCCTCGGCGTGCGCGGGTCGGTGTGGAACGACGCCACGTCCGTGGTGGTCGAGGCGTGGGGCGCGCCGTCCGCCCTCGACGCCTTCGGGTCACGGCTCGTGGACGAGGCGCCGCCGCTGGCGTCGGTGTCGACCCTGGAGTCGGAGCCGCTGGAAGGGGACGCCCCCGCGGGCTTCCGCATCGTCGTCTCGACCGACGGCGCCGGTGCCCGCACCGAGGTCCCGCCGGACACCGCGCCCTGCGCCGCGTGTCTCGCCGAGCTGGACGACCCGACCGACCGTCGCTACCGGCACCCCTTCATCACCTGCACGCACTGCGGCCCGCGGCTCTCGATCATCACCGACCTGCCCTACGACCGCCCCGCCACGACGATGGCCGGGTTCGCGATGTGCGAGGCCTGCCGGGCCGAGTACGCCGACCCGACCGACCGGCGCTTCCACGCCCAACCGATCGCCTGCCACGACTGCGGCCCGACCCTGCGGCTGCACGACCGCTCGGGCGCCGTCGTCGCGGTCGGCACCGAGGCCGTGCTCGCCGCCGCGGCCGCCGCCCTGCGCGGCGGGCTGGTCGTCGCGATCAAGGGCGTCGGCGGGTACCACCTGGCCTGCGACGCCACCTCCGCCCCGGCGGTCGCCGCCCTGCGCGAGCGCAAGCACCGCCCCGACCAGCCGTTCGCGGTGCTGACCCGCGACCTCGACGTCGCCGCCACGGTGGTCGAGGTCGGCGGTGCCGCCGACCTGCTCGCGAGCCCGCAGCGTCCGATCGTGCTGCTGCCGGCGGTCGCCGCGTCGCCGCTGGTCGACGGGGTAGCGCCCGGGCTGGACGAGGTCGGCGTGCTGCTGCCCTACGCCCCGCTGCACCACCTGCTGCTCGCGCCAGCCCCCGACGGCACTCCCGGCGCCCCGCCCCTGCTGGTCATGACCTCGGGCAACGTCTCCGGCGAGCCGCTCTGCGTCGACGACGAGGACGCGCTGGCCCGGCTCGGCGGCCCCGAGGGCCCGGCCGACCTGGTGCTGGCCCACGACCGGCCCATCGCGGTGCCGGTGGAGGACTCAGTGATCGCGTGGTCCGGCGTGGGTGGCCCCGCGGGTGGCGCCGTGCCCGTCCGCCGCTCCCGCGGCTGGGCCCCGCAGGCCCTGCCGCTGCCCGGCGCTCGGACCGAGGACGTCGTGCTCGCGGCCGGGGCGGAGACCAAGAACACCGTCACCCTGGTGCGCGACGGCCGCGCGTACGTCTCCGGCCACGTCGGCGACCTCGCCTCGCTCGCCGCACGCGAGCACCACCAGCAGGTCACCGACGCGCTGCTGCGCTTCCACCGCGCCGAGCCCGACCTGCTCGTCGCCGACCTGCACCCCGGCTACGCCTCCCGGGCCTGGGCGCAGCGGTTCGCCGGCGACCTCGGCGTGCCCGTCCACGACCTCCAGCACCACCACGCGCACCTGGCCTCGGTCGCCGCCGAGCACGGACGCCTCGACGAGCCCGTGCTCGGCCTCGTCCTGGACGGCACCGGGTACGGCTGCGACGGGTCCGTGTGGGGCGGCGAGGTGCTGCTCCTGGGTGACGGCGGCACCCGCGCCGAGCGGCTCGCCGCCCTCGGCACCGTGCGGCTGCCCGGTGGCGACGCCGGCGTCCGCCACCCCGTCCGCACCGCGGCGCTCGCCCTGCTCGACGCCGGGGTCGACCTCGACGGCACGCCCGTCGCCGCTGTGCTGAGCCCCGCCGAGCGCACGTTCCTGGAGCGCGCCCACGCCTCGGGCCAGGGGTTCGTGGAGACGTCCTCGACCGGACGCCTCTTCGACGTCGTCGCCTCCCTCCTCGACGTGCGGCACCGCACCACCTACGACGCGCAGGCCGCCATCGAGCTGGAGTCGACCGCCCGTCGCTGGCACGGCCCCGCGCCCGCCCCGGCTCCGTTCCCCCTGGTCCAGCGCCGAGTCGGCAGCAACGTTCACCGCCTGGACGTCGGCGGGGCGCTGCGCGACCTCGCCACCCGGCAGCGGGCGGGGGAGGACCCGGCCGCCCTGGCGCTCGCCCTCCACACCGGCCTCGCCGCGGCGCTGGTCGACCTGGCCGCCGACCTCGTGGCCGAGCACGACGCCACGTGCGTCGGGCTCTCGGGCGGCGTCTGGGTCAACCGGCTGCTGCTCGGCGCCGTCACCACGGGCCTGGGCGCCCACGGCATCGAGGTGCTGACCCACCGGGTCGTGCCCTGCACCGACGGCGGGCTCAGCCTCGGGCAGGCCGCGGTCGGTGCCGCCGTCCTGGCGCGAACGCCGGCCCCCACCTGAACCGGCCCACCTGAACCCACCACCCACCCAGCACCACCCACGTGAGGAGAGCACCATGTGCCTGGCCGTCCCCGGTCGCGTCCTGGAGGTCTACGAGGAGAGCGGCACCACCATGGCCGCCGTCGACTTCGGCGGCGCCCGCAAGAAGGTCTGCCTCGCGTACCTGCCCGACATCACCGTCGGCGAGTACGTGATCGTGCACGTGGGCTTCGCGATCCAGCGGCTGGACGAGAAGTCCGCGCTGGAGACGCTGGAGACGTTCGAGAAGCTGGGCATCCTCGAGGAGGAGTTCGGCGACGGGTTCGAGCTGGCCGCCCAGGAGGCGGGCATGCCCAACCCGGCCGCGGCCGACCCCACGCAGCCGGGGGTGGCGTCGTGAAGTACCTGGACGAGTTCTCCGACCCGGACCTGGCCAAGAAGCTGCTCGAGCGCATCCACGCGATCACCACGCGGCCGTGGTCGATCATGGAGACCTGCGGCGGCCAGACGCACTCGATCATCCGGCACGGCATCGACCAGCTGCTCCCCGAGGGCGTGGAGATGATCCACGGCCCCGGCTGCCCGGTCTGCGTCACGCCGCTGGAGACCATCGACCGCGCGCTGGCGATCGCGGAACGCCCGGACGTCATCTTCTGCTCGTTCGGCGACATGCTGCGCGTGCCCGGCTCCGACCGCGACCTGTTCACGATCAAGAGCCGCGGGGGCGACGTCCGCGTCGTCTACTCGCCGATGGACGCCGTGCAGCTGGCGGTGGAGAACCCCGACAAGCAGGTCGTGTTCTTCGGCATCGGCTTCGAGACGACCGCCCCGGCCAACGCGATGACGGTGCACCAGGCCCGCCGCCTGGGCCTGACGAACTTCTCCCTGCTGGTCAGCCACGTGCTCGTGCCGCCGGCGATCTCGGCGATCATGGAGTCGCCGACCTGCCGCGTGCAGGGCTTCCTGGCTGCCGGGCACGTCTGCTCGGTCATGGGCACGGGCGAGTACCCGCCGCTGGCGGAGAAGTACCGCGTCCCCATCGTCGTCACCGGCTTCGAGCCGCTCGACATCCTCGAGGGCATCCGCAAGACGATCCTCCAGCTCGAGCAGGGCCGGCACGAGGTGGAGAACGCCTACGAGCGCGCCGTCCCCGCCGCCGGCAACCCGGCCGCGCAGGCGATGCTCGAGGACGTCTTCACCGTCACCGACCGCACCTGGCGCGGCATCGGCCGCATCCCCGGGTCCGGCTGGATGCTGGCCGAGAAGTACGCCGAGTTCGACGCCGAGAAGCGGTTCTCGGTCACCGACATCGTCACCGACGAGTCCCCGCTGTGCCGCTCGGGCGAGGTGCTCCAGGGCATGGTCAAGCCGCACGAGTGCCCCGCCTTCGGCAAGGAGTGCACCCCGCGCAACCCGCTCGGCGCCACGATGGTCTCCTCCGAGGGGGCCTGCGCCGCGTACTTCGCCTACCGACGCCTCGAGCTGACCGCGCGCTGACGCGCCACACAGGAGGGATGACGAGATGAGCAACGACCTCGACTTCGAGGCGTGGACCTGCCCGACCCCGCTGCGCGACACCCCGCAGGTCGTGATGGGCCACGGCGGTGGCGGGGCGATGAGCGCGGAGCTGGTGGAGAACCTGTTCCTGCCTGCCTTCGCCGCGGCCTCGCCCGGCGAGCTGGGCGACTCGGCGGTGCTGCCGCGCCCCGCCGGCCGGCTGGCGTTCTCCACGGACTCCTACGTGGTGAAGCCGATGTTCTTCCCCGGCGGCTGCATCGGGGACCTGGCGGTCAACGGCACGGTCAACGACCTGGCCATGTCGGGTGCGGTGCCGCTGTACCTCTCGACCGGGTTCATCGTGGCCGAGGGCACGGAGATGTCCGACCTCGGTCGCGTCGCGACGGCGATGGGCAAGGCGGCCGAGGCAGCCGGGGTCCAGCTGGTCACCGGGGACACCAAGGTCGTCGACCACGGCTCGGGCGACGGGGTCTACCTCAACACCGCCGGCATCGGGGTCGTGCCGGACGGCGTGGAGATCGGCCCCACCAGGGCGCGGCCGGGCGACGTCGTCCTGGTCTCCGGTGACATCGGCGTGCACGGCGTGGCCGTGATGAGCGTGCGCGAGGGGCTGGAGTTCGGCACCGGCGTGCGCTCGGACTCCGCGCCCCTGCACGGGCTGGTGGCCGACCTGCTCGCCAGCGGTGCCGACGTCCACGTGCTGCGCGACCCCACCCGCGGTGGCCTCTCGGCCTCGCTGTGCGAGATCGCGTCGGCCTCCGGCGTCGGGATCGACGTGGTGGAGCGCGACGTGCCCGTCCCCGCCGAGGTCAAGGACGCCTGCGGCCTGCTCGGCCTGGACCCCTGGCAGGTCGCCAACGAGGGCAAGCTCGTCGCGATCGTGCCGGCCGAGCACGCCGAGACCGCCCTGGCCGCCATGCGCGCCCACCCCTACGGCCTGGGCGCCACCGCCATCGGCACCGTCGTCGAGGAGCACCCGCGGATGGTCGTCGCCCGCACCGGCCTCGGCGGCACCCGTGTCATCGACCTGCCCATCGGGGAGCAGCTGCCCCGCATCTGCTGAGGCCCCGCCGGCTGAAAGGGGCGGGCGGACGAGGGGATACGACCCACCACATTCGTGGTTTTTGCCGACGCCGAACCACGAATGTGGTGGGTCGTATCCCGTCCGGCCCGCACCCACCCGTCCCGCCGAGGTGACCGCTCGTCCGCTCAACGGTCACGCTCGTCCGATGAGAGGACTGAAGTCCCTGCCCCGCCTTTACCTTCCTGGGGTTCGCTGGAGCCCAGGACGAGAGCGGCCCAGGACGAGGGGCCGAGGACGGGGCAGCACGATGAGCGTGGACATCTCCACCGAGACCAGCACCAGCCAGGACACGGGCCAGGACACCGCCGGCCACAGCAGGGCCCAGGACACGACCGGCCCCGTGAGCGTGGCCGCCGTCGACGAGGCGCTCGACGTCGGGCGGGTGACGAACCCCTACGTGCGCGCCTACGTGCAGTACTGGGCGACGATCACCGAGCCGGCCCGCGTCGAGGTGGTCTCCGCCCTCGACGACGCGCGACTGGTCGCCGAGGCGCTGGACGCCGGTGAGCTCCAGCCGGCCGGGCACGGCCTCTACTACTCGCGCAGCTACTCCAAGGACACCGCGCGCAGCGAGGAGCGCACGATCGTCGCCACCGACGACGAGACGGACGCCGGGGTCTACAACAACTGGCGGCGCGGCGACGAGATGGTCGCGGCGCAGATCCGCCGGATGGCCGGGCAGTCGGCCGGCCGCACGATGTACGTGGTGCCGTACCTGATGAGCCCGGAGGGCTCGCCGCTGGCGCAGTACGCCGCCGGCGTCCAGCTGACCGACAACCGCCCCGTCGTGCTGCACATGATCCGCATGGCGCGCGTGGGCATCGAGCACCTCGACGAGCTGCCCGACCCGATGGACTTCGTGAAGGCCGTCCACGTCACCGGCGACCTGCCGAACCTCGGCCAGGGCACCCCGGAGGACCAGCGGTACTTCGTCACCGTCGCCGACCGGCGCACGATCCTGCACTTCGGCTCCAGCTACGGCGGCAACGCCCTGCTCGGCAAGATCGCCCACGGCCTGCGCCAGGCTTGCTTCGACGGGCGGGCCAGCGCCGAGCACGGGGTCGGGGGCGGACGCGGCTTCCTGGCCGAGCAGTTCATGCTGCTCGGCATCACCGACACGGTCACCGGCAAGCGGTGGCACGTGGCCGGCGGCTTCCCGAGCGCGTCGGGCAAGACCAACCTCGCCATGACGCTGGCCCCCGACGCCCTGGGCGAGCGCTACCGCGTCGACTTCTACGGCGACGACATCGCCTGGCTGTGGGTCGGCGACGACGGCCGCCTCTACGCGATGAACCCGGAGTTCGGCGTCTTCGGCGTCGCCAAGGACACCAACGCCGCCACCAACCCCACCGCCCTGGAGGCGATCACCCCGGGCAGCGGCGCGATCTTCACCAACGTCGCCTACAACCCCACCACGCAGGAGGTCTGGTGGGAGGGGCGGACGCCGGAGCCGCCGACCGACGTGTCCGGCTGGCTGGACTGGAAGGGCGAGGCGATCGCGGACCGCGAGCCGGGCGACACCTCGCCCTGGGCCCACCCGAACAGCCGGTTCACCACCACGCTGGCGAACGTGCCCAACGTGGCGGCCGACTTCGAGGCGCCGGCGGGCGTGCCGGTCGACGCGATCATCTTCGGCGGCCGCACCCGCGACCGCGAGCCGTTGGTGCGGGCCGTCACCGACCTGGCCGAGGGGGTCTACGACGGGCTCACCCTCGGTGCCGAGGCGACGTTCGCCGCCGACGGCCTCGACGGCCAGCTGCGCTACGACCCGATGTCGATGCGCCCGTTCCTGGCCTACGGGGAGGGCGACTACGCCCGGCACTGGCTCGAGGTCGTCGGCGCGGCCACCGAGCAGCCGGTCTTCGCGCACGTCAACTGGTTCGCCAAGGATCCCGAGGACGGCCACTTCCGCTGGCCCGGCTACCGGGAGAACCTGCGGGCCCTGCTGTGGCTGCTCGCCCTCAAGGACGGCGAGGTGACCGGCCACCGGACGCCGGTCGGGATCGTGCCCACCGCCGAGGAGCTGGAGCTGACCGGCCTGGAGGTGCCGGAGGCGGACCTCGAGGCGCTGCTGAGCATCGACACCGAGCGGTGGCGCCAGGAGATGACCTTCCGCGCCGACCACCTCGCGCAGTTCGAGCGGCTGCCCGAGGAGATCTGGGCGGCGCACCGCCGGGTCGCGCAGGCGCTGGAGGACGCCGCCGAGACCGCGGCCGACCTGGAGGAGTAGAGCCGGAGCGACGGACCCCGAGGAGCCGGCCTACAGCCGCGCCGGCAGCGTCGCCCACCCGCGCAGGATGCGGGTCGGGCGGCGCCGTCGGTCGCTGCTCAGCACCAGGTCCGGGTGGGTCTCGAGCAGGGTGCGCAGCCCCACCTCGCCCTCCATCCGGGCCAGCGCCGCCCCCAGGCAGTAGTGGCGGCCGCCGGAGAAGGAGACGTGGTCGCGGGCGTTGGCGCTGGTGACGTCGAAGGTGTCGGGGTCGGTGAACACGGCGGGGTCCCGGTTGGCCCCGGCGAGGACGGCGGAGATCATCTCGCCCGCGCGCACCTGCTGCCCGGCGACCTCCGTGGCCGTCGCCGCCGCCCGTCCGGTGAGCAGCACCGGCGGGTCGAAGCGCAGCACCTCGTCCACGGCGTTGCCCCACAGGTCGGGGTCGGCGGCCAGGGCGGCGCGGGCGGCGGGGTGCCCGGTGAGCAGCACCAGCCCGTTGGAGAGCAGGTTGACCGTCGTCTCGAACCCGGCGGCGAGCACCAGGCCGGCGGTGGCCAGCAGCTCGTCCTGGCTCAGGCCCTCGCCGGTCTCCTCGTCGCGCGCGGCCACGAGCCTGCTCATCAGGTCGTCGCCCGGGTGCTCGCGCAGGTGCTCCAGGTGGCCGACCAGCCAGGTGCGGAAGTCGTCCAGCGCCACCTCGACCCGGCGCATCTGCGCCCAGCTCAGGCCCAGGTCGAGCGACGGTGCGGCGGCCTGCCCGAAGGCCAGCACCCGCTCCCGCTCCTCGGCGGGCACGCCGAGGATCTCGCAGATCACCGTGACCGGCAGCGGGGCGCAGTATGCCTCGACCAGGTCGACCTCGCCGCGCGCGTCGACGTGGCGCGGCAGGTCGGCGGCCAGCTGCGCGGCCACCTCCTGCGTGCGCGCCCGCAGCGCCTCGACGGCGCGGGCGCTGAACACCCGGGTCACCAGCCGGCGGTAGCGCGTGTGGTCGGCGCCGTCGGTGACCAGCAGTGACGGCGGCGTCAGCGGGCCCAGTCGATCCGGTTCGCCCGCCCAGGCCGCCAGCCGCGCCACCGGGCCGCGCTCGGGCTCCGGGAAGCCGCTGCGCAGGTCGGGGTGGGCCAGCACCTCGCGGACGACGGCGTGGTCGGCCGTCGTCCACGCGTACCGCGAGCGGTGCAGCGGCGCGCTCTCGCGGATGTCGCGGGCGATCTCGTAGGGCGCCTCCAGCGAGCCCGCGGTGCGGGTGACCATCAGGCCCTGGAGGTCGCCGTCGGCGGCCGCGCGACGCAGGACGGCGGCGGCCAGACCGTGCTGGGTGGCCCACCGGACCGTGCGGCGCAGCTCGGCGCGCGGCGAGGGCAGGGCGGCGAGGGCGGCCCGGGCGGCGCGCGGCCCCCGGGTCGCCCAGCTGAGCACGGGGGCGGTGGTCGGGGTGGTGCGCAGGGGGGAGAGGTGCACGGCTGCTCCTGTGGGGACGGCGTCGTCATCCTGCCTCGCGGGGTCGCGGACGTCACGCGTCCGGCTGCGACGGAGCCCCGAAGGGGGTGGTGGCACCACCCCGGCCCCGTCCGCCGGGGTCGTGGCACGGCCGGGCAGCGGGGTGGCAGGAGTGGTCCGGACCTGAGGTCCAGTCCGCGAGAGACCACCCACGGGACCCCCGCAGGTCGGGCCTGATCGTGACGAACGTGCAGGTGAGGGGCAGATCAGACTGCCCCGAGACCCGTGCCCCCCAGGGCGCATGACCCGATCGGGTCATGCGCCCGGCCGGGAGTGATCAGTCACGCTGGCCGAAGAGGGGACGTAAGTCCCTACCGGAGGGGTAAAGAATGGACAGCAGGAGATGCAGCCGCGTCTCGCCCTCCGCCCCGTCCGAGCCGGGGCCGACCACCGGAGCACGACCGTGACCGACCCCGACTCCCCCCAGCCCGTCCAGCACGACCTCGACGCGCCCCCGCCGGGTGCGCAGGCCGTCGCCCGCGACCCCGAGGCCGGCCTCCGCGTCACCTACACGTTCCTCATCGCCTCGATGGTCGTGCTCGGCCTCGGCCTGGTGATGGGCTCGGCCGCGCTGGGCGCCTCGGTGGTCATCACCGTGCTCGCCGGCATCGTCGTGCTCGCCGGGATGAGCAGCGCCCGCACCTGGACGATCATCGGCTCCTCGCTCCTGGCGCTCGCGATCTGCATCGTGATGATCAGCTGACCCTTCTCCAGCCACGCGGCCGCGGGCCCGCTGTCGTGCGTCCGTGTCAGTCGGCGAGGTGCCGGGGGCTCCCGGCCTGCTGCCTGCTGCGGTCCGGGCGGGCCGGCCACCAGAACCGCTCGCCCAGGGTGAGCACCAGCGAGGGCACGATCACCGTGCGCACCAGCAGCGTGTCGAGCAGCACGCCGATGCCGATCACGACGCCGAGCTGGGCGAGCACGACCAGCGGCAGGACGCCGAGCACGGCGAACACCGCCGCGAGCAGGATGCCGGCGCTGGTGATGACGCCGCCGGTGGCCGACAGGGCGCGGAGCACGCCCTCGCGGGTGCCGTGCCGCTCCGCCTCCTCGCGGGTGCGGGTGATGAGGAAGATGTTGTAGTCCACGCCCAGCGCCACCAGGAACAGGAAGGCGAACAGCGGCGTGGAGACGTCCAGCGCCGAGAAGCCCAGCACCTGCGTGAACAGCAGCCAGCCGAGGCCGAGCGCGCTGCCGTAGGTGGCCACCACGGTCGCGACCAGCAGCAGGGGTGCGACCAGGGAGCGCAGCAGCAGCACGAGCGCGACCAGGACGAGCAGCAGCACGAGCGGGAAGATCACCAGCCGGTCGCGCCCGGCCGCGGCCGCCTCGTCGATCCGCTCCGCGTCCGAGCCGCCCACGTAGGTGCCGTCGAGGCCGGCGTCCGCGAGGTCGGCGCGCAGGGTCTCCACCGCCGTCCCGGCGGCGTCGCTGCCCGGCTCGGCGTCCAGGACGGCGTCGACCTGGGTGACGCCGTCGCCGCTCGCGCTCGGTTGGGCCGAGCTGACCGCGGCGGAGGCCTGGACCGTCGCCAGCACGGTGTCGGCGTCGTCGGTGCTGACCACGGTGGCCGGCTCCGAGGAGCCGGAGGGGAAGGACTCCCCGAGCCGCTCGGCGGCGGTGATCGACTCGGGGGTGTCGAGGAACTGCTCGGCGGCCGAGAGGCCGGTGCGCAGGCCGAGCGCGGGGGAGGCGGCCAGCGCGATCACCACGACGCCGGCGGCCAGCACGACTCGCGGGCGGCGGGCCACGGCGCGGCCGACACGGCCCCAGACCTTGGCGGTCTCCTCCGAGGTGGGGGTGCCCACGTGCGGCACCTTCGGCCAGAACACCCAGCGCCCGAAGAGCACGAGCGCGGCCGGCAGCGCGACCATCACCATCACCGCGGCGACCACGACGCCGACGGCCGAGGCCAGGCCGAGCCCGCGGGTGGTCGGGGTGAGGGAGAGCAGCAGGCACAGCACGCCGACGACCACGGTCGAGGACGAGCCGAGCACGGCCTCGGCGGTGCGGTGCAGGGCGCGGGCCATCGCCCGGTGCCGGTTCTCCTCGCGCCGCAGCTCGTCGCGGTAGCGCGAGATGAGCAGCAGGGCGTAGTCGGTGCCCGCGCCGAACACGAGCACCGAGAGGATGCCGGTGGTCGACTCGTCCCACGCCAGGCCGGTGGCGGCCATCGCGTGGGTGGCGAGCACCGTGGCCAGCCGGTCGGCCAGGCCCACGACCACGAGCGGCACCACCCACAGCACGGGGCTGCGGTAGGTCAGCACGAGCAGGATCGCCACCACCGTCGCGGTCGTGGCCAGGAGGGTCACGTCGGCCCCGGAGAAGACCTCGGCGAGGTCGGCCTGGATGGCGGCGGGTCCGGTGACCGCCACCGAGACCCCGTCCGGCACGTCGGCGCGCAGGGCCTCGCGCAGCGCGGTGACCTGGTCGGCCACTGCCGTCGCCGAGCCGCCGGTCAGCGCCACGGGCAGGAACGCCGCCGTGCCGTCGTCCGAGGGGAGGGGGGAGCCCAGGGCGGCCTGCGCGTCGTCGGGGAGGTCGCCGAGCGAGGAGGCGAGCGCGGCGACCTGGTCGTCGGTGAGCTCGCCCTCGTCGGCGGTCCACAGCACGATCGCCGTCGCGCCGGTGTCGTCGGGCAGGGAGGCTGCCAGCGTGGCGGCCTCGGTCGAGCCGAAGCCCGCCGGGAGGGTGTCGGTCTCCGCGGAGGTCCGGGTCGCCGTGCCCAGCCCCACGATCAGGCCGGCGGCCACCAGCAGCGGCACCAGCGCGGCGACCCACGCCCACCCACGCCGGGTGGTCCAGGTCGCCCAGGAGGGTGTCTCGCCCATGTCACACTCACCTGCATCATTCAGTCCGTTGATTGCTAACCAGGTTAAGGAAACGATGGACGACGGCACGCCGGCCTCACCCGAACGGGGACCCGCGTCCTCCTCGGAGGGCCCGGAGGGCATGAGCAGCGCGGGCGCCTCGGGCTTCGTCGACCGCTGGCAGCAGACCGACGCGCTCCTCGCCCTCCGCGCGGCCGTGCGAGCGGCGGGGCGCGTGCGTCCGGCCGTGGCCCGCCGTGCCGGGCTCGGGGAGTCCGAGCTGATCGCGCTCGAGCGGCTCGTGGACGGCCCGGCCGGGCCGGCCGAGCTCGCCCGCCTGCTCGGCGTCTCCACCGCGGCCGCCACCGGCCTGGGCGACCGGCTCGAGGAGCACGGCCACGCCGAGCGTCGCCCCCACCCCAGCGACCGCCGCCGCGTGGAGCTGCACGTCACCGACTCCGGCCGCGAGGAGGTGCTCGGGCACCTGATGCCGATGTTCGCGGTGCTCGCCGAGCTCGACGCCGGCTTCAGCGACGACGAGCGCGCCGTGGTCGCCCGCTACCTCGACGGGGCACGGGCCGCCTTCGAGCGGATGGTGGAGCCGGACTGAGCCCGCCCAACGGGCTACCGGTCTCCGGGGAAGACCCACCGGTGGTAGGCGTAGAACCGGAACAGCGTGCCCAGCCCGACGCCGACGAGGTTGCCGCTGATGTTCTCCGCCAGCGGCGAGTCGAGGCCCAGCACGTAGGTGGAGAAGGCCAGGCAGCCCACGCCGAGCAGCAGCGAGACCCCGTTGACCAGCCCGAACATCAGGTAGGCGTGGTCGGTGCGGCGCTGCCGGCGCTCGGCGAACGTCCACGAGCGCGAGCCGACGAAGGCCACGGTGGTGGCGAGCAGCACCGCGATCGTCTTCGAGGTGACGGGCCCGAGCTCGAGGGCGTGGCGCAGCAGGTTGTAGCCGCCGGCGTCGACCACGAACGAGAGCGCGCCGACGGTGCCGAAGCGGGCGAGCAGCCGGTAGCCGCCCTGCAGGAACCGCGTGGGGTCGAGCCGCCGCGCCGTCGCGGCCGCGCGGGCGGGCCTGGGGCTCACGGTGCCCTCGCCCGGGGTGAGGGTCTCCTCGTCGGTCCTGGCGCTCATGCGCCCTCCTCCGCGGCCGTCGCGTAGACGACCAGGTTGTCCTGGTAGCCGCCGGCGTCACTGTCGTAGTCGCCGGAGCAGGTGATGAGTCGGAGCTCCTCGTCCGGGGTGGGCCCGTAGACCGCGCGGGTCGGGAAGGAGTCCTTCGGGGAGTCGGCGAGCCGGGTCACGACGAAGACGTGCCGCGTGCCGGCCGCGTCCGTGACCACGACCCGGTCACCCGGGGCGATCGCGGACAGGCCCGTGAACGCCGCCGGGCCGGTGGGCGAGTCCACGTGCCCGGCGATGACGGCCGGGCCGGTCTCGCCGGGTCGGGGGCCGCCCTCGTACCAGCCCGCCCGCTGCCAGCGCGGTGGCGCCTCGAGCACGCCGTCGTCGCGCAGGCCCAGACGGCCGACGGCGACGTCGATCCCGAGGGCGGGCACCTGGACCCGGACGGGCCGCCCCGCCGCGTCCTCCTGGCCCTGGACGCTCAGGTCGTCGGGCGCGCTGCTCGTCGAGCTGCTCGGGGTGCTCGTCGCGGTGCCCGCGTTGCCGCTGCCGCTGCTGCCGGCGTCGGTGCCGGCGGGTGTCCCGGAGGTCGAGCCGCACGCGACGAGCGCGAGCAGCAGCCCCGCGACGAGGACGGCGAGCGGTGCGCGAGCAGGACGACGACGGGCGGGCGCGCCCGTCACGAGCCGTCCCCGCCCAGCGGCGGGCAGCCGCCGAGGGCATCGGTGGTGAGCATCAACGGGCCGAGCGCCGCCCACGCTGCGCCGTAGTAGCTGGGCGAGGAGGCCTGCACGTCACGGGCCTGCTGGAGCCGGGCGTCGGCGGTGGCGGTGTCCCCGCGGACCGCGGCCCCGGCCGCCATGCTCACGGCCATGAGGCTGGAGAGGTCGCCGGTCTGCGGCTGGGCGTCCAGCGAGTAGGTGCCGTACGGCTCACCGGTGCCGAGGACACCGACCAGGGCGTCGGCAATCTCCCGGTCGGCGTCGCGGCACGACTCCGCGTTGCGGACGATGGTGCGCGCCGCGTCGTAGGAGAACACCGGCGCGGAGCCGTCCGGCGCCGAGGTGGGCCACGCGTTGCCGCTGTCGTCCACCTGGGCCCAGTCCGGCGTCAGCTGTCCGTCGACCGTGGCCGCGCGCACGGCCTGCGCGGAGCCCTCCTCCAGCTGGGTCCAGCGCGGGTCGTCGTCGACGGAGGCGAGCACCTGGGTGGCCGCGGGCGAGACGTAGGAGGGGTTGAACCAGTACGGGGCGGACGAGGTGGCCCACTGGCCCGCCACGAGCACCAGCCCTGCCGGGGTGCTGACGGTCTCGTGGTCCAGGATCGCCTGGCCGAGGCTCACCCCGGCCTGCGTGTAGCCGTCGTCGCCCCAGAGCCGGCCGGCCAGCACCAGGGCGCGGGCGGCGTCCAGGTCGGCGTCCGAGGCGGACGAGGGGTCGGCGACCGCACCGTCGGCCCAGCGCCAGGCGAGCAGCCCGTCGTCGGCCCGCACGAGGTGCTCCTGCGTCCAGGACCAGACGGCGTCGAAGGTGTCGCGGTCGTCGGTGCCGACCGCGACGAGCATCGCGTAGGCCTGGCCCTCGCTGACCGTGTCGCCGCCCTGGTCGTGGCGCACCACGCGGCCGTCGTCGTCGACGTAGTCGTCGAGGAACACCTCGGCCGCGGTGGGTGCGTCCGTGGCGGTGCTCGAGGCGGGCGCCGGGCCTGCGTCGTCGTCCCCCGCGGTCAGGACGAAGCCGGCCACCCCGACCACGAGGACGAGGCCGACGACCAGGATCGTCCAGGCGGGCGCGTTGAGGCGGCTCATCGTCGGGCGCCTCCCGGGTCGGGGGCCTGGCGGCCGCGGACGAGCGCCGGGGTGAGGGAGGCGGCGACGAGCGCGACCAGTGCGGCCAGGGCGGCCGTGCCCGCCACGGCGGCCGTGGAGGTGCCGGTGGTCGAGGCGTCCGCGGAGGTGTCGGCGGCGAGACCACCGCCGCCGGTGTCGACGCCGCCGGTGGGCATCGTGGAGGTGCCCTGGCTGTCGCGGACCGCCATGAGCTCCAGGCCGCCGTCGCCGTCGTCGAGGGCGAAGAGGGTGTAGACGCCGCCCGCGCGGACGGTCACCCGGCCGGACGCGGTGGCGTCACCGGAACGGGCGGAGAGGTCGATCGTCCACGCCTGGGCGGGGACCTCGGCGTACCCGGTGGCCCCGCCGGTGTTCACCGACCGCGCCAGCAGCGGGCCGTCGACGACCTGGGCGGTCACCGGCACCGTGGCACCGGAGACCAGCCGCACCTTGGCGTTGCCCGCCGAGGGGGGAGTGAGGTCGTCGTAGACGACCTGCACGCTCGCGTCGCCCTCGGCGCCGGTGGCCACGACGGTGGTGGCGGACTGCGCGCCCACCCGGATGCTGGAGCGGATCATCGGCTGGCTGTCCTCCCCGGAGCCGGTCGCCCGGAAGGCGACGGAGTAGGTGCCGGTCGGCACCTGCACGTAGTCGGTGACGTCACGGTACGAGACGTCCCTGAGCACCACCGGCTTCCCGCCCGAGAGCGGGGTGAGGGTGATGTCGGCGTCGGGCGTGCCCGGGGCGAGGTGCCCGGCGCGCACCCAGCCGGTGCGGTCGGCCGCCGCGGCGGGCGCGGCCAGTCCGGGCGCGAAGGCGACGAGGGCGACGGCCAGCGCCGTGACCAGCAGGTTCCGGACGCGACGGGACTGGCGGTGGGGCTCGTGGTGGGGCTGGTGGTGGGACGTGGAGAAGCGGTGCACGGGGATACCTCCGGGCAGGGTGCGGGTGGTGGGGATCACGGGGCGGGTCGTGGGGCGGGTCACGGGGCCGGCAGCAGGTAGTCGGGAGCGCCGAGCGGGAACGTGACCAGCAGCCCGTCGGCCGTCTCCTCCACGGAGGCGGGCGCGTACGAGCCGGTCTGGGCGCGCACCTGGGCCGCCAGTCGGCGGCCGGCCGCCGAGTCGAGCGGTCCGCCGTCGACCCCGGTGAGGAGCAGGCGATGGGCCGGCAGCTCGTCGGTGCTCTCCCCGGCGGCGACGGGGAAGCCGCCGACGGTGAGGTCGAAGTCGGCCGAGAGCTGGCCCAGCAGCAGCACCGAGCGGGCGTCGGCGGTGCCGCGACGCAGCGCGCGGGCCGCGTCCTGCGAGAAGGACAACGCCGGGTTGTCGAGCAGCTGGCGGCCCGCCGCGGTGCGGGCGCGCTCGTCGTAGTCCTGCGCGGCGTAGAAGGCGTCGATGCCGTCGGGCATGACGCGGACGACGTCCACGGTCTCCGGCCCGCCGTCGCCGAAGGAGGCCACGACGACGCCGTTGTCGCGGGCGGAGTCCATCACCGGCGAGGAGCCGGCGGCCTGCCGGACTCCTTCGGTGACCAGGGCGTAGTCGTAGTCGGACCAGCCGTCGGGGGCGAGGTCGTAGACGGCCGGGTCGGTGTCGGCCTTGTAGTACCAGACCACGTCCTCGCGGGGGATGCCCGCGCGCACCAGGTCCAGCCAGGCGGCGTCGTCGACCAGGATGCGCTGGCCGTCGGTGAGGTTGCCCTCGACCCAGGCCTCCGCCGAGCGCAGCGGGGCGTCGTCGTCCGCCGTCCACAGCCGCCCGAGCGCGGACGGCCAGGTGAGGGCGGCGCCGGCGAGCACGGCGAGCGCGAGGACGCCGGCCAGGCCCCCGGCCGCGGTGCGCCTGAGGGTGCCCGCGGAGCCGCGGGCGTGCCGCAGCCCGGCCTCGACCACGGCCGGGACCAGCAGCGCGGCCAGCGGCAGCAGGGCGATGACGTAGGGCACCGGGAGGTAGCCCGGCTTGAGCACGATCGCGGCCAGCACCAGGAACGCGGCGGCGTAGGGCCGCAGGCGACGCACCAGCAGGCCGCCCGCGGCGGCGGCGGTGCCGCCCAGCAGCAGCGGTGCACCGAGGTCGAGCCACGTGCGCAGCGACTGGCCGGCCTGCGTGGAGGCCGACAGGACGCTGCCCGAGGAGTCACGACCGACCAGCTGGAAGTAGATGCCGTCCCAGAGCGAGACCCGGCCGGCGCCCGGCAGGAGCTCGCCCTTGAGCAGCGCCAGGGCCAGGTAGCCGACGCCGGCGAGCACGAAGAGCGCTCCGGCCACCGACAGCGTGTAGCGGCGCGTGTCGGGGGTCGCCGAGCGGAGCAGCTGCCAGACCAGGAACGGCAGGAGCAGCAGCGTCGTCTCCTTGGTCAGCACGGCCACCGCGAAGCAGAGGGCCGCCGCGGCGAAGGAGACCAGCTGGTGGCGGCGCGAGAGGGCGAGGACGAACGCGGCCAGCACCCACGGGGTCGCCACGTTGTCGAGGTAGACCGTGCGCGAGTACTGCACGACCAGCGGCGAGAGCGCGAACAGCAGCAGCGCGGTGGCCGCGGCCGGCCGGGACAGCCCGAGCCGGCGTCCGAGCACCCAGAGGAGCGCCGCGGAGACCGTCGCCGCGACGACCATCGCCTCACGCCCGGCGAGCACGCTCACCGAGTAGCGGCCGAAGCCGTCGGTGAGCGCCGTCCATCCGGCGACCTGGATCCAGCCGAGCGGCGGGTGGTCGTACCAGTAGGTGTAGTGGCCCAGCTCGCCGAGCGTCTCGACCGCCCACGCCTGGGCGACGTAGGTGCCCTCGTCGTCGATGCGCTGCGGGGCGCCGCCCATGTTCACCAGGCGGGCGACTGCGGTGAGGACCAGCAGGGGAGTCAGCCACAACGCGGAGGTGCGGTGCTGCGCGAACCAGGAGCGGGCCCGGGCGAGTCGTCCCGGGCTCGTCGGCACGGCGGACGCGGCGGAGCCCTGCGTCCGGGGCGGGGTCAGCAGTGCGGTCATCGGGCAGCCACCTCCGGGACGGGTGCGGTGCCGGCGTCCGGGACGACGTGGGCGCCGGTGTGCTCGGTCTTCTCCCACGAGGAGTCGCCGCGCAGCTCGCGCCAGGCGGCGCGCAGGGCGGCGAAGGCCAGGAGCACCTGGTAGGGGAACGTGCCGAGCACGAGCCGCAGGTAGTCCCACGGCCGCAGCCGGACGCCGTACGCGCGGGCGAACTCGCCCAGCCCGGCGGCCTCGACCACGATCGTGACGAGGGTCGGCACGACCGGCACGAAGCTCAGCAGCGCCACCAGCGTCGGGACCTTGGCGAAGAGCACCAGGCCGATCGAGACCGGGATCATCACGCCGGTGAAGGCCTGCAGGAACGGCATGGCGAGCGTGTACCGGGCCAGCAGCCGCTGCCGGCGCGTGGGCAGCTGCTTCCAGATGCCCTTGCCGAGCACCTGGAGGAAGCCCTGGCTCCACCGGGTGCGCTGCTTGACCAGCGAGCGGACCGAGCCGGGGGTCTCCTCGCGGGTGACGACGTCGGTGTCGTAGGCGACCGCGACGGTCGCCCCGCCGGTCGAGAGGCGCACGCCCAGCTCGCAGTCCTCGGCCAGGCAGTCGCCGTCCCACCCGCCGGCCTCGCGCAGCAGGTCGGTGCGGACGAAGATCGTGTTGCCGCCCAGCGGGATGAAGTGCTGCTCGGCGTGGAAGTGCAGGCGGCTGCGGAACCAGAAGTAGTACTCCAGGCAGTTGCGCAGGCTCCACCAGGTGGTCTGCACGTTCATCAGCTGCACCCCGCCCTGCACCAGGTCGGCGCCGGTCTCGGTGAAGCGGGCGTCGACCAGGCTGAGCAGCCGCGGGTGCACCTCGTCCTCGGCGTCGAAGACCCCGACGACGTCGCCGGTGACGTGCGGCAGGGCGGTGTTCATGCCCCGCGGCTTGTTCTTGGGCTCGGAGTGGTCGATGACGACCTTCACCAGCGTCGGGTGCCGCTCCTCGGCGGCCCTGGCGACGGCCTCGGTGCCGGGGTCGTCGTGCCCGATGATCACGATGATCTCGAGGTCGGGGTGGTCGGAGGCGGCCAGCCGGTCGATGGTGTGGCCCAGCACCTGCTCCTCGTGCCGGGCGGGCAGGAGCACCGTGAAGCGGCGCTGCGGCGGCACCGGCGCGGCCGCGAAGCCGGTGGTGCGCAGCGACTCCGTGCTGCGCCACGCGTGCAGCATCCACAGCAGGGTCGTGCCGGCCACGAAGGTCATCACGGCCGAGGCGAGCAGCAGGACGGCCCAGCCGGCGCGGGCGGCCCAGGAGGTGGTTCCGGCCTCGGCCGGGGCGTTCCCGGAGTCGGTGCCGGTGCCGGAGCTGGTGCCGGTCTGGGTGTCGGTGTCCGGCTGCACCCGGACGCCGTCCTGGCCGTCGGGCAGCAGCGGCGTGCTGTCGGCGACCGGCTGGGCGGCTGCCGCCCGGTCGGCGGAGCCGGTCGTGGTGGACTCCGCCGCGCTCGCGGCGGGTGCGAGGGCAGCGGCGAGGGCCGCGAGCAGCAGCGCCGTCGCGGCGAGGAGGCGGGCGGGCCGATGGGCCCGGCGCTGGTGGAGGGCGTCGTCGCGACGCCGAGGAGGGACAGGCACGTGAGGGTCCTTCGGGGACGAGAACGGGCGGCCGCGGCCGGGCGCACAGGCGCGCCGGCGGGCCGGGGAGGCGGTCGCGGGACCGCGGGGGTCGACGGGGGTCGACCGTGGGTGGAGGTGGGCGGGCGCGGCCCGCGTCACCGGTGCCGCGGCAGCGCGACGACGGGCGCGGCCACCGGGACGGCGCGGGCGCGGCCGCGACGGTGCAGCCGGTCGGCCAGGCCCCACACGCTGACGCGCCACAGGGCCTCGCGGACGATGTCGCCCGTCATCTTCGAGGCACCGTGCTCGCGCTCGTGGAAGTCGATCGGTACCTCGCGGACGGCGAGGCCCGCCTGGAGCACCCGGCGGGCGAGGTCCACCTGGAAGCAGTAGCCCGCGGAGGCGATCTCCGTGAGGTCCAGCGAGCGCAGGGCCTCGGCGCGGTACACGCGGTACCCGCCGGTCGCGTCCGTCAGCGGCACGCGCAGCAGGGCGCGGACGTAGACGTTGCCGCCGCGCGAGAGCAGCTCGCGGTGCCGCGACCAGCCGTGCACGGCGCCGTCGGGCAGCCACCGGGAGCCGAGCACGAGGTCGGCCCGGTCGAGGGCCTCCAGCAGTCGCGGCAGCTGCTCGGGCAGGTGGGAGCCGTCCGCGTCCATCTCGGCCACGACGTCGTAGCTGCGGCCGGCGCTGCGGTCCAGCGCCCAGGCGAAGCCGGCCAGGTAGGCCGGCCCGAGCCCGTTCTTCTCCGTGCGGTGCAGGACGTGGAGCCGCGACTCGCTCGCGGCGAGGGCGTCGGCGATCTCGCCGGTGCCGTCGGGGCTGCCGTCGTCGACGACGAGCACCTCGACGTGCGGACCGACGGCGAGCGTGCGCCGCACGATCATGGTGATGTTCTCGGCCTCGTCGTACGTCGGGACGACGACGAGCGTGCGTGGGTCGGTGAGTGGTGCGTGCGTGGTGTTCCCGGTCATGACGTTCCCCCCAGGTCGGCGGTCATGTGTCGGTGCGCGTACCGGGAAGTTCGGTGCGCCGGGGCCGGGCGGATGGGTGCCGACGGCACCTTTTCGTGGGCCTCGCCGCGAGCACGGCCCTCTGTGGCCCGGGAGCGAGGACGTCGCGGTGGGCCTGACCTGCACGAAGCCGACATCTGTCCCCTAGATGGGGGATCTGCACCTGTGGGAAGCCTGTGACCTGGCCGGTCCGCTTCTCACCCTTTGGTGGAGGGTGCTGAGGTGGCGGCATGAGCGAGAGCCCCCTCGTCGTCTCCCGGTCCGTCCTGCTGCGCACCGGCGCAGGCCTCGGCGGCCTGGCCGGGCTCGGCCTGCTGGGCGCCTGCAGCGCGGAGGAGTCGTCCGGTCCTGGAGCCTCGTCCACGTCCGGCGCGCCCTCCTCGGGCACGTCCGGCTCGGCGTCCGGCTCGGGGTCCGCCTCGCCATCCGCGTCCACGAGCACGAGCGCGAGCCCGACCGAGGACGCGACCGAGGACGCGACCGCGGACGCGGTGCCCCGCCGCGTCCGCGTGCGCGTCGCGAGCACGCTCGTGACCGGGCTCAACGTGCCGTGGGGCCTCGCGTTCCTGCCCGACGGCAGCGCGCTGGTCTCCTCGCGCGACACCGGCCGGGTGCACCGGGTGGGCCCGTCGGGGCGCCGCCGGACGATCGGTGAGGTGCCGAGCGTCTCCAACGTCGCCAGCGCCGGCGAGGCGGGCCTCCTCGGCCTCGCGCTGCACCCCGACTTCCCACGCCGGCCCTGGCTCTACGCCTACCGTTCGACGGCCACCGAGAACCAGGTCGTGCGGATGCGGTTCACGCCCCGCGGCGCCGGCGGCGGCACGCTCGGCCGCCCGCAGGTGCTGCTCGACGGGATCGCGAAGTCCGTCCACCACAACGGTGGCGCCCTCGCCTTCGGGCCGTCCGGCCACCTGTTCGTCGCCACCGGCGACGCCGAGGTCCCGTCGTCCGCCCAGGACACCGGCTCCCTCAACGGCAAGGTGCTCCGCCTCGAGGCCGACGGCTCCGTGCCCGCCGGCAACCCCTGGGGCAACCCCGTGTGGTCGCGCGGGCACCGCAACGTCGAGGGGCTCGCCTTCGACGGCAGCGACCTGTGGGCCTCGGAGCTCGGCGAGAAGACCGCCGACGAGCTCAACCGGATCGTCAGACGCGGCAACTACGGGTGGCCTGACGTCGAGGGGTCCGACGGACGCGGCGGCTACCGCGACCCGCTCGTGCAGTGGGCCACCGACGACGCCTCGCCCGCCGGCATCGCGGTCGCCCACGGCCGTGCGTGGCTGGCCACGCTCCAGGGGCAGTGCCTCTACGCCGTCACCCTCCGCGGCCCCCGGAAGGGTCGCGTCGAACGGTTCCTCACCGGCCGCTACGGCCGCCTGCGCTCGGTGGCCGCCGCGCCGGACGGCAGCCTGTGGCTCGGCACGTCCAACACGGACGGCCGCACCACCCCGTCCGCCGCGGACGACCGGCTCCTGCGGCTCGCCGTCCGGTGATCGAGGTGCGAGGCCGCGTGGCCGTCCGGTGATCGAGGTGCGAGGCCGTCCACGGCCGAGCCTCGAGATCGCCGCACCCGAGCGTCGGTGCCCGAACCCGCCGGTCTCGAGGCTCGTCGCCGGGGCTCCTCGCACCTCGACCACCGGTGGGCGGCTCAGGTGACGAAGCGGAAGAGCGGGGAGTCCGGCTCCACGGGAGTCACGACCAGCGGGCTGGCGTCCATCCGCTCGAGCAGCCCCGCCAGGTCGGTGGCCGCGCCGAGCTCGACGCCGACGAGCGCGGGGCCGGTCTCGCGGTTGTTGCGCTTGACGTACTCGAACAGCGTGATGTCGTCGTCGGGGCCGAGCACCTCGTCGAGGAAGCGGCGCAGCGCCCCCGGCTCCTGCGGGAACTCCACCAGGAAGTAGTGCTTGAGCCCTTCGTGCACGAGCGCCCGCTCCACGACCTCGGCGTAGCGGGAGACGTCGTTGTTGCCGCCGGAGACGATCGCGACGACCGGCGAGCCGGGCGGCAGGTCCAGCCCGGCGAGCTGCTCGAGCATCCCGACACCGGTGGTGGCCAGCGCCCCGGCGGGCTCGGCGATGATCCCGTCGGAGGAGTACAGCGCGAGCATCTCCACGCACAGCGCGCCCTCGGGCACGGCCAGCATCAGCGGCGGGTGCGCGGCCACGACGTCGTAGGTGGTCGCCCCGACACGGCGGACGGCGGCACCGTCGACGAACCCGTCGAGGCGCTCGAGCTCGACCGGCTCGCCCGCGTCCAGCGCGGCCGCCATCGAGGCAGCACCCGCCGGCTCGGCCGCCACGACCTGCACGTGGGGCGCCCGCTCGGCGAGCACCGTGAGGCAGCCGGCCGCCAGGCCGCCGCCCCCGACGGGGACGACCAGCGCCGCCGGCGTCCCGACCCCCGCCTCGGCGAGCTGGGCGAGCACCTCGAGCGCCACCGTGCCCTGCCCGGCCACGATCCGCGGGTCGTCGAACGCGGGCACCGGGGTGGCGCCGGTCTCGGCCGCGAACGCGGCGCTGGCGCGGGCGGCCTCGTCGTAGGTGTCGCCGCCGATGACGACGTCGACAAGGTCGCCGCCGAGCACCGCCACCCGCTCGCGCTTCTGCCGCGGCGTGGTGCGCGGCAGGTGGACCCGCGCCCGCACCCCCGCCCGCGCGCAGGCCAGCGCCACGCCCTGGGCGTGGTTGCCGGCGGAGGCGCAGGTGACCCCGCGGGCCTGCTCCTCGGCGGAGAGGCCGGAGATCAGGTGGTAGGCGCCGCGCACCTTGTACGAGCGGACCGGCTGGAGGTCCTCCCGCTTGAGCCACACCTCCAGGCCGGTGGCCTCGGAGAGGCGGTCGCTGCGGTGCAGCGGGGTCGGGGTGAGGACGCCGGCCAGGCTCTGCGCGGCGGCGTCCACGTCTGCGGCGGTGGGGAGGTGCACCCCGCCAGCCTCTCAGAGGCGCGCAGCAAGGCTCAGCGGGGCGCCATCCGCAGGGCGCCGTCCATGCGGACGGTCTCGCCGTTGAGGTAGTCGTGCTCGACGAGGAAGAGCGCGAGGTCGGCGTACTCGGACGGCCTCGCCAGGCGCTGCGGGAACGGGACGCCGGCGGCCAGCCCGGCCCGGAACTCCTCCGAGACTGTGGCGAGCATGGGCGTCTCCACGATGCCGGGCGCGATGGTGTTGACCCGGATGCCGTGCTGGGCGAGGTCGCGCGCGGCCGGCAGCGTGAGGCCGACGATGCCGCCCTTGGAGGAGGAGTAGGCGGCCTGCCCGACCTGCCCCTCGAACGCGGCGACGCTGGCGGTGTTCACGACCACGCCTCGCTGCCCGTCCTCGAGCGGCTCGGTCGCGGCCATGGCCTCGGCCGCGATGGTGAGGACGTTGAAGGAGCCGATCAGGTTGACCTGCACGACCTTCGCGTAGAAGTCGAGGTCGTGGCGGCCCTTGCGGCCCAGGATGCGCATCGACGGCCCGATGCCGGCGCAGTTCACCGCCACGCGCAGCGGGAGGCCAGACGCGACGGCCTGCGCGACCGCGGCGTCGACCTCGGCGGGGACGGTCACGTCGGTGGGCACGTAGGTGACCCCGTCCACCTCCGGCGCCGACTCGATCGAGGCCGGGAGGTCGAGCGCGAAGACCCGCGCGCCCGCGCCGGCGAGCCGCGCGGCGGTGGCCGCCCCGAGCCCGGAGGCGGCTCCGGTGACGATCGCGGCGGTGTCGGTGACCTGCATGGGTGTCCTTCCTGGACGGTTCGGCTGTCTGTGCGGGCTGTCTGTTCGTACGGGGCGGTGCGGGGGGGGTCAGTGGGCGAGCGCCGGCACGGGCAGCTGCTCGACGACGCCGGTGTCGCACCGCGCATCCTTGTCCAGCGAGCGGCTGATGACGACCCGCTGGATCTGGTTGGTGCCCTCGAAGATCTGCATCACCTTCGCCTCGCGCATGTACCGCTCGGCGGGGAAGTCGCGGGTGTAGCCGTAGCCGCCGAGCACCTGCACGGCGTCGGTGGTGACCTTCATGGCGTTGTCGGTCGCGACGAGCTTCGCGACCGAGGCCTCCCGGCCGTAGGGCAGCCCGGCGTCGGCGAGCCTCGCGGCGGAGAGGTAGGTCGCGCGGGCCGAGACGACGGCCGCCTCCGCGTCGGCCAGCAGGAAGGCGACGCCCTGGTGGTCGAGGATGCGCTGCCCGAAGGTCTCGCGGTCGCGGGCGTAGCCGAGCGCCAGGTCCAGCGCGCCCTGGCCGAGCCCGGTCGCCACGGCGGCGATGCCCAGCCGGCCGGCGTCCAGCGCCGCCAGGGCGATCCGCAGGCCCTCGCCCTCGGCGCCGATGCGGCGCTCGAGCGGCACCCGCACGCCGTCGAGCCGCATGGTGGCCGTGGCCGAGCCGGTCAGGCCCATCTTCCGCTCGGGCTTGTCGGCCGAGAGCCCCGGTGCGTCCGCGGGGACGAGGAAGCAGGAGATGCCCGTGCGCTCGTCGGAGGTCCGGGCCATGACCGTGTAGAAGTCGGCGTGCCCGCCGTGGGTCGTCCAGGCCTTGGCGCCGTCGAGCACGTACTCGTCGCCCTCGCGGCGGGCGGTGGTGCGCATGGCGGCCGGGTCGGAGCCGGCGTGCGGCTCGGAGAGGCAGTAGGCCCCCAGCCGGTCGCCGGCCAGCATGTCGGGCAGCCAGCGCGCGCGCTGCTCGTCGGTGCCGAACCGGGCCAGCGGGAAGCAGGAGAGCGTGTGCACGGAGACGCCGACCGCCACCGAGGCCCACACCGAGCCCAGCTCCTCGAGCACCTGGAGGTAGGCGCCGTACGGCAGGCCGGCGCCGCCGACGTCCTCGGGGTAGGGCAGGCCGAGCAGGCCGGTGCGGCCCAGCGAGGCGAAGACGTCCCGGGGGAACGCCTCCTCGGCCTCGGCCTCGGCGGCGCGGGGCGCCAGCTGCTCGTGGGCGATGGTGCGGACGAGGCGCAGCAGGTCGACGGTGGTGTCGTCGGCGAGGACGCGGCGAGCGGGCATGGGTGGCCTCCCGGGCGGCTGGCGGAGCGGAGCGGTTGAGAACGTGAGGAGTACCACAGTACGCATCTCGGTACTGGCTGACCAGGTGGCTGCGCGGCCTACCCGCGGGTAGCCCTACAGTCGTGTCCCATGACCGCGCATGACCCGGACCCGGCGGCGCCGCCGTCGTCCGCCCGTCGGGGGGCGCGCCGCGACGAGCTCCTGGCCGCGCTGGTCGACCTCTTCCTCGCCGAGGGCTTCCTCGACCTCGGCATCGGCGACCTCGCCACCCGGCTGCGCTGCTCGCGCACGACGCTCTACCAGGTGGCGGCCTCGAAGGAGCAGATCGTCACGACCGTGGTGGGGCGGTACTTCCGCGAGGCCACCCGGAAGGTCGAGCAGCGCGTCGCGGCCGAGCCCGACCCCGGCCGCCGCGTGACCGCCTACCTGCTCGCCGTCGCCGAGGCGCTCGCGCCGGCGGGGCCGCGCTTCTACGCCGACCTGGCCGCGCACGCCGCGGCCGGCGAGGTCTACCGCCGCAACACCGAGGCCGCGGCGGCCCGGGTGCGGCGGCTCGTCGAGGAGGGCGTGGCGGCCGGGCGCCTGCGGCCGGTCGACGGCGCCTTCGTCGGGGCCGCGGTGGCACACCTGATGGAGGGCATCCAGGTCGGGACGCTGCGGGAGCGGACCGGCCTGGACGACGCCACCGCCTACCGGGCCCTGGCCGACCTCGTGGCCCGGGGCCTGGCGCCGGGCGCGCACTCCTGACAGGCCCCTCCTGCGTCCGCCTCCTGTCGGTGGCAGGGAGTGGCCGCGCCTGAGGAGAAGGGTGCGGGGATCGGTCACACCCGTTGCCTGTGAGGGCCCTGTAGCGCCCGTCACACGACCCCTGACCAGGGTGGACGCCCGTTCCTGTGCCCGAGTGACGGCGTCGGTGACCGGTTTGGACCGGTCAGAAAAGTAAAGGCTTGCCGTTCCAGTCGGCGCGCTCCGCTGGGAGAGTGGTTGCCGAACCGCCACGTGGGGAGGCGGTGGGAAGGCCGCCAGGGCATGGTCACGGAACAGGCGCGAGGAGCTCCGCTCAAGCCGCTCGAGGACACCACACCGCTCAACGGTGCGGCCCTCGACGTGCCCGTGCGCGTGGGCTGGCTGCTGCGGATGGCCCGGCTGACCGCCGGTGACGCCGCCGCGTCCCGCCTCTCCGACATGGTCGAGCGCCTGGGCGACGAGGGCCTCGCCACCAGCTCCTCCTCGCTGCACCGGCTCGAGACCGGGGTGGTGCGCGACGGTGGCCTGGTCGACGCCTACGAGCGCGTGCTGCACCTGCCGGCGTCCTCGCTGCGCGCGGCCGTGGACGTGATGTGCCGGGCCTTCCCCTACTCGCCCGCCGACCGCGACCCCGGCACGCCGGCCGGCACCGTCGAGGAGATGCAGCGCCTGCACGCGCCGGTGCTCGACGGCAGTGCCGCCGGGCACGAGTGGCTGGCCTGGGCGCGGGCCATGGCCCTGCCCGGCAACATCGGCCTCCCGCGAGACCTCTCCCTCGACCTGTTCGGGCAGCTGCTCTCCGAGGCCGGCCGCGCCGTCGGTCGCGGCTACGCGGCCCGCTACGACGCGCTGTCGCTGCTGCGGCGCAGCGCGTACGGCGGGCTGGTGGTCGAGGCGGTGCGCGACTGCGTGGCCGACCCGCACGTGCAGGTCGTCAACGACCCGCTGGCCGTGGTCGGCCAGGCGGTGGACGAGCCGACGACCGCCTGGGCGCTCGACCTGCTGGAGGACCAGCGGCCCTGGGTCGTCCAGGGTGCCTGCCTGGCGCTGGAGACGATGGCCGAGGTCTCCGGGGACCGCGGCTTCTGGACCCCGCACGTCGAGCGGCTGGCCCTGGCCTACAACGAGGCGCACCCCGGCACCGGCCCGTGGCGCTGGCTCTCGCACCTGATGCGGCTGCTGCCGGCGTCCGACCTGCAGCGGGTGCGCGGGCGGCTGGCGCACGCACCCAGCCCCACGGTCGCCGCGCCCGACCCGGCCAACCGGACCGCCAACCCCGTGTGGCTGGCCTGCGAGCAGCAGAGCAACCAGGTCTGCGACCGGCTCGGCGTGCCGGCGCAGCCGCTGCTGACCCGCCTGCTGTGGGAGATCGTGGCCGGCGGGCCGGAGAGCCGGGCGTCGGCCGCGTCCTTCCTGTGCACCTCCATCGAGCCGCTGCGCGCGGCCGTGGCCGACGCCGTCGCCGAGATCGCCGTGACCTCGCCCGACCCCGCCGTGCGGGAGCGGGCCGGCCGCCGGCTGGTCGGCCTGGTCGACGTCCGCGTCCCCCGGGTGCTCACGGGGTGGGCGGACGACGCGGGCGACCGGCACCGGCTCGGGCTGCTCGTCTCCGGCGTGGCCGGCGAGGTGATGCCCGAGCACGTCCTCCTGGCCGCCGTCGAGACCCCCGGCAGCGCCCGCGCCGCCACCTACTCGGCCGGCATGGCCGCGCACCCGCTGCTGCCGCGGCTGGCCGCCAGCCCGGACCCGGACGTGGCCGGCGCCGCCCGCTGGTGGCTGGCCCACGGCTCGCGCGTGCGCGACCGCGACCTCGTCGTCCGCTGAGGCCCACCCGGTCGGTGGGCTGGGCCGCCGGACCCCGGTCACCTACACTCACTCGTGAGGGGAGTACCCCGCCCAAGCTCGACCCGGTCAGTACGTCGGTCTCCACGGACCGACCCGGGCGGCGCCGGCACCCGTGCCGGTGGGGGAGACCTCAGAGATCGCGCAGCGCCTCGTGGCTGCTGCGCCGACCCCTGAGGAGCACGTCCCGTGACCACCCTTGCCGCACCGATGGCGATCGAGTCCATCGGCACCCCGACGCTGTGGGCCGCCACGATCGGCGCCGTCGTCGTCCTGCTGGTCCTCGACTTCATCGCCACTCGCAAGCCGCACGAGGTCTCCTTCAAGGAGGCCGTCGGCTGGTCGCTGTTCTACATCGCCCTGCCGGTCGCCTTCGGCGTCTTCATCTGGACCCAGTACGGCGGCTCGATCGGCACCGAGTACTACACCGGCTACATCGTCGAGAAGTCGCTCTCGGTCGACAACCTCTTCGTGTTCATGCTCCTGCTCGGGGCGTTCGCGGTGCCCCGCGAGCTCCAGCAGCGGGTCCTGCTCTACGGCATCATCGGCGCCCTCGTGCTGCGTGGCATCTTCATCGCCCTGGGCGCCGCGGCCCTCCAGCAGTGGAACTGGGTCTTCCTCGTCTTCGGCGCGGTGCTGCTCTTCACCGGCTTCAAGCTGCTGCGCGACGCCCTGACCGGCCACGACGAGCAGAGCGTCGACGTGGACGAGATGAGGATCGTCAGGCTCGTGCGCCGCGTCATGCCGGTGACCGACACCTACGAGGGTCCGCGGATGACGGTCAAGCAGGCCGGCAAGCGCGCGCTGACCCCGTTCGCGCTGGTCACCATCGCCGTCTTCGCCACCGACATCGTCTTCGCGGTCGACTCCGTGCCGGCCGTCTACGGCATCACCGGCGACCCGTACCTGGTCTTCGCCACCAACGCCTTCGCGCTGCTGGGCTTGCGCGCCCTGTACTTCGTCATCGAGTCGGCGCTGGCCAAGCTCGTGCACCTCTCCTACGGCCTCTCGGCGATCCTCGTCTTCATCGGCGTGAAGCTGGTGCTGCACTGGGGCCACATGACCTGGTCCTCGGTGCCCGAGATCCCGACCGTCACCTCGATGCTCGTGATCGTCGGGATCCTGGTGCTCACCACGATCACGTCGTTGATCGCCTCCTCCCGCGCGGAGAAGGCGGAGAAGCAGGACGAGATCTCGGCCTGACGCCTCGCCCTCACGCGAGACGACCCCCTGCCCGCACGTCGGGCAGGGGGTCGCTGCGTTCCTGCCTCAGGCTGGCGTGTGCTCGCCGGCCAGGTCGGCCTCCACCTCGCGGTGGGCGAGGACGGCGGCGGCCCGCTCGGCCCGCACGGCCCACACGATCCCCGCGACCCAGGCGACGGCGATCGTGCCCGCGAGCACGGCGACCTGCGTGCCCGAGGCGCCGAACGCCTCCGCGAGCGTCTTGGAGTTGGTCAGCACGATGAGGCCGCCCGCGGCCACGCCGAGGACGCGCGGGGCCAGGATGCGGACCAGCCAGGCCGCGACCGGGGCGGCGACCACGCCGCCGGCCAGCAGCGCGCCCGCGTAGCCCCACGGGATGCCCTGGCTGCTCAGGGCGATGATGAAGCCGAGCGAGCCGCCGATGGCGACCACGAACTCCGAGGTGTCGATCGAGCCGACGACCTTGCGGGGCTCGAGGCGGCCGGAGGAGAGGAGCGTGGTGGTGCCGACCGGGCCCCACCCGCCGCCGCCGACGGCGTCCAGCGCACCGCCCACGAGGCCGAGCGGCGCCAGGAGCGCGGCGTGCGGCCGTCGTCCGAACTGCGGGCGGCGGCCACCCAGGGCGAGGAAGCGCCAGATCACGTACAGGCCGAGGCTCAGCAGGATGCCGGCGACGACCGGCTTGGCGAGGGCCCCGTCGAGGTTGGCCAGGAACGTGGCGCCGGCGAACGCGCCCACGAAGCCGGGCCCGGCCATGATCGCGACGGTGCGCCAGTCGACGTTGCCGAGGCGCGCGTGCGAGGCGCCGGAGACCAGCGAGGTGCCGATCTCGGAGAAGTGGACCGCGGCCGATGCCGCTGCCGGGCCCACGCCGACGGCGAGCAGCAGGGTCGTGGACGTGACGCCGTAGGCCATGCCCAGCGAGCCGTCGACGAGCTGGGCGAACAGGCCGACGAAGCCGACCAGCAGGAGTGTGCGCACGGGGCGCTCCTTTCGAGGGGAAGCCGATCGGCTTGTCTTGTAAGTCGATCTGTTTGGTCAACTTAAATGACAAAGGGATCGGCGTCCAGCACCCACCCCCGTGACCCGGCCCCTGGCAGGCTGATGTCGTGCGGCGGCTCTGGATGGTCGGCCTCGGCTGGCTGCTGGTGGTCGGCGGCGTGGTGCTCTACCCGCTGCCGGGCCCCGGCCTGCTCCTGATCGCCCTCGGCGTGCCCCTGCTGGCGCGCTACGACGAACGGGCCGCACGGTGGCTGCGGCCGGCGCAGCGGCGCGCGCTGCGCGAGACCGCGCGGGCGGTGGAGACGTGGCCGCGGACGCTCGTGAGCGCGCTCGTCACCGCCCTGGTCGGACTGGCCGGTGTGCTGTGGCTGCTCGAGCCCGCGCAGCCCGCCTGGTGGGGGCTGCCCGCCTGGACGTGGCTGCCCGGCGGCTGGTGGGCCGGGGTCTCGCAGGTGGCCTCGGGCGTGGTCTGCCTGGCGCTGGTCGCCTGGGCGCGGGTGGTGCTGGGGCCGGGGCGCACGCCGGCGTCCGCCCTGGGGTCGGGGGAGCTCAGCGAGGAGTCGCGTCGATCCGCAGCGTGAGGAAGGTGCTCAGCGGGTCCGGGGCGTAGTCGGCGAAGGGCTCGGTGTCGACGAACCCGTGGCGGCGGTACAGCGACCTCGCGGGGGCGAAGAAGTTCTCCGCGCCGGTCTCGAGCGAGATGCGGGCCGCGCCCTGCGTGCGGGCGTGGTCCAGGACGTGGGCCAGCACCTGCGCGCCGATGCCCTCGCCGCGACGGTGGGGTGCCGTCCGCATGGACTTCAGCTCCAGGTGGCCGTCCCCGAGGTCCTTGAGCGCGGCGGTGCCGAGCAGCTCGCCGCCTGCCTCGGCCCCTGCCTCGCCGCCTGACTCGCCGCCTGACTCGTCGCGCGCGACGAAGAACGTGATCTCCGGGCGCCGCAGGCCCGCCACGTCCAGGGCGTGCACCGACTCCGGCGGGGAGATGCTGCGCATCTGGGTCACGTGGGCCTCGAGGAAGGCGATGACCTCGGGGTCGTGGACGTCGTCGGTGCGGATGGTCAGGGCCACGGCGGGAGCGTACGGGCGTGCCTGCTCACCCGGAACGGCTGGGAGCAGCCTGTCAGGATGGCGGCATGACGCGGGCCGCGAAGATGATCGTGATCGAGGTCCTCGGCTGGCTGCTGGTGCTGGCCGGCATCGCCGCGCTGGTGCTGCCGGGGCCGGGCCTGCTGATGATCTTCGCCGGCGTCGCCCTGCTCTCCCAGCGCTACGCCTGGGCCGAGCGCAGGCTCGCACCGATCAAGTACCGCGCCCTCAAGGGCGCGGCCGACTCGGTCGACAACAAGCTGCGCGTGGCCGGCTCCGTCGTGCTGGCGATCTGGCTCCTGGCCTGGGGCGTCGTGTGGATCTGGTCGCCGCCGGCCCCGTCGTGGTGGCCGGTGGCCGACTCGTGGTGGCTGATCGGTGGCGCCGGCACCGGCGTGACCCTCATCCTCTCCGGCCTGCTCGCGATCTTCCTGATCGTGTGGAGCATCCGGAAGTTCCGCGGCCACCCGGAGGCGCTCGAGGCCGTCGAGGCGGAGTACGCGGAGCACAAGCGCCGCTCCTGACCTCTCCCGGCCCGGTGGTCGAGGTGTGAGGAGCGCCAGCGACGAGCCTCGAGACCCCCGCACCCGCAGCGCCCGGCGGTCGAGCAGCGAGGAGCCCCGGCGACGAGCGCACGTCGAGACCACCCACCGGACCAGGCCACCCATCCTCCACAGGCCCCCGAGCTGCCCTGCTCGTCCCCAGCATCGGAGACGTTCGGACGCCCCTGTCGGCGGCCTCGCCTAGTCTCCACCTCGATGCCGCTCCACCTGCACCGTGCCGCCCGCACCGACCTCCTCGCCGACGCCCTCGGCGGGCTCCTGGCGAGCCCGCTGCCGGACCCCTTCGCCGAGGAGGTCGTCGTCGTGCCCGCCCGGGGGGTGGAGCGCTGGCTGACCCAGCGGCTCTCGCACCGCCTCGGCGCGGCCGAGGGCCGGGAGGACGGCGTGTGCGCCGGCGTCCGCTTCCTGGCACCGCGCTCGCTCGTCTCCCTGCTGCTGGGGCGCGAGAAGGACGACCCGTGGGACCCGGAGCGGCTGGTCTGGCCGGTGCTCGCGGTGGTCGACGACTCGCTCGGCGAGCCCTGGTGCGCCGCGCTGTCGCGCCACCTCGGCCACGGCCTGACGGGCGAGGCCCGCGCCACCCGTCGCCAGCGGCGCTGGTCGGTGGCCCACCACCTGGCTCGGCTGTTCGCCGCCTACGCGGTGCAGCGCCCGGCGATGCTGGCGGCCTGGTCCGCCGGCGGCAGCGGTGACGGGCTCGGCCACGACCTCCCGCCCGACCTGGCCTGGCAGCCGGAGCTCTTCCGCCGCGTCTGCGCGCGGGTGCGCGCCGAGAGCGGTGCCGCCGCCCCGCACGAGCGGCACGCCGCCACCCTCGCGGCGCTCGAGGTCGGCGGCGACGGGCTCGACCTGCCGGCCCGGCTCTCGCTGTTCGGCCACACGCGGCTGCCCGAGACCGAGGTGGCGCTGCTGCGCGCCCTCGCAGCCCACCGCGACGTCCACCTGTGGCTCCCGCAGGCCTCCGAGCCGCTGTGGCAGGCGCTCCAGCCGCTGGGCGGCCCGGTCCCGCGCGCCGAGGACGACAGCGACCTCCTGGTCGGGCACCCGCTGCTGGCCTCGCTGGGCCGGGACAGCCGCGAGCTCACCCGCACGCTGCACGGGGTCGCCGACCACGAGCACGTCCACGACCGCACGGAGCCCGCGGGCACCACCCTGCTGTCCCGGCTCCAGGGCGACCTGCGGGCCAACCACGCCCCCGACGCCGCGGAGCGGGCGGCGCGACCGGTGGACCCCGCCGACCGGAGCCTCCAGGTGCACGCCTGCCACGGCCCGGCCCGCCAGGTCGAGGTGCTGCGCGAGGTGCTCGTCGGCCTCCTCCAGGACGACCCCACCCTCGAGCCGCGCGACATCCTCGTCATGTGCCCGGACGTGGAGTCCTACGCCCCGCTCGTCTCGGCCGCGTTCGGCCAGGGCGGCGGCGAGGGCACGGACGACGCCGTCGCCGGTCACCCCGGGCACCGGCTGCGGGTGCGCCTGGCCGACAGGGCGCTCTCGGCGACCAACCCGCTCCTGGGCGTGGCCGCGTCGCTGGTGGAGCTGGCCGGCGGTCGGGTCACGGCGTCCGAGGTGCTGGACCTGCTGGCCACCCCCGTCGTCCGCGCCCGCTTCGGGCTCAGCGACGACGACCTCGACCGGGTCTCCCGCTGGGTGGGGGAGGCCGGCGTGCGCTGGGGCCTGGACGCCGCCGGCCGCGCCCCGTTCTCCATGGACCGCTTCGAGATGAACACCTGGCGGTGGGGCGTGGACCGGGTGCTGCTGGGCGTGGTGATGTCCGGCGACGAGCTGGCCCACGTGGGCGACGCCCTGCCGCTGGACGACGTGGGCAGCTCGGAGGCAGGCCTGGCCGGCCGTCTCGCCGAGGCCCTCGACCGCGTCGGGGCCTGCCTCGAGGGCCTCACCACCGCCGTGGGCGTCTCCCGCTGGGTCGAGGTGCTGCGCACCGCGGTCCGCGGACTGACCCTCGCCGACGACGACGCGGCCTGGCAGCTGCCACAGCTCGAGCGCGAGCTCGCCGGGATCGCCCAGGACGCGGCGGAGCCGGCAGCCGGGGCGCAGGCAGGGCAGGGCGAGGAGCCCGAGCTGGCGCTCGCCGACGTCCGTGCCCTGCTCGCCTCCCGGCTCTCGGGCCGCCCGACCCGCTCCAGCTTCCGCACGGGCACGATCACCGTCTGCACCATGGTGCCGATGCGCTCGGTGCCGCACCGGGTCGTGTGCCTCCTCGGGCTCGACGACGGCACCTACCCGCGCAGCACCGCCGCGGACGGCGACGACGTCCTGACCCGCACCCCGCTGACCGGCGAGCGCGACCTGCGCTCCGAGGACCGCCAGCTCATGCTCGACGCGGTGCTGGCCGCGTCCGAGACGCTGGTGCTGACCTACACGGGCGCCACCGAGCACTCCGGGTCCGCGCGCCCGCCCGCCGTACCGCTCCAGGAGCTGCTCGACGCGGCCGACCGCACCTGCGCCGAGCCCGTGCGCGAGCACGTCGTGGTCCACCACCCGCTCCAGCCGCACGACGCGCGCAACCTCGTGCCGGGTGCCCTCGTCCGCGAGCGTGCCCCCCGGCCGTTCAGCTTCGACGTGGCGGCGCGCGCCGGCGCGCAGGCCGCCCACGGCACGCTGACCCCGGTGCCGCTGCTGGTGCCGCCCGGCGGGCTGCCCGAGCACCCGCTCACCGAGGTCTCGCTGGCGGACCTCGTCGACTTCGTCAGCCACCCGGTCCGGCACTTCCTGCGCCGCCGTCTCGACGTGGGCTCGCCGCTGCGGGCCCGCGAGGTCGAGGACGCCATGCCGGTGGAGCTGGACGCCCTGGAGAAGTGGGGCGTCGGCGACCGGCTGCTGCACGAGATCCTGGCCGGCGCGGCCCCGGGCACGGCGCTGGAGGCCGAGCGACGACGCGGCGGCATCCCGCCGGCCGCCCTGGGCGACCTGGTGCTGGCCGACGTCGAGTCCCAGGTCCGCGCGATCTTCGACGCCACCCGCGACCACCGGTCGGCTCCGGCCCGGTCGGTCGACGTGGACGTCGAGGTCGGGGGCGGACGCCGGGTCACCGGCACCGTCTCGCCGGTGCACGGCAACCAGCTGCTGACGCTCGGCTACTCCCGGTTGAAGGCCCGGCACCGGCTCCAGTCCTGGGTGCAGCTGATCGCCCTGGCGGCCGGGCGCCCCGACGAGCACTGGATCGCGCGGGCCGTCGGCAGGACCAAGGCCGGGCCCCAGGCGGCCCTGGCCGGTCCGCTCGACCACCGGGCCGTCGCCTGGCTCACCGACCTCGTGGACCTCTACGCCGAGGGGCTGCGCCGGCCGTTGCCGCTGCCCCCCGAGACGTCCCTGGCCTGGGCCACGGCGGCCGTCGCCCGGGAGGGCGGGGACCCGGACGCGGACCCGTCCGCCGCCGCGTCCCGCGCGTGGGTGACCGACCCGCACGACCGGTTCGGCATCGAGGGAGAGGACAAGGACGTCTCCCACCGCACCGTCTTCGGTGAGGACGCGCACCTCGACGTCCTCGTCGACGCCGGCCTGCCCGAGCTGGCCCTGCGGCTGTGGCGACCGGCCATCACGACCGGGGAGCGGGTGGGCCCGCTGTGAGTACGCACCCGACCGACCCCGCCCACGCCGTCCCGTCCGCACCGGAGCGCCACGCCATGGAGACCTTCGACGCCCTCGGGCCCCTGCCGGGGGTCGGCACGACGCTGCTCGAGGCCAGTGCGGGCACCGGCAAGACCTGGACGATCGGCGCCCTGGTCACCCGCTACGTCGCGGAAGACGGGGTGCCCCTGGCCGAGATGCTCGTCGTCACCTTCGGGCGGGCCGCCAGCCAGGAGCTGCGCGAGCGCGTGCACGCCCAGCTCAGCGAGGCGGCCGCGGCCCTGGCCGAGGACGCGCCGGAGCCCACCGAGCCGCTGCTGCGCCGGCTGCGCGAGACCACCCCGCAGGAGCGGGCGGTGCGTCGCCGTCGCCTGGCCCGGGCGCTCGCCGACTTCGACGCGGCCACCATCGCCACGACGCACCAGTTCTGCGGCCTCGTCCTCGACTCGCTGGGCGTGGCCGGTGACACCGACGCCCGCGCCCACCTCGTCGAGGACCTGGAGGACCTGACCCGCGAGGTCGTCGACGACCTGTACCTGCGCGCGTTCGGCCGCCGCGACGACCCGCCGGTGTTCAGCCGCAAGGACGCGCTCGAGCTGGCCCGCGCCGCCGTGGGCGACCCGCAGGCGCACCTGCTGCCCGAGGCGGGCGACGAGAGCGTCCCCGCGATCACGGGGCGGCGCGCCTCGTTCGCCCGGGCCGTCCGCGCCGAGGTCGAGCACCGCAAGCGTCGC
This sequence comes from Nocardioides bruguierae, assembly GCF_023554635.1. Lineage (NCBI taxonomy): Bacteria > Bacillati > Actinomycetota > Actinomycetes > Propionibacteriales > Nocardioidaceae > Nocardioides > Nocardioides bruguierae. The sequence continues at coordinate 191,654 of NZ_JAMJPH010000012.1, forward strand.
CTGGGCGTGCTCTCCTACGACGACCTCCTGGCCCAGCTGGCCGACGCGCTCGAGGACGAGGACGCCCCGGCCCGCCGGCGCATGCGCGACCGGTGGTCGGTGGTGCTGGTCGACGAGTTCCAGGACACCGACCCCGTGCAGTGGCAGGTCCTCGACCGCGCCTTCACCGGGCACGCGCGGATGGTGCTGATCGGCGACCCCAAGCAGGCGATCTACGCCTTCCGCGGCGGCGACGTGCACACCTACCTCCAGGCCGCCGCGACGGCCGGGACGCAGCAGACGCTCGGCACCAACTGGCGCAGCGACGCCGGGCTGGTCTCGGCGCTCCAGGTGCTGCTCGGCGGGGCGGAGCTGGGGGACGAGCGGATCACCGTCCACCCCGTCGACGCCCACCACCGCGAGGCGCGGCTGCGCGGCGCTGACGGGTCCGCCCTGCCGCCGCTGCGCCTGCGTGCCCTCGACCGTGACCTGCTGAAGGTGTCCCCGCGCACCACGCCGTCGGTGAAGAAGGCGCGGCCCGCGATCTGGACCGACGTCGCCCACGAGGTGCAGTCCCTGCTCTCCTCCGGCACCACGTGGCACGGCCGGCCGCTGGTGGCCGGCGACGTGGCGGTGCTGTGCAACCGGCACTCCGACCTCGCCGCCGTGCAGGCCCAGCTCGAGCCACTCGGCATCCGGGCCGTCATCGCCGGCGGGGAGAGCATCTTCACCACGCCCGCGGCGCGGTACTGGGCGACCCTGCTGGAGGCCCTGGAGCAGCCGCACCGCAGCACCCGCGTCCGCGCCGCCGCGCTCACCCCGTTCCTCGGTCGTGACGCCACGTGGCTCGACGCCGCGGGGGACGAGGCCACCGACGAGGTCGCCGACCTCCTGCGCGACTGGGCCGACCTCGTCGCCCGGCGCGGGGTGGCCGCCGTGACCGAGGCGGCCACGACCGCCGGCATGCCCGCGCGGGTGCTCGCGCGTGTCGGCGGCGAGCGGCTCCTGACCGACCTGCGGCACCTCGGGGAGGTGCTGCACGAGACGGCGCAGAACGAGCGGCTGGGCGTGGTCACGCTGCTGGCGTGGCTGCGGCGCGAGGTCGCGGAGGCGGAGGAGGGACGCGTCCAGGAGCGGGTGCGTCGCCTCGACAGCGACGCCGCCGCCGTCCAGCTCGTGACCATCCACTCGAGCAAGGGCCTGCAGTACCCGGTGGTGCTGCTCCCCACGCTGACCGACCGCTGGGTGCCCACGATGACGCAGGCACGCTTCCACGACGAGGCGGGCCGACGCTGCCTGGACGTCGGCGGGCCCACCCCGCGGCGCGAGGACTGGCGCGGTCACGAACGTGCCGCGCAGGCCGAGGACGCGGGGGAGTCGCTGCGGCTGGCCTACGTGGCCGCGACCCGGGCCCAGAGCCAGGTCGTGCTGTGGTGGGCACCCACGAAGAACACCGAGTCCTCCCCGCTGCACCGCTTGCTCTCGCGGGTGCCCGGCACCGCGGAGGTGCTGCCCACCCGCGCCGTGCCGCCCGACGACCTGCTGCGCCAGGGCCTCGGCATGTGGGAGCAGGCCGGCGGCCCGGTCCTCGAGCGCGCCGAGCCCGCCCCGCTCGGTGCCCTGCCCGCGAGCCCGGCGCCCGGTGAGCTGTCCGTCCGTCGGTTCGACCGGGTCGTGGACACCGCCTGGCGGCGCACGTCCTACTCGGCGCTGGCGCACGCGGCGGACGTCGGTGGCCCCGTGGTCGGCGGCGCCGACGGCGCCCCGGGCGTCGGCAGCGAGCCGGAGGCGCTCGGCAAGGACGACGAGGTCGACCTCGCCGAGACCGTGACCCGCGAGGAGCCCCCGTCCGCTGAGCTCGCGCTCGCCTCCCCGATGGCCCGGCTCCCGGTCGGTGCGACGTTCGGCTCGCTCGTGCACGCGGTGCTCGAGCACGCCGACCCGGCCGCGCCCGCCCACGGCGGTGACCTCCGGGCCGAGCTGGCCGCCCACGTCGCCGAGCAGCGTGGCTGGTGGCCGGTCGACCTCGACGGGGACGAGCTCGTCGAGGCGCTCCTGGCGGTCTGCGACACCCCGCTCGGCCCGGACGCCGACGACCGGACGCTGCGCAGCCTGGGCCTGCGGGACCGGCTGCGGGAGATGGACTTCGAGCTCCCCCTGGCCGGCGGCGACGTCGCCCGCGCGGACTCCGGGGCGTCGCAGGTGCGGCTCGCCGACCTCGCACCGGTGCTACGCCGCCACCTGCCGGAGGGCGACCCCGTCGGCGGCTTCGCGGACGCCCTCGAGACCCGCCCGGGCGGGCCGGCCACGCCGCTGGGCGACCAGCCCCTGCGCGGCTACCTCACCGGCTCGGTGGACGTCGTCCTCCGCGTCGGCACGCTCGAGGAACCGCGCTACCTGGTGGTCGACTACAAGACCAACTGGCTCGGGCCGCGCGAGGAGCCACTGACCGCCCACGCCTACCGGCCGGCGGCGCTGGAGGAGGCGATGGGTCACTCCGACTACCCCCTCCAGGCACTGCTCTACGCCGTCGTCCTGCACCGGTTCCTGCGCTGGCGCCAGCCCGGCTACGACCCGGAGCAGCACCTCGGCGGCGTCCTGTACCTCTACGTCCGCGGCCTGTGCGGCCCCGAGACCCCCCGGGTCGACGGGCAGCCCTGCGGCGTCTTCAGCTGGCGCCCGCCCGTGGCGCTGCTGGAGGACCTGTCCGCGCTCCTCGACGGGAGGCCCACCCGATGACCGCCGCGACCCCGACCCCGGCGCCGACCCAGGCTCCCCGCCTCGCCTCGGCGCCACTGGCCATCCACGAGCCCTTCGAGGCGCACGACTCCCGCCTGGCCGCCCGGGCCACCGGCACGCCGGCCGTCCTGAACGCCGCCGGCGTCCTGGAGGCGACCGACGTGCACGTGGCCACCCGCCTCGCGGCCGTCGGGGGCGAGGACAACCAGGCCGTCGTGCTCGCCGTGGCCCTCGCCGTGCGGGCGCTGCGGCGCGGCTCGGTCTGCGTCGACCCGGTGGCCACCGCCATCGAGGTCGCCGCCGAGCTGCGTGCCGCCCTCGAGGCGGACCAGGACGTTGCCGGGTCCGAGCCTGAGCCGGCGGCGCACGCCGCGGTGCGCGCCGCGGCAGCGGTGACCTGGCCCGAGGCCTCGGCCTGGCGCACGGCGCTGGCCGCCAGCCCGTTGGTGGCCCAGGGCGCCCTCCGGCTGGAGGGCGACGACCTCTACCTCGACCGCTACCACCGGCTCGAGACCCAGGTGGCCGACGACCTGCTGGCCCGGGGTGCCGCTCCGGCCCCCGAGGTGGACGAGACGGTGCTGGAGGCCTCGCTCGTGGGCGTGCGTGGCGGCCGGTTCAGCCCGGAGCAGGAGGCGGCAGCCGTGCAGGCCGTCCGCTCCTGGACGACGGTGCTGACCGGCGGGCCCGGGACCGGCAAGACCACCACGGTCGCGCGGACCCTGGTGCTCCTCGCCGCCCAGGCGGCGGCCGACCCGGAGCGCCACGGACGACCGCTGTCGGTGGCGCTGGCGGCGCCCACCGGCAAGGCCGCGACCCGGCTCGAGGAGGCGGTGGCCGCCGAGCTGGACGCCCTGGGGCCCGACGCGGCGGACGGGCTGGGCCCCCTGGCCGGCGTCACCCTGCACCGGCTGCTGGGCTGGCGCGCCGACAACCAGACCCGCTTCCGGCACGACCGCGGCAACCGGCTGGGCCACGAGGTGGTGGTGGTCGACGAGTCCTCGATGGTGGACCTGACGCTCATGGCGCGGCTCCTGGAGGCCGCGCGGCCGACCTCCCGCCTGCTGCTCGTCGGCGACCCCCGCCAGCTCACCTCGGTCGGCGCCGGTGCCGTGCTCGCCGACGTCGTCCGCGGCCTGAGCGCGGACGCGGGGTCGGAGCCGTCCACCTCCCCGGTGGCCGCGCTGAGCACCAACTTCCGCAGCACCGAGCACATCAAGGCGGTGGCCGAGGCGCTGCGTGCCGGCGACGCCGACGAGGTGGTCGCACAGCTGCGCGCGACGAGCGCGGAGGTCGAGCTGGTCGAGGTCGAGGACGACGAGGACCCCTCGGACCTGCTGCGGCCCTCCCTCGTGGCCCACGCCCGCGAGCTGCGGGAGCTGGCGGCGGCGGGCGAGCACGCGCAGGCGCTGCGGCTGCTGGACCGCCAGCGGCTGCTCTGCGCGCACCGCGACGGCCCCGCGGGGGTGCGGACCTGGAACCGCCGGGTGGAGACGTGGCTGGCGGAGGAGGTCGGCCCGCTGGCCGTGGGCCGCGGGCTCCCGGGGTGGTACGCCGGTCGACCGCTCCTGGTGACCAGCAACGACTACGCCCTCGACGTCTACAACGGCGAGACCGGCGTCGCCGTGCTGCGGCCGGAGGACGGTCGACTGCGCGCGTGGATCAGCGGGTCGGACGGTGCACGCGAGCTGGCGCCCGGCCGGCTCCAGGAGATCGAGACGATGCACGCGATGACCGTGCACAAGGCCCAGGGCAGCCAGGCGGAGTCGGTGACCCTCCTGCTGCCGCCGGCCGGGTCCCGGCTGCTCACCCGCGAGCTGTTCTACACCGCGCTCACCCGGGCCCAGCGGCACGTGCGGGTCATCGGTTCCGAGGCCGCGGTGCGCGCGGCGGTGGCCACGCAGGCGCAGCGCGCGACCGGTCTGGCAGCGCGGCTCCGGGCAGGGACGCGGTGACGTCCGGGTCTCGGCGGTTCAGACCAGTGGTCGGCGTCCACCTGGCGGAGCCTCCGGTTCGTCGGCGGACGTGGGCGGCTAGGGTCGTGCCGTGTCCTTCCTGATGCGCGTGGAGCTGCCTGACGTCCCCGGTTCGCTGGGTCGTCTCGCGACCGCGATCGGTGAGGCCGGCGGCGACATCGAGGCCATCGAGATCGTCGAGAAGCGCTTCGACGGCACCGCGCTGGACGACGTGCTGCTCGACATGGAGCCCGGCGTCATGCCCGACTCCGTCGTCTCTGCCTGCAACGCCGTCGAGGGCGTCCGTGTGGTCTGGGTCAGCCGGTACGCCGCAGGCGGCAACCTGTTCCTCGACCTCGAGGCGGTCGAGGACCTCACGGCCGAGCCGGCCGCCGCGATGGACCGCCTCGTCCACCTGCTGCCCGTCACCTTCCGCGCCGACTGGGCCGCCCGCGTGAACCGGGTCGACGGCATCGTCACCCACACCGAGGCGGCGCCCTCGGACCTGCCGTTCCTCGACATCGTGGGCACGGAGCGCCTCGAGTCGCTGGAGGAGGGCTCGCCGGACGTGGTCATCGCCGCCCGTCTCGGCGGCAACGACATCGTCATCGTCGGTCGCCGCGGCGGTCCGGCGTTCCTGGACTCCGAGCTCGCCCGCGTCGGCCACCTCGCCGGCCTCGCGGTCTCCATCGCCCGCCCCTGACCCGCCGACCGGCCACGCCGCTGGTCGAGGAGGCCGGCCACGGCCGTCGCGAGACCGAGGTGCCGCGCCCGGTAGCGTCCGCACCATGAGCGCGATCGAGGGTGTGTCCGACACGTTCGACCCGGACGCCTGGGACGTCGTCCCCGGCTTCGAGTCGCTGACCGACCTGACCTACCACCGGGCGAAGGCGCACGGCACGGTCCGCGTCGCGTTCGACCGGCCGGACGTGCTCAACGCGTTCCGCCCGCACACCGTCGACGAGCTGCTGACGGTGCTCGAGCACGCCCGCACCAGCGCGGACGTCGGCTGCGTGCTGCTCACCGGCAACGGGCCGTCCCCCAAGAACGGCAAGCACTCCTTCTGCACCGGCGGAGACCAGCGCATCCGGGGCAAGGCCGGCTACCAGTACGAGACGGACGGCCACGTCGTCGAGGCCGAGGCGCCGAACCCGATCGACAAGGCGAAGCTGGCCCGGCTGCACATCCTCGAGGTGCAGCGGCTGATCCGGTTCATGCCCAAGGTCGTCATCGCGGTCGTCCCCGGCTGGTGCGCCGGCGGCGGGCACTCGCTGCACGTGGTCGCCGACCTGACCCTGGCCAGCGCGGAGCACGCCGCGTTCAAGCAGACGGACGCCGACGTCGGCTCCTTCGACGCCGGCTACGGCTCGGCCTACCTGGCCCGCCAGGTGGGGCAGAAGTTCGCCCGCGAGATCTTCTTCCTCGCCGACACCTACTCGGCGGAGGACGGCGTCCGCATGGGCACCGTCAACAAGGCCGTGCCGCACGCCGACCTCGAGGCCGAGGCGCTGGACTGGGGCCGCAAGATCAACGGCAAGTCCCCCACAGCCCAGCGGATGCTGAAGTACGCGTTCAACGCGATCGACGACGGTCTCGTGGGCCAGCAGATCTTCGCCGGTGAGACCACGCGCCTGGCGTACATGACGGACGAGGCCCAGGAGGGCCGCGACCAGTTCCTCGAGAAGCGTGACCCCGACTGGTCGCCCTTCCCCTGGTACTACTGAGCCCCGGTCCGCCGAACCTCGGGGTTCCGGCCGGACTGGACGTCCTTGCCCCACCCACGCCGGCTGCTAGCGTCGAGAACGTACAGCCGGCCGCACGAGGTGCAGGAGGCACGGGGTGGGGCCGCCACGAAGGGTGGGCGCCGTGAGTGCCTCCGGCTCGTCATACCCGTTTCGCGCGAGCGACCCTCTGGGCCACCTGCGGCTGCGGGTCAAGCCACCTTGCGTCGCCGCTGAGGCGGACGGCGTGTGGCTGCCCTACGGCAGGGACCTGACGCGGGAGGCCGCCCACCTGGTGGACGAGTTCCCCTCCACCCGTGGGCGCGTGGACCGCGTCGTGTACGCGCCGGGGGACTGGTCGGTCGTCAGTGACGAGGTCTGGACCCGGTACGGACGGGTCAAGGTCGGCTACATGACCGCGGCGCGCGGACGCGCACTGGTCCTGGTGAGGCTCACCAGCGGCGAGGTGCTCAAGATCCGGGTCGCCTGGCCGGGAGCGGCAGTGCTGCGCCTCGTCCGCTGATCCCGTCCTGGTAGTACTGGGCCACCGGCACTCGCCGGCAGGACACCCGGGGGAGCAGCGTGAGCGACGAGCAGTTCTGGCAGCAGGCGGACGAGCACCTCATCCGCTACGGCACGCAGTGGACGCCGCGGATCATCGAGCGCGGAGCGGGCTCCTACGTCCACGACTCCGACGGCCGGAAGATCCTCGACTTCACCTCCGGCCAGATGAGCGCCGTGCTGGGCCACGCCCACCCCGACGTCGTCCGTGCCGTGAGCGAGGCCGTGAGCACGCTCGACCACCTCTACTCCGGCATGCTCAGCCGCCCGGTGGTCGAGCTGGCCACCCGCCTGAGCGCCACGATGCCCGAGCAGCTCAGCCGCACCATGCTGCTGACCACCGGCGCCGAGGCCAACGAGGCCGCGATCAAGATGGCCAAGCTCGTCACCGGCCGCTACGAGGTCGTCTCCTTCGACCGCTCCTGGCACGGGATGACGTCAGGCGCCGCGGCCGCCACCTACTCCGCCGGTCGCGCGGGCTACGGCCCGACCATCCCCGGCAACCTCACCCTGGCCACGCCGAACGCCTACCGGTCGATCTTCCGGCACGCCGACGGCAGCTACGACTGGAAGGCCGAGCTCGAGTACGGCTTCGGCCTCATCGACCAGGCCTCCGCCGGCAGCCTTGCCGCCTGCATCGTCGAGCCGATCCTCTCCTCGGGCGGCATCATCGAGATGCCAGTCGGCTACCTCGCCCGTCTGCGCGAGCTGTGCGACGAGCGCGGCATGCTGCTCATCCTCGACGAGGCGCAGACCGGCCTCGGCCGCACGGGCACGATGTACGCCTTCGAGCGGGACGGCGTCACGCCCGACATCCTCACGCTGTCGAAGACCCTGGGCGGCGGGCTGCCCGTCGCCACGGTCACCACCAGCGCCGCCATCGAGGAGCGGGCCCACGAGCGCGGCTTCCTCTTCTTCACCACGCACGTCTCGGACCCGCTGGCCGCCAGCGTGGCCCTCTCCGTGCTGGGGGTCGTGCAGCGCGACGGGCTCGCCGAGCGTGCCGGCGTCCTCGGCAAGCAGCTCAACGCGCGGCTCACCGGCCTCCAGGACAAGCACGAGGTCGTCGGCGACGTGCGCGGCCGCGGGCTGCTGCAGGGCATCGAGCTCGTCCTCGACCGCGAGACCAAGGAGCCCGCCGACGCGCTCGGCAACGCCGTCACCCGCGCCTGCCTCGACCGCGGGCTGCACCTCAACATCGTGCAGATGCGCGGCATGGGCGGGATCTTCCGGCTCGCGCCGCCGCTGACCGCCTCGGAGGCCGAGATCGACGAGGGCATCGACATCCTGGACGACGCGCTCACCGCCGTGCTCGCGCAGGGTGCCTGAGCCGCAAGCCCGGCGCAGCCCGGCGCCACCCGGGGAGCCGGGACGCTCGTCACTGACCAGGCCCGACGAGGGTGACTAGGGTGGACCGCGTGATGGCTGGACGGATCGTGGTGCTGACCGGGGCGGGCATCTCCGCCGAGAGCGGGGTGCCTACGTTCCGCGACGCCGACGGCCTGTGGGAGGGCCACCGGGTCGAGGACGTGGCCACCCCCGAGGCCTACGAGACCAGCCCGTCCACGGTGCACCGCTTCTACGACGCCCGCCGCCAGGCGTTGGGCGCGGTCGAGCCGAACGCGGCCCACCACGCGCTCGCCCGCCTCGAGGAGCACCTCGGCGGCGACCTGCTCGTGGTCACCCAGAACATCGACGACCTGCACGAGCGCGCGGGCTCGCGCAACGTGATCCACATGCACGGGGAGCTCCGCAAGGCACTGTGTCGCGCCTGCGAGGGCCGGTTCGAGTGGACCGGCGACCTCGGCGACTTCCCGCCGTGCCCGGGCTGCCAGCACTCCGAGCTGCGCCCCGACGTCGTCTGGTTCGGCGAGATCCCCTACGAGATGGACACGATCATCGAGGCGCTGGCCGACGCGACCGCGTTCGTCTCCATCGGCACCTCGGGCGCGGTCTACCCCGCCGCCGGCTTCGTGCAGCAGGCCCGCCGGTTCGGCGCGGACACGCTCGAGCTCAACCTCGTCCCCTCCGACGGCACGCCCTGGTTCGCGCAGGCACGGCACGGCCGCGCGGGCGAGCTGGTGCCGGCCTGGGTGGACGAGGTCCTCGCCGGCCGCGGGTTGCTCACGAGCTAGCCGCGATCCGCTCCCGGGCCAGCGCGACGAGGCGCGGGGCGTCCTCGGCCAGGCCGAGGTCGGGTGCGAAGCGCGCGAGGGTCGAGAGGAAGAGCTCGCCCGAGGTCAGCAGCCGGGCGTCCACGTGCCCGAACACCTCGAGGGCGACCACGCCGTAGAGCTGCGCCCAGCCCTGCATCGAGACCCAGCCGAAGCCGCGCTCGTGCTCGGGCAGCAGGTGCTGGGGGCCGGGGATCGCCGGGTCGAGGACGGCGACGCGGACGGCGTCCGGCAGGTCCTCGACGGCCGGCACCGCGAACCCGGTCGCGCGCCACACGTCGTGCAGCAGCATCGTGAACAGCTCGGCCGACGCGGCGGCCGTGATCGGCTCGCCCGGCCGACAGCCGGGCTCGGCGACGGGGTGGGCGAAGACGAGCGAGAACTCCCGCGGCGAGCCCATCGCCCAGGTGCGGAACTCGGTGACTGCCAGGACGAGGCGGGCGGCCGGGTCGTCGTCGGCGGCCTCGTCGGCGGCGGCCGCGAAGCGCACGGTGGCGGCCTGGTCGATGCGCAGCGCCACGAGGTCGACCAGCTCGGAGTAGGAGCCGACGTACCGGTACAGCGCCGGCGCGGTCATGCCCATCCGCTGCGCGACGGCACGCAGGGAGAGATCCTCGTTCTCCCGCAGCAGCACCAGCGAGGTCTCGACGATCTCGGCGTACGTCGCCTCGCGCTGCTTCTCCCGACGCGTGGGCTCGGGCGCAGCGCCGGAACCCGAGTGGGGGGCGGACGCCGGCACAGACACCTCCGAGGGACGCAGGGATTGACCGTTGACCGGTACGTTAACACCGTTTACCGTGAATGGCGTTAACAGAAGTGACTGGCTGTCACGACAAGGAGTCGTCGGATGCTCGACCGCTGGGGATCGTTCGTGGGGCACCGCCCCGTCCGGGTGCTCGTCACCTGCATCGTCCTGCTGGTCGCGGCCGCCGCCTACGGCGCCGGCGTCTTCGGCGGCCTGGTCAACGGTGGGTTCGAGGACGCCGACGCGGAGTCCTACCAGGAGCTGGCGGCCGAGAACGAGGCGTTCGGCAACCGCACGGTCGACGTCGTCGCGGTCTACACCTCCGAGACGCTCACGGCCGACGAGGAGGCGTTCCAGGCGCCGGTCCAGCAGGCGCTGGCCGACCTGCCCGAGGGGACGACCTCGAGCGTCGTCCCGTGGTACGCGGACCCGTCGGGCTCCCTGGTCAGCGAGGACGGCCACGCCGCCCAGGTGCTCATCTCGCTGGCCGGTGAGGGGGAGGACGAGTACCTCGAGCACTACGACGAGATCGCCGACCTGCTGCGCGACGCGGACGAGACCGGCGCCGTCGAGGGCCACCTGGCCGGCACGTTCGCCACCTACGACGACGTCAACGAGCTCACCGCGGAGGACCTCGAGCGCGCCGAGCTCATCTCCCTGCCCGTCGTCCTGCTGCTCGCGCTGGTCATCTTCGGCAGCGTGGTCGCCGCCCTCATGCCGGTGATGGTCGGCATCACCGCCGTGCTCGGCTCGCTGGCCGTGCTGCGGCTCATCTCCGAGGTCGCCGACGTCTCCGTCTTCGCGGTCAACATCGTCTCCCTGCTCGGCATCGGCCTGGCCATCGACTACGCGCTGTTCGTGGTCAGCCGCTTCCGCGAGGAGCTGGCCGGGGTGCCAGACCTCGGGCGGGGGCAGCCGGACGCGGTCGCCGCCGCGATCGAGCGCACCGTGTCCACCGCCGGCCGCACGGTGATGTTCTCCGGGCTCACCGTGGCCGCGTCCCTGCTCAGCCTGCTCGTGTTCCCGCAGTCCTTCATGCGCTCGATGGCCTACGGCGGCGCGGCCGCGGTGCTGGTGGCGATGGTCGCCAGCCTCACGATCCTGCCCGCCGTCCTGCGTCTGCTCGGGCACCGCGTCGAGGCCGGCCGGATGCCGTGGCGCCGTCGCCGCACCGCGCTGGTCGCCGACACCGGACGCTGGGCGGCGCTCGCGCGTGGCGTCATGCGCCGCCCGGTGCTGGTCGCGGGCGGCGTGGTCGCCGTCCTGCTGATCGTGGCCAGCCCGTTCGCCGGCGCCACCTTCGGCTCGATGGACTACCGCGCCCTGCCCGCCGACGCCCCCAGCCACGAGGCCGCCGACATCCTCGCCACCGAGTTCGGCGGCGAGGTCTCCACCGCCAACCTGCTGCTGCAGGGCACCAGCGACGCCGACGTGGCCGCCTACACCGAGGAGGTCGCGGCCCTCGACGACGTCCTGGCCGTCGAGCCCGTCGACAGTGCCGACGGCACCACGCTGCTGCGAGCGTCCTGGGAGGGCAACAGCCAGACCGAGGCGAGCCAGGACGTCGTGCGCGCCATCCGCGAGGTCGAGCCGGCCTCCGGCGAGGTGCTCGTCGGTGGCCTCACCGCCGCGACGGTCGACCTCATCGACTCCGTGGCCGACCTGCTGCCCTGGATGGGCGTCATCGTCGTCGTGGTGATGTTCGTGCTGCTGTTCCTGGCCTTCGGCTCGCTCGTCCTGCCGGTCAAGGCGGTGGTGATGAACCTGTTCTCGATCACGGCCAGCTTCGGTGTGGTCACCTGGATCTTCGCGGACGGCAACCTCTCCGACGTCCTCGGCTTCGTCCCCCAGGGCTTCCTCGACGTCACCAACCCGATCCTCATGCTGGCGATCCTGTTCGGCCTCTCGATGGACTACGAGGTCTTCCTGCTCAGCCGCGTGCGCGAGGAGTGGGACGCCACCGGCGACAACGACCGCGCCGTCGAGGTCGGCGTGCAGCGCACCGGCCAGATCATCACCAGCGCCGCCCTCCTGCTCGGCGTCGTCATCGGCGCCTTCGGCCTCTCCGGCCTGGTGTTCATGAAGATGATCGGACTCGGCATGCTCGTGGCGCTGCTGCTCGACGCCACGATCGTCCGCGCCCTCCTGGTGCCCGCCACCATGAAGCTGCTCGGCCGCTGGAACTGGTGGGCTCCCGCCCCCATGGCCCGCTGGTGGGAGAAGCACGGCCTGCGCGGCCACTGAGGCCACTAGTGCGCGACGAAATGGCTGCCCCCGGGCCCGTATCCGGTGCTTTTCGTCGCGCACTATGGGAGGTCACGGGAGGACGACCACGCGGCCGCGGACACCCCCGGCGGCGACGGTGCGGACCGCCTTGTCGGCCTCGGCGAGGGGGAGCGTGGCGTGGACGCGGGTGTCGAGGAGTCCCTCGGCGGCCAGGGCGAGGAGAGAGGCGAGGCGCTCGCCGTCGGGCGCAGCCATGACGGCGGTCGTGGTGACGCCGCGGACGCCCTCGGGCACCGCCACGGGGATGACGCCGGCGTAGCGGCCGCCGTCCACGACCGCGGCCACGGCCGCCTCGGCCAGCACGGCCGCGTCGGCCACGGCGTCGAAGGTCGGCACCTCGGGCAGTGCGGAGACGAACGTGGCGCCGGCGGACTCCACGTAGTCGCGGTCGGACTCGCGGGCCAGGCCGGTCACCGTCCAGCCCAGTCGAGCGGCGAGGCGCAGCGCGTGCCCGCCGACGGCGCCGGCCGCGCCGGTCACCAGCAGCGTCGCGCCCGGGGTCGGGGTGCCGAGCAGGTCGAGCAGCTGCGCGGCGGTCAGCGCGTTGAGGGGCAGCGTCGCGGCCGCCACGAGGTCGAGGGTCTCGGGCACGAGCGCCACGGCGGACGCCGGCAGCAGCACGTGGTCTGCCACCGACCCGACGGCGTGGTCGACGCCCGCGTGCAGGCCGGCGACCCGGTCGCCGACCGCCAGCTCGGTCACCGACGAGCCGACGGCGAGCACGGTGCCCGCGACGTCCCACCCGAGGCCGGTGTGCTCGGTCTGGGTGATGGCGCCGATCGAGTGCCAGAAGCCCGAGACGACGGCGACGTCGACCGGGTTGATGGTCGCGGCGGTGACGGAGACGAGCACCTCGTCGGCCGCGGGTGCGGGCAGGGAGACGGTGGCGAGCTCGACGGAAGCGTCGGCGCCCGGGGTGCGGATGACGGCAGCGGTGGTGTTCATGGGAGGACCTCCGGTGGAGTGGACGACGGCTCTTGCGCTGCCGTCCTGGTGTGCTCCACTCTGGAGGGGTTGCTCCCTTTCAGTAAGTAGGCACCTGGAAGTGCGTAACCCACCCGCATCAGCACGAGGAGGCCCCGTGCCCACCATGACCGCCGCTCAACGGCGCGAGCTGGAGAAGATCCAGTTCGACGCGTACCTGGCCGAGTGCAAGTCCCGCGAGCTGTTGGAGACGCTGTCGAGCAAGTGGGTGGCGCTCGTGCTCAGTGCGCTGCGCGAGAAGGGCGCGCTGCGCTACTCCGAGATAGCCCGCACCATCGCCGGGGCCAGTCAGAAGATGCTCACCCAGACCCTGCGCGCCCTCGAGCGCGACGGACTGGTCAGCCGTGAGGTCGAGCCCACCGTCCCCGTCAGCGTCACCTACGCGCTCACGCCGCTGGGTGAGTCGCTCTCCGGCCTCGTCCTGTCCGTCAAGGCCTGGGCCGAGGCGAACATGGTGGACGTCATGGTCGCCCGCGCGGAGTACGACGACCGCACCTGAGAGGAGCCTGAGGGGCCGACGCCTCCCGCGGTGCCAAGTGGACCTAGACTCCCGGCTCGTGAGAAGTCCGCTCCTGGTCTCGTCCCTGGCCCTTGCGCTGCTCGCGCCGACCGCAGTCTCGGCCGAGGACCTGCCGACCGGTTCCGTATCCGGCACCGTCACGAGCATGACGGGAGCGGGGCTGGGAGGGGTCGTGGTCAGCGTCCAGCGCCACTTCTCCGACGCTGACCCGACGCTGACCACGACAGCCGCCGACGGCACGTGGCACGTCGACGGGCTGGGCTCCTACGACTACGAGGTCTGCTTCGAGGCGGGCGCCGCCACCGCCGGTGACGACGCGGACCCCGCCGGCGGCTACCTCGACCGCTGCTACCTCGACGCCTACCGGCTCCCGAACACCTACTGGACGGTCGAGCCCACGGTGGTCCCGGTGACCGACGGCGACGAGACCGTCGGCGTCGATCAGGTGCTGCCCACGGGCGGCATCGCCACGGGGACCGTCACCGACGACGAGGGGACCCCGCTCGCCGGTGCCACGGTGAACGCGGTCATCTCGGCCGGAGTGCTCGGCAGCGGTGTCAGCGCCGCTGACGGCGCCTGGACCATCACCCGACTGCCGGAGGTCGAGGCAGCTTTCTGCGTCGGCGCCGGGGACGCCGGCGGCGGTCTCTCGCAGGTCGGGTACCTCGACCGCTGCCTGGGTGCCGACACCGCACTGCACGAGGGCACGGAGGTCGATGGCGACGCCACCTGGCTGCCCGTCGGTGCCGAGTCGCCGCAGGACCTGGGCCCCCTCGCCCTCGCCGCGGCCGGCCGGCTCACCGGGACGGTCACCGACGGCCACGGCCTGCCCGTGGCGGGAGTGCGGGTCCTCGCCAGCCCCGGCGGCGCCACCACTGATGCCGAGGGGCGCTGGACGATCGAGGCCGTCGGCGCCCGCTACCACGGGACCCGGATCGACCCCAGGAAGCCGACCACCCTCCGCTTCCTGGCGCCCATCGGCAGCGACCTCCTCGACCAGTACTGGCCGGACCTCTACCTCGCCGACGGCCGACGCCCGCCGGGCACGTCTCCGGTCCAGGTGGAGGTCTCCGCCGGGGTGGCCACGACCGTGGACCTCACCATGCAGCGCGGTCGCACCGTGTCGGGGACCATCACCGACCCCGACGGGACACCCCTGGCCGACGCGTACGTGAACCTCGGCTGGGCCGGGTCGCCGAACACGTCCCAGGTCGAGACCGACGCTGATGGGCACTTCGTGAAGGACCGACTGCCCGCGGGCGACTTCGAGGTCTGCATCAGCGCATCTGATGGTCCGTGGCCGGCCGGCTACTACCGCGACTGCCTGCCCCAGCTGACGGGGCAGGAATCGGTCACGGTCGACGACCAGGACGTCACGCTCGACCTCGTCCTGCGTCGCGCCGGTGGCATCCGCGGGACGATCTACGACCAGGACCAGGAGGCAGTTCGGGGCTACGTCGAGGTCTACGACGGGGACGAGCGCATCCGACGCACCTACACCTCGCACGGGCACTACGTGGTCGGTGGCCTGACCACCGGCAGCTACACGGTGTGCTTCGAGACCTTCAGCCCGGCCCTGCCCTGGCAGGGCTGCTGGAGCAAGGACGGCGCCGGACAGCAGATCGACGCAGACCCGATCGAGGTCAGGGCCGGGGACATCGTGCGAGGCGTGGACGCCGTCCTCGGCGGCACCACGCTCGACCGCGATGCCCCGGTGGTGCGGCTGTCACAGCCGCGACGTCTGTTCACCACCAGCACCACGCTGCGCCCGGTGCTGCGAGCGGCCGACGCCTCCGAGGTGACCGGCTACGGCCTGCGGCTGCGTACGGCGGACCCGACAGATCGTCGGCTGTCTGCGTTCACCCGGCCGGCCGCCTGGCGAGACCTGAGCGGACGGGCGCCGGCGCTCACGAACCTCGAGCGGGGACGGACCTACTGCGTCAGCGGGTACGCCGCCGACGAGTGGGGCAACGTCTCCGACTGGAGCGCCGAGCGCTGCACCGTCGTCCCGTTCGACGCGCGCGACCTCGCCCGGAGCAAGGGCTGGCGGGACACGCGGGTGAAGGGCGCCTTCCAGCGGACCGTCCTCGCCACCTCCGCCAGGGGGCGGACGCTGCGTCTGCCGGGCGCTCGGGCCGCACAGGTCGCGGTGGCGGTCCGGACCGGTCGTGGCCACGGCCGCATCGCTGTCATGAGGGGCAGCAAGCGCATCGCGACGCTGCGGACCAGCGCGAGGAGGTCGGGCCTGAAGCTGATCGTCGTCCCGGGGTCGTGGAAGCCCGTGAAGCAGACGATCACGCTGAGGACGCTCGACCGCAAGCCTGTCGAGGTCGACGCGCTGGCCGTCACCAGGGTTCGCTGACTCCCTCAGCGGCGCCGCAGCACCAGCGAGACGAGGCCGAGCACGAGCACGGCGGCCAGGCAGATGACGGCCGTGATCGCGGTGCTGCGCCACAGGCTGTCGAGGAGGGCGTCCCAGGTCGGCTCGAGGAACTTCGAGCCGCCGGACGCGGCGTTGACCGCGTCCAGCACCGTGGGCCGGGCCGAGGCCAGGAAGATCGCGAGCAGCCCCGTGCCGAGCAGCCCGAGGACGCCGGCGACGAGGAGTGCTCGTAGCCGCTTGGTGGTGATCACGACGGCTGCGACGACGAGGGCCACCAGTATCCAGGGCAGCCAGCGGTCCATCTGCTCGACGACCACGTAGACGTCGTGCACCCGGTCGAGACGGTCCGGGCGGGCCACCTCGACCTCCACCTCGGGCGCCCGGTTGCGGGCGATCCGCGGCAGCACGTCCCGGCGCACCAGCACCGCGACGACCTGGTCGAGCACCGGCGTGAGGTCCAGGGTGATGACGTCGGGCGGCACGTCGTCCGTGATCGCCTCCGACAGCCCGGCGTGCACGCTGCGGTTCGCCGCCGACCACAGCCCCGGGAAGTCCTCGGACTCGACCACGCTCTGCGTCACCCGGTCGACCGCGTTGTCCACCGCCGAGCCCGACAGGATCGGCAGCTGGTCCTCGATGGCCTGCTGGAGGGCGCCCGACACTCGGGAGGCCACCGCGTCCTGCACCTCCGGCTCGTCGGCCAGCGGTGCCACCGCCTCCACGTAGGCGTCGGTGTCGGTCACCAGCGACGTCGTCCACGACGACACGAGCCACACCGGCAGCAGCAGGGCGGCGACCAGCAGCAGGACGAGCGAGAACGCGCGACGCGGGAGGCTGAACACGGGGACATCCTGGCAGGCCGAGCGCGGGACGTGGTCTCGACGCCCGGTCGTCGCCTGGGCTCCTCCCTGCTCGACCAGCGGGGGCCTCGGTCTCGCGACGGTTGCTGCGCAACCTCCTCGATCACCGGAAGGTCAGGGCAGGCGCAGCAGGACGCCGGCGTGGCCGGCGAGGCTCAGGGTGGAGCCCGAGACGCTCACGTCGGAGTCGGCCGGATCACCGGTCCTCGCCAGCACGACCGCACCGTCCGGCACGTCCACGCTCGCCGGCAGGGGAGCCAGGTTCAGCACCAGCCGCACGGGCGCACCGCCCGCGGACGACGTCCGGTCCAGCGTGAACAGCCGCTCCGCCTCGTCCGCGTGGGCCGTGACCGAGCCGAAGCCGGGGTCGGTGAGCGCGGGCTCGGTGCGTCGCAGCGACCCGAGCAGCCGATAGAGCGCCAGGAGCCGCGCGTGGTGGCCCGAGGAGGGCTCGGCCCAGTCGAGCTTCGAGTGGGTGAAGGTCTCGGGGTCCTGCGGGTCGGGGACGACGGCCGGGTCCCACCCCATCTCCGCGAACTCGGCGATGCGGCCCTCGGCGGTCGCCTTGCCGAGCTCGGGCTCGGTGTGGGAGGTGAAGAACTGGAACGGCGTGGTGGCGCCCCACTCCTCGCCCTGGAACAGCATCGGGGTGAACGGTCCGGCCAGCGTCAGCAGCGCCGCGCACCCGAGCTGGTGCTCGTCGAGGTGCTCGGTGAGCCGGTCGCCGATCGCCCGGTTGCCGATCTGGTCGTGGTTCTGGTTGCAGACCACGAGCCGCCACGTGGGCATGTGCGCGGTGTCGACGGGCACGCCGTGGTCGCGGCCGCGGAAGGAGGAGTACGTGCCGTCGTGGAAGAACCCGCGCTCGCACACCTTCGCCAGCGCCGAGAGCGGCTCGAAGTCGGCGTAGTAGCCGGTGGTCTCCCCGGTCAGGGCGACGTGCACGGCGTGGTGGAAGTCGTCGCTCCACTGCGCGTCGAGGCCGTAGCCGCCGGCCTCGCGCGGGGTGATGAGGCGCGGGTCGTTGAGGTCGGACTCGGCGATCAGCGTCAGCGGACGCCCGAGCGTCGTCGAGAGGGCAGCGGTCTCGATCGCCATCTCCTCCAGCAGGTGCCGGTGGGCGGAGTCGCGCAGCGCGTGCACGGCGTCCAGCCGCAGGGCGTCCACGTGGTACTCGGCGAACCACATGCGCACGTTGTCGAGGATGTAGCGACGCACCTCGGCCGAGCCGTCCTCGTCGAGGTTGAGCAGGTCGCCCCACGTGTTGCGGCCGGTCTTGAGGTACGAGCCGAACATCGGCAGGTAGTTCCCCGACGGGCCGAGGTGGTTGTAGACGACGTCCTGCACGACCCCGAGGCCGCGGGCGTGGCAGGCGTCCACGAACCGCCGGTAGGCGTCGGGCCCGCCGTAGTTCTCGGTGACGGCGAACCAGCCGACCCCGTCGTAGCCCCAGTTGTGCGTGCCGCCGAACGCGTTGACCGGCAGCGGCTCCACCAGGTCCACACCGAGCTCGACCAGGTGGTCGAGCCGCTCGATCGCGGAGTCCAGCGTCCCGCCGGGCGTGAACGTGCCGACGTGCAGCTCGTAGATCACCGACCCGCCCAGCTGACGGCCGGTCCAGCCGGCGTCGCCCCACGCGTACGGCTCGTCGGCGGACCATCGCGAGAGGCCGTGGACGCCGGCGGGCTGCTGCGCCGAGCGGGGGTCGGGTCGCGGGGTGTCGTCCTCGTCGAGCAGGTAGCCGTAGTCCACGGGGCCGTCGGCGGGCACCGGCTCCGCCGGCGTCCACCACCCGTCCGAGCCCCGCGTCATCGGCACCGTGGTCATGGGCACGGTGGAACCGTCACCGAGACGCAGCGAGACGGAGGAGGGCTTCGGTGCCCAGACGTCGAACGGGCCGCGGCCGGGCTTGGTCAGCGGGGTGGCCATCAGCGGATCAGGGCTCCTTCACGAGCAGGGCGACGGGGTGGGTGGCGAGCAGGTCGGCGAGCAGGCCGTCCGTGCCGCGTCGGGTGAGGGCGTCGTGCCAGGCGTGCGCGCTGCCCTGCCCCGAGGCGGCGGGGGCGTCCTGGGTCGAGGGCAGCAGCAGCCGGGTGTCGCCCCAGCCGCCGCGCTCGGCCA
Organism: Nocardioides bruguierae; assembly: GCF_023554635.1. Lineage (NCBI taxonomy): Bacteria > Bacillati > Actinomycetota > Actinomycetes > Propionibacteriales > Nocardioidaceae > Nocardioides > Nocardioides bruguierae. The sequence goes on from NZ_JAMJPH010000012.1 coordinate 210,679, forward strand.
GCTTCTGCGACATGCGGGTGATCACCGTGATCGCGCCGCCGCGGTCGAACGCCAGGACGTGCTCGGCCGCCTCGCCCGTCACCTCGACGGGGGTGTAGCCGGTGAACAGGTCGGGGCTGTCGCGGCGCAGGTGCAGCGCGGTGGTGACCACGTGCAGCTTGTCGGCGGCGTCGTCCCCGGTCTCGCCGGCCAGCACCGCGGCCCGGTGCCCGAAGTCGACGCGGCGGCGGTTGTCGGGGTCGACCAGCGACTGCTCGAGCAGCTCCGAGCCCTGGTAGACGTCGGGCACGCCCGGCATCGTCAGGGCCAGCAGCTTCGCGGCCAGCGTGTTCGACCAGGCCGCCGGCAGCAGGTCGGCCACCAGGCCGTCGAGCAGCTCGCGGGCCTCAGGGTGGTCGAAAGCGGCGTCGACGGCCGCGTGCACGGCCGCCTCGTAGGCCTCGTCCGGCTCCGTCCAGGTGGTGCGGTCGCCGGCCTCGCGCATCGCCTTCATCGCGTACCCGTGCAGACGCTCGCGCAGGACGTCGTCGGGGTCGCTGCCCCACGCCCCCAGCACGGCCTGCCACAGCAGGTTGCCGAAGACCGGGTCGGGCAGTGGGGACGCGGCCAGCAGCACGTCCAGCACCTGCGACCAGCGCTCGGGCACCTCGGCCAGCGCCGTGATCCGCGCGCGGACGTCCTCGCCGCGCTTGGTGTCATGGGTGGAGAGCGTGGTCATCGCCAGGGGCCAGTGCTCCTGGCGGGCGGTCATCGCCTCGTGCCAGCCGCCGACCGACAGGGAGAACTCGGCCGGGTCGCCGCCGACCTCGGTGAGCGAGGTGAGCCGCGGGTAGCGGTAGAACGCGCAGTCCTCCACGCCCTTGGCCATCACCATGCCGGAGGTCTGCTGGAACCGCCTCGTCGCGGCCAGCGCCGGGTCGTGCAACCACGGCTCGAGGACGTCGAACGTCTCGACCAGGTCCGGGCGGTGCGCGCGGGCCGCGGCGAACGCGGCGTCCAGGTGCTCGACGCCGGTGAGGTCCGGCTCGTCGGGCGTGGGGCCGAGCGCCAGGTACGAGCGGTACACCGGGAAGCAGGTGAGCAGCTCGCCCACCGCGTCCTGGCAGCGGTAGGGCGAGAGCGTCGGCAGGAACCGGCGCAGCTCGCGCACGAGCCGGTTCACCTCGCTGTGCAGGATGCCGTCGGCGACCTCGCGCTTGAGGTCGTGCACCATCGCGTGGAAGTCGGCAGGTTCGCCGCCGCGCAGCCGGGCGTCCAGCGCCGTGAGCGGCTCCTCTCCGCTCGGGTCGACCAGCACCCGCTCGACCATCGCGAGCGCGTCGTAGCCGGTGGTGCCCTCGGTGGCCCACGCGGACGGCATCTCCTCGCCGGGCTCGAGGATCTTCTCGACCAGCACGTAGGCCCCGCCGGTCAGCTCCGCGAGGTCCTCCAGGTACTTCTTGGGGTCGCGCAGGCCGTCGGGGTGGTCGACCCGCAGCCCGTCGACCAGCCCCTCGCGGAACCAGCGGCCGATCTCGACGTGGGTCTCGGCGAAGACGTCCGGCTCCTCCACGCGCACCGCCGCGAGCGTGTTCACCGCGAAGAACCGGCGGTAGTTCAGGGCGTCGTCGGCGCGGTGCCAGTCGACCAGCTCGTAGTGCTGCCGGGCGTGCACGGCCACCGGGTCGTCGTCCACCCCGGAGGCGGTGCCGGGCGCCACGGGGAAGGCGTTGTCCCAGTAGTGCAGCTCCAGGCCGCGCTCGGTCTCCACCAGGGAGAGGTGGTCGATCGTCCCGTCGGCGCGGACGTCGTCCGTGCCCACCACCGGCATCTGCAGCCGCTGGCCGGAGGCGTCCCAGTCCACGTCGAATGCGTGCGCGTGCGGGGCGTCGCGGCCCAGCATCAGCACCTCCCACCACCACGGGTCCTCGCTCGGGGTGGCGACGCCGACGTGGTTGGGCACGATGTCGACCAGCACGCCCATGCCCAGCTCGCGGGCCCGGCGCGAGAGCGCCGCGAGGCCGGCCTCGCCGCCGCGGGAGGCGTCGAGGTGGTCGTGGGCGACGACGTCGTAGCCGTGGCTGGAGCCCGGCTCGGCGGCCAGGATCGGGGAGAGGTAGACCCAGTCCACCCCCAGGTCGCGCAGGTACGGCAGCCGCTCGGCGGCCGCGAACAGGTCGTCCTCGGCGGTGATCTGCAGCCGGTAGGTCGAGGTGGGGGCGGACGTCGGCCGGGTGCTCATGCCTCGTCGTCCCCCTCGTCCGGGGCAGCGTCCCGGGCAGGCTCGGCGACCGCCTCGGCGTCGGGCGCCGTGTCGGCCAGCTCCGCCTGCTCCGCCTCCGCCCCGGCGTGCTCGGCCAGGGCCGCGATCGAGGCGTCGACGGAGTGGTCGACCTCGACCGGGGGAGCGGTCCACTCCTGGAGCACCACCATGCTGCGGCCCTTGAGCGTCAGCCCGTGGTCGCAGCGGACGGTGTCGTGCTCGTCCTTGGAGCCGGCGGTGTCGAGCGCGACCACCCAGCGTGAGGAGAACTCCTCCGGCGGGAGGGTGATCTCCACGTCGTCGTGCCAGTTGTTGAAGTAGAGCAGGAAGTGGTCGTCGGTGATGGTCTGCCCGCGGGCGTCCTTGCCGGCGATGCCGTGACCGTTGAGGTACATGCCGATGACGTGCTCCTCGGTCTCCCAGTCCTTCTCCTCCATCGGACGGCCCTCGGGCCCGAGCCACACGATGTCGTTGAGCCGCTCCTCGCCCTCGGGGCCGGTGCGGACCTCGGTGCCGGTGAAGAACCGCTTGCGGTGGAACGTCGGGTGCTCGCGACGGAGCCGGGCAACGGCGGCGGTGAACTCGACCAGCGGCCGGTCCATCTCCTCCCAGTGCATCCAGGAGATCTCGGAGTCCTGCGCGTAGGTGTTGTTGTTGCCGCCCTGGGTGCGGCCGCCCTCGTCGCCGTGCAGCAGCATCGGCACGCCCTGGGAGAGCAGCAGCGTGGCGAGGAAGTTGCGCTGGGCGCGGGCGCGCAGGCGCAGCACCTCGGCGTCGTCCGTGGGGCCCTCGACGCCGTGGTTCCACGACCGGTTGTGGCTCTCGCCGTCGTTGTTGTCCTCGCCGTTGGCGGCGTTGTGCTTCTCGTTGTAGGAGACGAGGTCACGCAGGGTGAAGCCGTCGTGGGCGGTGACGAAGTTGATGGAGGCGAACGGACGACGGCCCGAGTGCTCGTAGAGGTCGGAGGAGCCGGCCAGGCGGCTGGCGAAGTCGCCGATGCCCTCCTCGCCGCGCCAGTAGTCGCGCACGGTGTCGCGGTACTTGCCGTTCCACTCCGACCACTGGGGAGGGAACCCGCCGACCTGGTAGCCGCCGGGGCCGACGTCCCAGGGCTCGGCGATCAGCTTCACCTGGCTGACGACCGGGTCCTGCTGCACGAGCTCGAAGAACGTGGCCAGCTTGTCGACGTCGTAGAACTCGCGGGCCAGCGTGGAGGCGAGGTCGAAGCGGAAGCCGTCGACGTGCATGTCGGTGACCCAGTAGCGCAGCGAGTCCATGATCAGCTGCAGCGAGTGCGGGTGGCGCACGTTGAGGCTGTTGCCGGTGCCCGTGTAGTCCATGTAGTACCGCTGGTCGTCCTCGACGAGGCGGTAGTAGGCGGCGTTGTCGATGCCCTTGAACGACAGGGTCGGCCCGAGGTGGTTGCCCTCGGCCGTGTGGTTGTAGACGACGTCCAGGATCACCTCGATGCCCGCCTCGTGCAGGGCCTTGACCATGCCCTTGAACTCCTGCACCTGCTGGCCGCGGTAGCGCTCGTCGCGGGCCCAGTAGGAGTAGTCGCCGTGCGGGGCGAAGAAGCCGAGGGTGTTGTAGCCCCAGTAGTTGCGCAGGCCCTTGTCCAGCAGCGTGGAGTCCTGGATGAACTGGTGCACCGGCATCAGCTCGATGGCGCTGACGCCGAGCTTGACCAGGTGCTCGATGACGGCCGGGTGCGCGATGCCGGCGTAGGTGCCGCGCATCTCCTCGGGCACGTCGGGGTGGAGCATCGTCAGGCCCTTCACGTGGGCCTCGTAGACGATCGACTCGTTGTAGGGGGTGTTCGGACGCCGGTCCCCCTCCCAGTCGAAGAACGGGTTGATCACCACGCCGAGGGTCATGTGCGCCGCGGAGTCGGCGTCGTTGCGGGAGTCCTCCTCGCCGAAGTGGTAGCCGAAGAGGCTCTCGTCCCAGTCGATCTCCCGGTACGTCGCCTTGGCGTAGGGGTCCAGCAGCAGCTTGTTCGGGTTGCAGCGCAGACCCTCCTCGGGGTCCCACGGGCCGTGGACGCGGTAGCCGTAGCGCTGGCCCGGCTGGACCGCCGGCAGGTAGCAGTGCCACACGTGGGCGTCGATCTCGGTGAGCTCCACCCGGGTCTCGACCAGCGTGCCGTCGTCCGCCGACGACTCGGGGTCGTCGAACAGGCACAGCTCCACGCGCTCGGCGACCTCGCTGAACAGGGCGAAGTTCGTGCCGGTGCCGTCGAACGTGGCACCCAGCGGGTACGCGTTGCCGGGCCAGATCTCCATGCGGTGCCTCCTCGTCCTGCGCGGTGGCGCACCGCGCGGCCGGGTGACGATCGCGACCCGGCGCCACGCAGGTACCCCTGTGCCGCCCCACTCAAGCAGCCGCGGGCCGCGGTGTGCGTCACCGTGGGGTGAGGCGCGACGGCCAGTGTCCGCGACAGGGTGTCCACGACACGGACGCCGCCGGTCCTCTGCGGTGTGACCTGCGCGATCGTCTACGGGCACCTGACTGGTTAGATGCATCGACATGAACAGCGCACCCGAGAACGACGGTGAGACCTACGCCGCCGTGGAGCAGACCACCACGGGGAAGATCTGCTCCTTCTGCGGGCGCGGTGCCACGGCCGACAGGCCTCTCGCGGGTGGTTACGGCGCCATGATCTGCCGTGCGTGCATCGACGGTGCACGCGACATGCTCGACGACCAGGCCTCGCCCCCGGCCGGCGGAGAGCTGCGGAGCTACTGGGAGGACGGCACCGACGGTGACGTCCTGGCCGGCCTCCGCATCATGAAGGCCTCCGCCCGCCAGGCGGACGAGTTCCTCTTCACCTGGGTGGCCATCGCCCGGGCCCACGGCAACTCGTGGGCGGCCATCGGCGACGTCTTCGGCACGACGCGGCAGGCTGCCTGGGAGCGCTTCGCCCGCCGTCTGCCGGACGTGACCGACCTGCTCGCGGGCGAGGGCTCCTCCACCGACTGAGCGCGTCGCCGGTGGGCCCGGACTGCACCGTGAGGACCACCCCGACGCGGTCCGGGTGGCCCGGACGGGCCTGCCAGGTCGCTGTGGACATCATGTGCATCTGGCCCTGACGGGTCACGTGTCGCCCGATCGGGTGATTCGTGGTGCATCATCGTGGTGTGACTCCCCGACCGTCCGACCAGGACCAGCGCGCGACTCGGGACCGCGCGCTCAGCGACAACCAGACCACCTGCAGCTTCTGCCTCGAACCCACCCAGGGTGCCCCGGTGTACCCCGGGTTCGCGGCCAGCATCTGCGCCGACTGTGCGGCGGAGGCCGCGCGCAGCCTCGCCGCCGGCGAGGTGACCGACCGCTGGGCGGGCACGGACCTGCTCACCGGCCTCGCCCGCTGCCTCTCGTCGACCCGTCAGGCCGAGCAGATGCTCGTCACCTGGGTCGGCCGGGCGCGGGACGGCGGGCTCAGCTGGGCCCGCATCGGTGGCGTGGTGGGCACGACCCGCCAGGCCGCCTGGGAGCGCTTCGCCAAGCGCCTCCCCGACGCCGAGGCCGAGCACGCCGACGAGCGTGCCCACGCCGGCGTCTGACCCTCTCCCGACCACCCGCCGGACGGACGCCCTCGGGGAGCGTCCGCCCGCACCACCCCTCGCCTCAGCGCACGCCGACGGCCACCCACGTCATGTCCCGACGTGGGTGGCCGTCGGCCTTCCGGAGCTCGGAGGCAGCCACCGGGAGGACGGACATGTTCTCCACGACCCCTGACGTGCGCCCCGCGCTCTGTCATGATCGGACCCGCGGGTTCCGGGTACCACGCGTTCAGCTCTTCCTGACCGAGGCGCTCACGTCGCCATCCCCCTGGACGATCGGTGTGACATGGACCCCTTCGAGAGACGCGAGCGACCCCTGCTGCTGACGCCCGAGGGCAAGACGTGCAGCATGTGCGGCCGCACCGGCGGTGCGGGCGACCGGATGGTCGGCGGCTTCGGTGTCGTCGTGTGCGCCGACTGCGTCGCCGACGCGCACCGGCTCGTGACCGGCAGTGCCGAGCCCGACGCGGCCGACGTGCCGTGGAAGGACCGCTCGCAGGCCGAGATCCTCGAGACCCTGCCCCGGATCGTGGCTGCCTCCCGGCAGATGGAGCGCTTCCTGTTCACCTGGGTCGCGGTGGCGCGACAGTCGGGCATCTCCTGGGCCCACATCGGCCGCACCCTCGGGGTCACGCGCCAGGCAGCGTGGGAGCGCTTCGCCAAGCGCCTGCCCGACGTCCCGGCCGCCGACGAGGACGTCGCGGAAGAAGTGGTTACCGAACAGTAGCCTTCCGGCGTAGTCTGGGTCACATGGAGCGGACGATCTACGACGACGACCACGAGGCCTTCCGAGACTCGGTGCGTGAGTTCCTGCAGCGGTCGGTGGTGCCGCACGTGGAGGAGCACGCCGAGCAGAAGGCGCTCCCGCGCGAGTTCTGGCTCGAGGCCGGCAAGCAGGGCTTCCTCGGCCTGGAGATCCCCGAGCAGTTCGGCGGCGCCGGCGACCTCAAGGACGGCGACTACCGGTTCAACGCGGTGCTGATGGAGGAGCTCTCCTTCGTCAACGCCGCGCTCTCCAGCTGCGTCGGCATCCACGCCGACATCGTGGCGCCCTACCTCGTCGAGCTCGGCACCCCCGAGCAGCACGAGCGGTGGCTGCCGCAGGCCGCCAGCGGCGAGCTGCTGTGCGCCATCGGCATGACCGAGCCCTCCGGCGGCTCCGACCTCGCCGCGCTGAAGACCACCGGCGTCAAGGACGGGGACGGCTGGGTGGTCAACGGCTCGAAGACGTTCATCACCAACGGCTACTCGGCCGACCTGGTGGTCACCGCCGTGCGCACCAGCCCCGAGAAGGGCGCCCGCGGCATCACGCTGTTCGGCATCGAGACCTCCGCCGAGGGCTTCAGCCGCGGCCGCAAGCTCGACAAGGTCGGGCAGGACGAGTCCGACACCGCCGAGCTCTTCTTCGAGAACCTCCGCGTCACCGAGGCCGACGTCGTCGGCCAGGTGGACGGCGGGTTCATCCACATGATGCAGAAGCTGCCGCAGGAGCGGCTGGGCTGCGCGATCTCCAACCTCGCCCACGCCAAGCAGATCCTGCTGGAGACGCTGGAGTACACCAAGGAGCGTGCGGCGTTCGGCTCGCCGATCGGCTCCTTCCAGCACAACAAGTTCCTGCTCGCCGAGCTCTTCACGCAGGTCGACGTCACCCAGGCCTACGTGGACCAGTGCGTGCTCGCCCACTCCCAGAAGCAGCTCACGCCCATCGACGCGGCCAAGGCGAAGTGGTGGACGTCGGAGATCCAGAACTCGATCCTCGACCACTGCGTGCAGCTGCACGGCGGGTACGGCTTCATGAACGAGTACCGGGTCGCCCGCGCCTGGCGCGACGCCCGCGTCTCCAAGATCTGGGCCGGCTCCAACGAGATCATGAAGGAGCTCATCGGCCGCGACCTCGGCCTCTGACCCCAGACGGCGCTCGACCACCGGATCCTTCGACCACCGGATCGCCCGACGAGCCCTGACCCGGCACGGCGGGAATGGTTGCCACCGGCGACCGGTTGCGGCTGGTCGTGACCACCACCGCCGGCAGCCGGCCCACCCGCGCCTCCGTGGGCCTGCGCTCCGAGCGCGGCCCCGTCCTGCTGGCCGTCATGCTGAGCGTGGCGTTGGTGGCGGTGGACGCCACGATCCTGGCGACCGCGGTGCCGGCGGTGGTCGACGACCTGGGCGGGTTCACCCAGTTCCCCTGGCTGTTCAGCGTCTACCTGCTGGCCCAGGCGGTCAGCACGCCGCTGTACGCGAAGCTCTCGGACCAGTTCGGCCGCAAGCCGATGGCGATGGTCGGGATCGGCCTGTTCGTGCTCGGCTCGCTGCTGTGCACGGTGGCGTGGGGGATGGTCCCGCTGATCGTCTTCCGGGCCGTGCAGGGGCTCGGCGCCGGCGCCATCCAGCCCGTCGGCATGACCATCCTCGGTGACCTCTACTCGGCCGCCGAGCGGGCCGTCGTCCAAGGCTACGTGGCCGCCGTGTGGGCGGTCTCGTCCGTGGTCGGCCCGACCCTGGGCGGGATCTTCGCCGACTACCTGTCCTGGCGGTGGATCTTCGCGATCAACCTGCCGCTGGGCCTCGTGGCGGCCGTGGTGCTGCTGCGCAACTTCGACGAGAAGGTGGCCCGCACCCGGCAGAAGGTGGACGTCCTCGGCTCGGCCCTGCTGGCCGTCGGCGGCGTGGCGCTGCTGCTGGCGCTGCTCGAGGGTGGCGTCCACTGGGCGTGGTCCTCGCCGACGAGCCTCGGCCTGCTCGCCCTCGCCGTCCTCGCGCTGGTGGCGTTCGCGCAGGTGGAGCGCCGGGCTGCCGCGCCCGTCCTGCCGACCTGGGTCTTCACGCACCGCGTCGTGCTGGCCGGCGTGCTCGGCGGCGCCGTGGTGGGCGTGCTCATGCTCGGCCTCACCACCTACGTGCCGCTCTACGCCCAAGGGGTGCTGGGCCAGGGCGCCCTGGTCTCCGGGCTGGCGCTGGCCGCGATGCTGCTCGGCTGGCCGATCGCCGCGAGCAACGCCGGCCGCCTCTACCTCCGCTTCGGCTACCGCGCGACCATGCTCACCGGCGCGGTGATCGCCACGGTCGGTGGGTCGCTGCTGCTGCTCGTCGGCCCGAGCAGCCCGCTGCTCATGCTGGCCCTGCCGTGCTTCGTGCTGGGGCTCGGCTTCGGCCTCGTGATCAGCCCCTCCATCGTGGCGGCGCAGACCAGCGTCGCCTGGCAGCAGCGGGGCGTCGCCACGGGCACTCTCGTCTTCTCCCGGTCCCTGGGCAGCGTGCTGGGGACCGCGGCCTTCGGTGCCCTGGCCAACGCGGTGGTCACCTCCCGGCTCGGCGGCGCCGCCCCGTCCCTGGAGGCGGTGGGGGCGGACGTGCTGCACCCCGCCGTCCGCACCGTCTTCGTGGCCTCCTCCGTGGTCGTGCTGCTGCTCTTCGCGGCCGGGCTCGTCATGCCCCGGCACGCCGCCCAGGAGCAGGCCCAGGAGCCCGTGCCGGAGCCCGCCCCGGAGCCGGGGACGTGACGACGCGGACGGGTGAGGCCAGCCTGACCTGCGTGGACGCACACCCCGTCGACGCAGGATGATCGCCCCATGACCTCCGCACCGACCTCCGGGACCCTCGACGAGGGCGCCGAGGGCGCCACCCACGACGAGCCCCACGACGACTCGCTGCACGCCCGGCTGAACTGGCTGCGGGCGGCCGTGCTGGGGGCCAACGACGGGATCGTCTCCACCGCAGGCATCGTCGTCGGTGTCGCCGGCGCGACCACCGACCGGGGCGCCCTGGTCATCGCCGGTGTCGCCGGCCTCGTCGCCGGCGCACTGAGCATGGGCGCCGGCGAGTACGTCTCCGTCAGCACCCAGCGCGACTCCGAGAAGGCCGTGCTGGCCGTCGAGCGGCAGGAGCTGGCCGAGACCCCCGAGGAGGAGCTCGACGAGCTCGCCGGGATCTACGAGGGCAAGGGGCTGACCCCCGAGCTGGCGCGCGAGGTGGCCGTCCAGCTCACCGAGCACGACGCCCTGCGGGCCCACGCCGAGGCCGAGCTGGGCATCGACCCCGACGACCTCACCAACCCCTGGAGCGCGGCGTTCGCCTCGATGGCGTCGTTCACCGTGGGCGCGCTGCTGCCGCTGCTGACGATCGTGCTGGTCGTGGCCTCGTGGCGGGTGCCGGTCACGGTGGTCGCCGTGGCGGCGGCGCTGGCCGTCACCGGTTGGGCGAGCGCCTGGTTCGGCGAGGCGCCGCGGACGCGGGCGATCCTGCGCAACGTCGGTGGCGGCCTGTTCGCGATGCTCGTGACGTTCCTGATCGGCACCCTGCTCGGCACGCACGTCTGAGGTCGCAGGTCGGGTGCGGCGGTCTCGAGGCTCGTCGCTCGCGCTCCTCGCACCTCGACCACCGATCGCTCAGTCGGCCAGGTGCTTGAGGGCGTCGCGCAGCGCCTCGTCCCCGCCCTGGCCGCCCTGGAGCCGCGCGACCACCTCGGCGGGCAGCGGCTCGAGGCCGCGGATCTCCTGGTGCAGCCCCTCCATGGTGGTGTCGAGGCTGGCGGCCGTGTCGGCGGCCTGGTGCAGCCCGTCGAGCAGGTCGCCGGGCACCTCGCGGCGGTACTTGTAGTAGATCTTGTGCTCGAGGCTGGCCCAGAAGTCCATGGCGATGGTGCGCAGCTGCACCTCCACCAGCACGGGCACCTGGCCCGCCGAGAGGAACACCGGCACCTCCACCAGCGCGTGCAGGCTGCGGTACCCGTTGCCCTTGGGCGCTGTGATGTAGTCGCGCACCTCGCGCACGGTCACGTCGCTCTGCGCCGTGAGCAGGTCGAAGACGTGGTAGACGTCGGAGACGAAGCTGCACACGACGCGGACGCCGGCGATGTCGGTGACCCGCTCGCGGATCTGCGTCATCGACGGGCCGGACTCGGCCGCGATGCCCTTGCGCTGCATCTTCTCGACGAGGCTGGGGATCGACTTCAGCCGCGAGGAGACGTGCTCGATCGGGTTGTCGGTGTGCAGGTGCGCGAACTCCTCGCGCAGGATCGACAGCTTGGTGACGACCTCCTCCATGCCGAAGCGGTGCTCCAGCATGAACCGGCGCATGTCCTCGGGGGACGGGCCGCGCCACCACTCGGGGACGACGACCGCGAGCGGTGGTTCGTCGGCGGGTGTCACCGGGTCAGCGTACGTGGCGGGTGCCCGGCACCCGGCCGGGTGAGCGCGTCAGTGCGCGATGCCGTAGAGGCGGTCGCCCGCGTCGCCGAGGCCCGGGACGATGTAGCCCTTCTCGTTGAGCCGCTCGTCCATCGCCGCGGTGACGACGGTGACCGGCACGTCGATGTCGGCGAGCTCCTCCTCGAGCCGCTGGGTGCCCTCCGGGGCGGTGAGCAGGCAGATCGCGGTGATGTGGTCGGCACCCCGGTCGACGAGGAACCGGATGGCCGCCGCCAGGGTGCCGCCGGTGGCCAGCATCGGGTCCAGCACGTAGCACTGGCGGCCGGCCAGGTCGTCCGGCAGCCGGTTGGCGTAGGTCGAGGCCTCGAGGGTCTCCTCGTTGCGGACCATCCCGAGGAAGCCGACCTCGGCGGTCGGCACGAGCCGCATGAAGCCGTCCAGCATGCCGAGGCCGGCGCGCAGGATCGGCACGACCAGGGGCTTGGGCGAGGCCAGGCGGACGCCGGTGGTCGGCGCGACCGGGGTGGTGATCTCGACCGGGACGACCCGGACCTCGCGGGTGGCCTCGTAGGCCAGCAGCGCGACGAGCTCGTCGGTGAGGTGCCGGAACGTCGGGGAGTCCGTGCTCTCGTCCCGCAGGGTGGTGAGCTTGTGGGTGACGAGCGGGTGGTCCACGACGTGGGTGCGCATGGGCGGCAGCCTACGGGGCCGCGGCCGTCGCGCGCCCGTCCGCGTGACGTGCGCGCACGTGCCCGGACCGGATCGCCCCGACACCGGCGTTGCGGAAAGCACTGGCCCCTGTCGTCGGTCTCTGTCACATTGGTGGTGCCGGTGGGCGCCGGTGCGTGCTGGGTGAGCGGAGGCCCGAGCGTGGACGAGCAGAGCGTGAGCGACGACCTGGGCGAGGTCGACGTCGCCCTCGTGGCGTACCGCGAGGACGGCTGGTGGACCGTCGCCGAGCTGGCCGAGGACGACCTCGAGGACGTCGAGGACGTGGCCGACGCGCTGTCCGAGATGGGCACCGACGCGGTCGCGATGATCGCCGTCGCGGACGAGTTCTTCGTGCTCGTGCGCGTGGCCGGCCCCGAGACCCGGGTGCTGCTCTCGGACGGCTCCGCCGCCGAGGACTACGACCTCGCCGCCTCGGTGCTGGACTTCCTCGACGTCGACGACCAGGACGACGACGACCTGGGCGACCCGGTCGGCCACCTCGACGTGCTCGGCGACCTCGGCATCGGGGCGCCCGAGATGGAGGACCTGCTCGACGACACCGCCGACGCCGAGTACCTCGACGAGGTGCTCTCCGACCTCGCGCGCCGCCTCGGGTTCGGCGAGCTGTTCGACGACGCGGTGGGCCTCAGCCCCGCCTGACCCGCCTCCGGTCGTCGAGGTTCCACCGCCGGCCTCGCACGTCGGTCACCGCGGGCTGGGAGGATGGGGCCATGCCGCCGTCCGACCGCTTCGAGCCCGCGATGCGCCTCGCCCTGGCGCAGGCGCGCCTCGCGCCCGCGGGCGGTGACGTGCCGATCGGCGCCGTGGTGGTCGGCCCGGACGGCGAGGTCTGGGGCCGCGGGCACAACCTGCGCGAGGCCACCGGCGACCCGACCGGCCACGCCGAGGTGGTCGCGCTGCGCGAGGCCGCCCGCACCCGCGGGGAGTGGCGTCTGAGCGGCGGCACGCTCGTCGTCACCCTCGAGCCGTGCACGATGTGCGCGGGTGCCGCGGTGCTCTCGCGAGTCGACCGCGTCGTCCTCGGCGCCTGGGACGACAAGGCCGGCGCGGCCGGCTCGTTGTGGGACGTCGTCCGCGACCGCCGGCTCAACCACCGCCCCGAGGTGGTCGGCGGGGTGCTGCAGGCCGAGTGCGCCGCCCTGCTCACCGACTTCTTCGACGGGCACCGCTGAGGCGGCGATCTCGAGGGCCCCTGGGGTCAGGCCAGGACGACCGGCACCTCGAGCCGGTCGGACAGCGCGGAGAGCGTGGTGCCCGACAGGTCACGCACCAGCAGTGCACCGTCGGCGCGCCCCCGCGACGCGGTGATCTCGAAGGTGGCCAGGTCGGTGTAGACCCGGTCCACGCAGGCCAGGCCGGTCAGCGGGTACGTGCAGGCCGGGACGACCTTGGGCGAGCCGTCCTTGGCGAACAGCGTCATCATCACCCAGACCTGCTCGGCGCCGATGGCGAGGTCCATGGCGCCGCCGACCGCCGGGATCGCGTCGGGCGCGCCCGTGTGCCAGTTGGCCAGGTCGCCGTTCGCCGACACCTGGAAGGCGCCGAGCACGCACACGTCCAGGTGGCCGCCGCGCATCATGGCGAAGGAGTCGGCGTGGTGGAAGTACGCCGCCCCCGGCAGCTCGGTGACGGGGATCTTGCCGGCGTTGATCAGCTCCTCGTCCACCTCGTCCTCGACGGCAGCCGGCCCGAAGTTCAGCATCCCGTTCTCGGTGTGCAGCACGACGCCGGAGCCGGGCCGCAGGTGGTCCGAGACCAGCGTCGGCTGGCCGATGCCGAGGTTGGCGTAGGCGCCGTCGGGGACGTCGCGGGCGATCGCGGCGGCCAGCGTGTGCTTGTCGCGCGGGGCGGTCCCGGTGGACGCGGGGGTGCTCATCGGTCAGGCCTCCTGGGCGCCGGGGCACACGACCCGGTCGACGTAGATGCTCGGGGTCACGACGGTCTCGGGGTCGAGCCCGCCGACCTCGACGACGTGCCCGACCTGGGCGATCACGGTGCGGGCCGCGGTCGCCATCACGGGGCCGAAGTTGCGGGCGGTCCTGCGGTAGACGAGGTTGCCCATCCGGTCGGCCGTGTGGGCCTTGATCAGGGCGACGTCCCCCTTGATGGGGTACTCCAGGGCGTAGGCTCGGCCGTCGATCTCGCGGATCTCCTTGCCCTCGGTCAGCGGCGTGCCGACACCGGTGGGGCAGAAGAACGCGCCGATCCCGGCGCCGGCCGCGCGCATCCGCTCGGCGAGGTTGCCCTGCGGCACGACCTCGAGCTCGATCTCGCCGGCGCGGTAGAGGCCGTCGAAGACCCACGAGTCGCTCTGCCGCGGGAACGAGCAGATCACCTTGCGCACCCGCTTGGCGGCCAGCAGCGCGGCCAGGCCGGTGTCCCCGTTGCCGGCGTTGTTGGACACGATGACGAGGTCCTTCGCGCCCTGGTCGATGAGGGCGTCGATCAGCTCGACGGGCATGCCGGCCATGCCGAACCCGCCGACCAGCACGGTCGAGCCGTCCGCAACGTCGGCGACCGACTCCGCGTAGGAGTCCAGCACCCGGGCGCTCATCGCTGCGGCCCCGTCACGTTCTCCAGCACCACGGCCAGGCCCTGGCCGACGCCGATGCAGATGGCGGCCACGCCCCAGCGGCCGCCCGACTCCACCAGCCGGGCCGCGAGGGTCGCCAGCACGCGGGCGCCCGAGGCGCCCAGGGGGTGACCGAGCGCGATCGCCCCGCCCTTGGCGTTGACGATCTCGGGGTCGACCTTCCAGGCGTCCACGCAGGCCAGCGACTGCACCGCGAAGGCCTCGTTCAGCTCGACGGCATCGACGTCGGCCCAGGTGATGCCGGCGCGGGCCAGGGCCCTGTTGGCGGCCTCGACGGGCGCGAGGCCGAACTCCTGCGGGGCGAGCGCGTGCACGCCACGGCCGGCCACGCGGGCGAGCGGTGCCAGGCCCAGGGTGTCGGCAGCGGCCTCGGAGCCGATCAGGACGGCGGCGGCCCCGTCGCTCAGCGGGGAGGCGTTGCCGGCGGTGATGGAGCCGTCCGTGCGGAAGGCGGGCCTGAGGTCGGCGAGCGTCTCGGGCGTCGAGCCGGGGCGGATCGACTCGTCCCGGTCCAGGTCGACGCCGTCGACGGGCACGACGAGGTCGTCGTAGAACCCGGCGTCCCAGGCGGCCGCGGCCAGCGTGTGGGAGCGGGCGGCGAAGGCGTCCTGCCGCTCGCGGGAGATGCCGTGGTCGTCGGCGACCTGCTCGTTGCACTCGCCGAGCGAGGCGGTCCACTCCGCCGGCATCCGCTCGTTGACCAGCCGCCAGCCGAGCGTCGTGGAGACGGCGGTGACGTCCCCGGCCGGGTAGGCGCGCGACGGCTTGGGCAGCACCCACGGTGCACGGGTCATCGACTCCACGCCGCCGGCCACGACGACGTCCGCGTCGCCGGTCTCGATCGCGCGGGAGCCGCTGATCGCGGCGTCCAGGGAGGACCCGCAGAGCCGGTTGACCGTGGTCGCCGGCACCGAGACCGGCAGGCCGGAGAGCAGCACGGCCATGCGCCCGACGTTGCGGTTGTCCTCGCCCGCCTGGTTGGCGCAGCCCCAGACCACGTCGTCGACGGCCGCGCCGGTGGCCTGGCCGTCGCCGGTCAGCCCCGGCGCGCGCTGGAGCACGGCGCGCAGGGCGGTGGCCGCCAGGTCGTCGGGGCGGACGTCGGCGAGCGCACCGTTGAAGCGTCCGAACGGCGTCCGGGCGGCGGTGTAGAGGTAGCTGGCGGTCACGGGTCCGACGGTGGCACCGTCGATTGATCGACGCCAATACGAAGTTGGCCTCTATTGATACTGGTGACTTATCAGCGCTGGTGGCAGGCTGGACACGTGGAGCTGCGTCACTTGAGATCCTTCGTCGCGCTCGCCGAGGAGCAGCACTTCGGCCGCGCCGCCGCCCGGCTGCACCTGGCCCAGCCGGCGCTCTCCCAGCAGCTGCAGCAGCTCGAGCGCGAGGTCGGCGTGCGGCTGGTCGACCGCTCCACGCGCCGGGTCGCGCTGACGGACGCCGGCCGGCTGCTGGAGGAGCGGGCGCGGGCCGTCCTCGGCGACCTGGAGCGCACCACCGCGGACCTCGCCCAGGTCGCCGCCGGTCGGCTCGGCCGCTGCTCGGTGGGCTTCGTCGGCACCGCCACCTACGACGTCCTGCCCCGCCTGGCCAGGCGTGCCCGCGAGGACCTGCCCGGGGTGACGCTCGACCTGCGCGGCGAGCAGCTCGCCCCCGCGCTCCTGGACGCGGTGCGCGAGCGCTCGCTCGACCTGGCGGTGCTGCGGCCCGGTGCCGAGCCCACGCACGACCTGGTCGTCACGCCGCTGCGGGCCGAGCCGCTCGTGGCCGTCCTGCCGACCGCCCACCCCGCGGCGGCCGCCGGGGTCGTCGACCTGGCCGCGCTGGCCGACGAGGTGCTCGTGACGCACCCGTCCGGCCACCGCTCGGCCATGCACGGCCGCGTGCTCGAGGCCTGCGCCCGCGCCGGCTTCGCCCCGCGCGAGGTGCTGGAGGTGGGGGAGACCGCCACGCTCGCGGTCTTCGTCGCCGCCGGGCTCGGGGTCGCGCTGGTACCGGCGTCGGTGCAGGCGCTGCGGCTCGACGGGGTCGCCTACGTGCCGCTGGCCCGGGCCGAGGACGTCGACCTCGTCCTCGCGCACCACGCGGACGCGGGGCCTGCCGCGCACGCGGTCGCCCGCCTCGTCCGGGACGTGGCGGGGGGCTGAGACCGCCCGGGGCGACCGCTCACCTGCCCGTCACCCGCCGGTCACCGGGCCGCCCTAGCCTCGCCCGGGTGATCGCCTCCGCGCCCGGGCACGACCTCGCGCCCCGCTCCGCCCGCACCCGCCTCGGCCGTCGGCTCAGCCGGGCGCTCCAGCGGAGCACCGAGCGGTTCGCGTGGGTGGCGATGCTCGCGGTGTTCGTGACCGTGGGCGCGGGCGTCGGCGCCTCGCTGGCGGCGCGCCCCGGTGCGGTGCTCGGCGGGCTGCTCGCCCTGCTCGCGTTCTGGCCCTACCTCGTGGTGGCGCTGGCCGTCCGGCTCGCGGCGTTCCTGCGCGGGGAGCCGGCCGCCGTCCACCACTGAACCGCCGAGTCGGCAGCAACATTCAGGAAGCTACTGCCGACTACGGGGTTGTTGGGGGCGCCCCGGTGGTCCCCAC